>NZ_JBEOSF010000021.1:0-109269 GCF_040302725.1 Kitasatospora sp. NPDC097605 | reverse complement strand
CAGTCCGCCGGAGACATCAACCGCGCCATCGCCCTTTACGAGACCACCCTCGCCCAATCCGAGCAGGTCCTCGGCCACACCCACCCCCACACCCTGGCCAGCCGCAACAACCTCGCCGGCTCCTACACCTTGGCCGGGAAGCTCGAACGCGCCATCCCCATCCTCGAAACCACCCTCGCCCAACGCGAGCAGGTCCTCGGCCACACCCACCCCCACACCCTGGCCAGCCGCAACAACCTCGCTGGCGCCTATCAGTCCGCCGGAGACATCAACCGCGCCATCGCCCTTTACGAGACCACCCTCGCCCAATCCGAGCAGGTCCTCGGCCACACCCACCCCCACACCCTGGGCACCCGCGACAACCTCGCCGGCGCGATCCGCGGGCGTGACAAGCGCGCGTCACAGGGCTGAAGGTACGACCAGCGGTTTCAGCCCCACGGGAGCAGTGGAGACACCTTTGCGGGACAGCTATTCCGATGGATTCCTCACGCGGCTGGCGCACGACACACATCCCGTGGACCTGATGTGCCGCTACCTGCTCCATGGCTCGGTCGAGCGGATCCCCGGGCTGTATGTCGACCAGGAGACGCTGTCGTTCGAGCACCTGAGCCGGCATGTCCGTCCCGAGAACCGCTCCAGCTACGACGACGCGGACACGTTCTCCCTCTACGTCAAGAGGAGGGTCCACGGGCGGCTGTACGGCCTGGAGTTCCGTCTCTACTTCGTCGCCGGCGAGCCCTATGCCGACGCGGTGATTCCGTTCGGCACCCCTGTCGGCCTCCCCCGGTTCATGCACCACCTTCGCGGGAACTACCCGGGTAGCTGGGACTTCGACGTGTACACCGACGTGCGGGACCTCCGCGAGAGCGTCGTGCTGTTCGGCAACCGGCGCGAGGTCTGGTTCCGGGTCGACCGCGGCCGGCTGGTGACCGGCCGGCTGCACGGCAACGAGTTCGGGACGGGTACCCGCCTGCACGCGGGCGGAGTGATGTTCCCCGACCGCCTCGCCGCCGTCGAGGGCGTCTCGGCCGAGGCGCGGGCGTACCGGCGGTACACGGCCAGGCTGCGCGATCCGCTCCCCCTGCGGGCGGGGCGGTGAGCCGGCGAAACCGGTTGCGGGTGCGGCCCGGGGCCTGAGACCGTGCGAACCCCGCTACTGCGACGAGGTTCGGATGACGATCTACTTCTACGGCGCGGACGACGTCCCCTACGGCTGCTTCTCCAACTTCTCCGCTCACGACCTGGAGCTCGACGGACACCTCTGGCCGACCTCGGAACACTACTTCCAGGCCCAGAAGTTCGTCGGCACCCGCCATGCCGATCTCATCCGTCGAGCCCGCACGCCGCTGCGTGCCGCCGAGTTGGGCCGTGACCCGTCCAGGCCGTTGCGGCGGGACTGGGAGCGCGTCAAGGACGACGTCATGCGCCGCGCCGTGGCGGCCAAGTTCCGGGCGCACGCGGACATCCGCGAGATCCTGCTGTCCACCGCCGACGAGGAGATCGTCGAGGACACCGGCACCGACCACTACTGGGGCCGCGGCAGGACCGGGAACGGCAAGAACATGCTCGGCCGGATCCTGATGCGCACCCGCACCCAGCTTCGCACCGAAGCCCAGGAGCGCCCGGGTCCAGCCGTCGCAAAGTCGCCTGGATGATCCCGCCGGGAATGCACCGGGGCCGGCTGTTTTCCTTGTGACGGGAGATTTCCGAGTGACGGAATGGTTCCCGGAGATCCGAAACCCTTTATCCCGACACGTCATTTGGCGCATCTGCGCGTTGACCGCATCGCCCGGTCGCGTTTGAATGTCGGCGGTTCTCCGAATGGGGTGCCGAGGCGGAATCTGTCCGGGGGGACACATGCGAGGAATGACGAACCGGGTGACAGCCAAAGGTCGGCGGGTCGCCCTGAGCGCGGCGGCCGCGGCCTCCGTGATCGCGGCGGCCCTGCCTGGAGCGGCCTGGGCCGGGGCCGCCGACGGCGCAGGCGGTGCCGGCGTCCGCTCGATCGGCATCGAGAGGGTCAGTGTCGCGGCCGACGGCACCCAGGCCAACGGCGACTCCCGCCAGGTGTCGATCACACCGGCCGGCCACCGCATCGTTTTCGCCTCGCGTGCGAACAACCTCACCCCCGGCAATACGGGACAGAACGAGCTGGTCATCGTCCGCGACCTGACGACGGGACAGAACCGGCATTTCAGCGGACACACCTCGGGGCAGCCCATGCTCAGCAGCGACGGACAGATCGTCGCCTATCTCGGACCGAGGTTCGCCAACACGGCCCTCTACCAGGAGCATCTGACCCTGGGGTGGACGACCGCCTACACCTGCTCGCTCTTCCTCTGCGAGGCGGCCATGGGCGCGAGCGAACACCACCAGGCGTTCGGTGTCAGGTTCAGGCCCCCGGAGCCCAACCAGCGCGTCGAGGTCCGCCGCCCGGACACCGGCGCCCTGCAGACCGTCGACGTCATCCACAACACCGAGGCGATCCGGCCGTCCATCAGCGGTGACGGGACCCGTCTCGCCTACCAGGACGGCGGTGAGCACGACGTCTTCCTGTGGGACTGGGCCGACAACACCGCCGCCGGCCCGATCGAAGGTCCGGACAAGGCCGCCGAACTCGTCCAGCTCAGTGACGACGGCAACAAGGTCGTCTACCGATCGGGCTCCGACACGTACGTCCACGACGTCGCCTCCGGCACCGCGCTGCTGGTCCCGGGCGTGAAGGGCGTCGCCATCGACCCCACCGGCCGCTACCTGCTGCACACCCCGTCCGATGCGACCGGGCCGGCGCCGCTCACGCTGCGCGACCTGGAGACGGGCACCGATGAGACCGTCACCGACCGCCCGGCCACGGCCGGGATCGACGCGGTCAGCGCCGGCGGACGCGATGTGGTCTTCCAGTCCGCGGCCGATGACCTCGTCCCCGGCGACACCAACGGCAAGACGGACATCTTCCTCCGCACCCTCCGCTGACCGCCTGCGACGACGGTCGCGATTCGTCCTCCACTGTCGCGTCCCGCCCCGACCCCTCTGCTTTCGCAACGTGCTCCCCGAAGCAGCACTAGGCTCTTCCACCGGGCTGTTGCAGGGCAGTTGGGGTCGGCCCGGCGGAGAAGGGATGCGCAGGGAGGTCATTGAGCCGCCGCCCACGCGTGCGGGCGGCGCGTGACGGCAGTAGCTTCGAGGCGGCGGGTCCACCGTCCACCACGCCGCCGCCGAGCGCCTCGCCAGCAAGGACACCTCGCCGCCGCGATCCGCGCACATGACGACCTCGCGCCGCAGAGCCGAGTCAGATCCAGCCGTGCCGGCGAGCCTGCCGGAGGGCGGCGGCCGGGTGGGTGGCGCCGAGCTTGGTGGTGGCGGAGGTGAGGTGGTGGCGGACGAGGTCCGGCGGGAGGGGGGCCGGGGTGCCGGTGGCGGTGAGTTCCAGGACGTCGAGTTCGTCGGCGGTCAGAACGGCGGTGTCCGGGGCCAGGGTGTCCGGGTGGAGGTAGCGGCGGCCGGTGTGGACGGTGCGGACGGCACCGGCCAGGTCGGCGGCGGAGACGCTGCGGGGCAGGAAGGCCCTGGCGCCGGCGCGCAGGGCGCGGCGCAGGTCGCCCGGGCGGGCGTGGGTGGTCATGATCACGGTCGGGCAGGCCGGGAGCGAGAACCTGCCCGGGCCGGGCGAGCGCAGGGCGAGGATGGCGACGTCGGGGCGCCGGTGCGCGGCCAGGGCCAGCGCGGCGGGGGCGGAGTCGGCCTCGGCGACGACGGTGAGGCCCTCCTCCAGGTCCAGCAGGGCGGCCAGGGCGGCCCGGCGGCCGGGCTCGTCGTCGGCCAGCAGGAGGCGGAGGGCGGGGAAGCGCTCGGTCATGCGGTTCAGCCTTCCAGCGGCGCCGGCGCGACAGAAGTGCGTGCACTCACCGACGGGGATGACGCTTCACAGTGGCGCTCCGTGACAGATGTCATGACGGCCGGTCATGCACGGCCGGCGGAGACGGGAAGTCCGCAGGTCGGGGCAGAGGTGGGGCCGGAGGCTCATGCTCCTGGGACAGGGACGGGGCGAGGGTGGGAACAAGCCACCCGCAGAGACCGGAGCGGGCCAGGATGATTACAAGGTGTAACTATGAGTAGTGAAAATGTGACCGATGCGCCCGCTCTGCTGGTCGCCGTGCACCTACAGAAGCCGGACGGAGCGGCCGGCAGGTTCCTGGCGTACGGGTTCATGACCGGTCCGGCGAGCGTGCTGGTCCCGGACCCGCCCCAGGACGTGACGAACGCCTGGCAGCGATACGTCGTCCGGATATCCCCTTCGCCCGGAACCGACGATGCGGCCGAGACGATCCGCGTCGGGGGCGTCAGCGTGGCCGCGGTGAACAAGAACGGGGTCAGCACGGCGGCGGCGGCCCTGACGCTGGTCTGGCCGACCGAGTTCGACGTTCCCGACGTGAGTGCCACGCCGGAGAAGATCGCCGAGCTCCTGATCCGCCACCACGGCGACCAGTGGGTGGCCTTCGCCGACCTCGGCTTCCGGGTGGTGCACCCGGAGGAGCCCCTTCCGCCGGACGCCTGGTGGCTCGCCCCCAAGTACGCCCCCCTCCTCTCCAGCAGCGTCGAGGGTTACAGCCGGGGTGTCTGCGGCACCAGTCCCACCTGCGGGCACCACCTGACGACGAAGACGGGCTTCCACTACCCCGCCTCGACGGACTGACCGGACCGTGGAGCGACCGCGATGACCATGGCGACGCCGCAGGACCGACCCCAGGACCCGCCGCAGGGCCTGCCGCCCGACCGGTCACGAGACGCCCGCGCGCCCGACGGCGCGCGGGCCGTCGGGTGGCAGGATCTGGCACTGGCCCTGGCGGCGGTCATCCCGGAGCTGTTCTACTTCGGCACCATCATCGCCCCCTGGGCGAGCTGGGAACAGCGCTTCTGGATGGTCGTCCTCGCCCTGGGCGAGGCCACCGCGCTGGTGGTGCGGCGGCGTTGGCCGGTGGCGGTCTTCGCCGCCGTGTGGGTGATCTCCGCGGGATCCGACGTGCTCTCGATGGCCGGTGCCCTGGACTACGTCCCGTGCTTCGGCCTCCTGATCGCCCTCTACACCGTCGCCGCGCAGTGCCGCCGGCCCGTCGCGCTGACCACCCTCGGGCTCAGTGTCGTCCCCCTGGGGCTGGCGATCGCCTACACCGTCGGCGACTACGAGGGCTCCCGGCAGCTGTCCGTGCTGATCTCCAGCCTCTCCTTCTACGTCCCGGTGACGCTGGTGGTCTGGGGCTTCGCCAGGCTCAGCCGGGCCGCCGAGGACGCCGCCGAACGCCACCGGCAGGAGGTCGCCGACGCCCGCCGGCGGGTCACCCAGGAACGGCTGCGGATCGCCCGGGAACTGCACGACATCGTCGCCAACGCGGTGGCCGTCATGGTGATGCGGGCGGAGACGGCGAAGGTCACGGCGTTCGAGGACCCCGCGCGCGGCGAGGCGTTCGGCACCATCGAGAGCCTGGGGCGGGCCACCATGGCCGAGCTGCGGCACATGCTGCGGCTGCTGCGCACCGCGGAGACCCCGGTCGAGGAGGAGTACAGCCACGGTCTGGGCGATCTGGAGCGGCTGCTGGCGAACGTCCGCGAGGCCGGCGTCGAGATCTCCCTGGAGGTCCGGGGAACGCCGATGCGGGTCGACGACAGCGTCAGCCAGACCGCGTACCGGCTGGTCCAGGAGGCGGCCACCAACATCACCAAGCACGCCGGTCCCGGCACCCGGGCGGTCGTGCGGATCACCTGGGACCGGGCGCTGCTCATCGAGGTGGTGGACGACGGGGCCGGCCGTACGCCGGACGGGGAGAACGAGCTCTCGACCGGGCACGGGCTGCTCGGGCTGCGCGAGCGGGTGGCGCTGTACGGCGGGCTGTTGAGCGCGGCCCCGTACGGCCCCGGGTTCCGGGTGGCGGCGGCGCTGCCGGTGTCCACGGCGGTCGGGACGGCGCCGGGCGGCGGGGTCGGCGGGGTCGCCCGGGCGTCATCGGAAGGCGTCGGATAGCCGGGTGAAGGTACGGCCGGCGGCCAGCAGGGCGGGGAGGGCGGCGGCCACGCCGCGGGCGGTGCCGGAGGCGGGCCGGTTCATGTGGGCGATGACGATGCCGCCCGGGTCGGCCCCGGCGAGTTCCCGCTGGACCTGGGCGGCGGGGAGGGTGGCGCCGCCGTCGGCGTTGGTGCTGAATCCGGCGATCCGCTGGCCGAGGTCGGCGGCGATCCGGGTGGCGACGTCGTCGTAGTGGGCGGTGCCGGAGCGGAAGAAGCGGGGCGGGCGGCCGAGGAGGGCGGTGAGCTTCGCCAGGTTGCCGGCGATCTCGTCGTGGACCTCGCCGGGGTCGCGGGTGCCGGCGATGCCGTAGGCGGAGCGGCCGGTGACGGAGAGCGGGCGGTGGACGGTGCCGTGGTTGGCGATCTCGAAGAGGGGGTCGGCGGCGAGGTCGTCGAAGACGGCGGGGTTGGCGTCGATCCAGCGGGCGTTGAGGAAGAGGGTGGCGGGGACGCCGTGGGCGCGGAGGGTGTCGACGAGGGCGGCGTCGTAGCCGGAGCCGCCGGAGCCGCCGCAGGCGTCGAAGGTGAGGGCGATGGCGGGGGCGGCGGCGTCGGGGAGGGCGGTGAGCACGCCGGGGACGTCGAGGCCCCAGGCGGTGGGGGCGGCGTCGGCGTAGCGGGCGGTGACGGCCGCGCGGGTGGGGAGGGCGGCGGACGCCTCGGCGGTGGGGGTGGGGGTCGGCGTGGGCGTGGAAGTAGGGGTGGGCGTGGATGTAGGGGTGGGCTCCGCCGAGGGGGTCGGACCGGCCGCCGTGGGCGGCGCGACCGTGGTGGGCGGCGCGGCGGTCGGCAGCCGGGTGGTCGGCGGCTGGGCGGCCGTTCTGGGCGCGCAGCCGGCCAGGGCGGTGCCGGCCGCGGCCGTCAGGAGGGTCCGCCGACTGAGTGCCATGAAAGCTCCGAACCTGTCCGACCGTCAGAGATCACCGATCCACGCCCCTCCATTCAGGGCCGCCGCGCCCGCCCGTGCAAGCGGGCGCGGCCTTCACGGGGCTGCCGCACGGCCGTGGGGCCCGGCTCACCGGGGGTTCACCGGAAAGGGTACGAGACTCCGCTGACATCCCGGCATCCCGGCGAGAGCGGAGGCTTCCGATGACGGAGCACAGGCACGACGACAAGGCGCTGCTGGGCCGGCGCGGCTTACTGGCGGCGGGGGCGCTCGGCGCGGTGGCGGCGGCCACGGCGGCCACGGCGGGCGTCGCCCAGGCGGCCGACGGGACGGCCGACGGGGCCGCCGACGGGGCCGAGCGGACGATCACCCTGACCGGCCAGCTGCCGACCGGCGCCCCCGACTTCGTCCACCTCCCCTTCGACGTCCCCGCCGGCGTCCGGGAGATCGCCGTCTCGTACCGGTACGACAAGCCGACCGTCCCGCCCGGTACCCCTGGCAACTCCTGCGACATCGGGCTCTTCGACGAGCGCGGCACCGACCTCGGCGGTCGCGGCTTCCGCGGCTGGTCGGGCGGCTTCCGCACCGAGTTCGCGGTGAGCCGGGAGCAGGCCACACCCGGCTACCTGCCGGGCGCGATCCGCCCGGGCCGGTGGCACGTCGTGCTGGGTCCGTACCAGGTGGCGCCGCAGGGGCTGGAGTACCGGGTCGACGTGACGCTGCGCTTCGGCGCGCCGGGTGGCGAGTTCACCCCCGCCTACCCCCCGGAGCGCGCCCGGGGCCGCGGGCGGGCCTGGTACCGGGGCGACTGCCACCTGCACACGGTGCACTCCGACGGGCGCCGCCAGCCCGCCGAGGTGGCCGCCGGCGCGCGTGAGGCGAAGCTGGACTTCATCGTGTCGACCGACCACAACACCACCTCCTCGCACGGCGTGTGGGGCCCGCTGGCCGGCCCGGACCTGCTGATCGTGCTGGGCGAGGAGGTGACCACCCGCAACGGCCACTGGCTGGCGCTGGGGCTGCGGCCGGGCCAGTTCGTCGACTGGCGCTACCGCTCGCGCGACGAGGCCTTCCCCCGGTTCGCCCGCCAGGTGCGGCGGCAGGGCGGCCTGGTGGTGCCGGCGCACCCGTACTGCCCGTACGTCGCCTGCCAGTGGAGGTTCGGGTACCAGGACGCGGACGCCGTCGAGGTGTGGAACGGCCCGTGGACGTACGACGACGAGTCGGCGGTGGACACCTGGGACGCCCAGCTGGCGGTGGCGCTGCGTGAGGGGCGGTCCTGGCTGCCCGCGATCGGCAACAGCGACGCGCACAGCGTCCCGCAGGTGATCGGCTCGCCGCACACCGTGGTGTTCGCCGAGGACCTCGACCGGGACGCCGTCCTGGCCGGCCTGCGCGCCGGGCGCAGCTGGCTCGCCGAGTCGGCGGCCGTCCAGCTGGAGTTCACCGCGACCGGCGGCGGCCGGCAGGCCGGGATCGGCGAGGAGCTGGCCGTGCCGGCGGACGCGCCGGTGGACGTGCGGCTCGACGTCTCCGGGGTGCCGAGCGGCACGGTGCGGTTCCTGACCGACGAGGGCCAGCTGCACCAGGAGTCGCTGCCGTCCGGCGGCGCCGGCACGGTGGTGTGGCGGACCACGGCCTCGCTCGCCGCGTTCGTCCGGGCCGAGGTGCGGCACCCGAGGGCGGACGGGACGCCGGGCCGGGGCAACTCGATGGGCCCGGAGCTGCCGTGGGGACCGATGGCGGCGCTGACCAATCCGATCGTGCTGCGGACGCGCAGGTAGCGGGGAGGCGGCCGGAAAGCGGGGGGACGGCGAGGAGACGGCGAGGGGACGGCGGGAGGTCCGGGGAGGGGAGGACTCCGGGGTGTGCGGTGGACTAGGTTGATCCTCGACAGCAGTCACTCGATATGACGAGACGGTCGGCTGTCCGTATGGCCGGGTTCGCCCGCGCGCGCTCCGCCCGTCCCGCCCCGGCTCCCCGTCCGTCCCCGGCCCGCGAAGGGATCAGCAGCTGTGAACCGTACGACCGTAGGTGGGCCGGAGCTCGGGGGCGGACGGGGGGCGGGCAGCGTGGTCGTCCTCTCCGACCCGGCCGCCGGCGCCGGGAGCGGCGTGGTCGCCCCGCTGGTCGCGGACGCGCTCTTCCCGAGCGTCCACCTGCGTGCGGAGGACTTCCGGCGGTCGGTCCGGCAGGGGTACGTGGAGGCGGACCGGCCGGAGGCGCGGCGGCAGAACGTGACCGCGCTGGCGGCCACGGCGCAGGCGGCTTTCGCGTTCGCCTCGGGCGGGTACCAGGTGGTGGTGGAGGGCTCGGTCGCGCCGACGGCGCTGGACGCCTTCCGCCGGGAGAGCCGGGCGACGGGGGCGGCGCTGCACTACGTGGTGCTGCGCGGGGGCGCGGTGGCGGAGGCGGACGGCTCGGCGACCGACGACGCCGAGGTCACGGCCGACACGGTGCTGGCCGGGCTGCGGCGGGGGGCGTACCTGCTGGGGTGGTGACCCCGGCTCCGACGGTGGTGGGCGGCCCGCCGGTCCGGGGAGACCGGGGGGCCGCCGCTGCGGCCGGGCGCCCCGGTGTCCGCGCTCCCACAAGAGCGGAGACCGGGGCGCCCGATGGACCGGCGCCCGCACGGGGGGACGGGCGCCGGCGGCGGTGCCGCCACCCTGCTCTACGGCCGGCGGGGCGGGAAGGGTTCACTCCGGTTCCGCTTACGGGCACGCCGCCCGCGACGCATCGTGACGCCCCCTCAGCGCGTCCCGCCGGGCGCGGGGCGATCAGCGCGGCCGCCGCCTCCGGAGGACCGCCGGGCTCCGGTGTGCCACTGTGGAATCCAGGGGGTCCGTTCGACCGTGAGGTGCCCCATGGGCGAGATCCTCGTCAACACGACGACGGCCGGGATCCAGCAGCAGCCGGCCGTCGCCGGCCTGCTCCAGAGCCACTACCTGGTGGCCTGGCAGGACGCAAGCGCGTTCTCCGTCAAGGGCCAGTTCCTCCGGGCGGACGGGGTCCGGTTCCGGGAGGAGTTCGTCGTCAACGAGCCGGGCCCCGATCCGCAGAACACGGACCGGAGGTTCCCCGCCGCCGCCTCGACCGGGACCGGGCCGGTGGTCGTCTGGACCGAGCTCGCCGTGAACCCGCCCGGGCCCCGGCCGCACGTGAAGCTGCAACGGTTCGACCTGGAGGCCCGCAAGGCCGGCCCCGAGATCCGGGTCAGCACCGACGACGTCGATCCCTCGCAGCGACCGAGCGTCACCAGCACGATCGACGGCGGCTGCCTGGTGGTGTGGGCCGACGCGCGCTCCGACCGGCGCATCCGGGGCCAGCGGTTCCGGCCGGACGGGTCGAAGGCGGGCGACGAGTTCACCGTGAACGCGACCGACGGGTTCCACGAGAACCCGCTGGTGAAGCGGCTCGCCGGGGCCCATGTGGTGCTGTGGCGCCGCGACCCGTCCGCGGTCGCCGGCGGGGCGATGATCCTCCGCCTGCTCGACTTCGAGGGAACGCCGACGACCGACGAGCTGGTCCCCGACCTCTCCGGGTTCCGCGGCGACCGGGCGATCACCCTGCTCGACGACGGCCGGTTCGTGATCGCCCACGTCCGGAGCCTCGGGCCGAGCGACCTCGGAGTGGAGCGGAGCACGGTGGTGGCGTCCGTGTTCCGGCCGAACGGCACCCGCGAGGCCAGTCTCTCCGCCGTCGACGGCGACGGGGTCAACGCCTCCTCCCCGGCGCTCCTGCAGCTGCCGAACCATCAGTTCGTCCTCTCCTGGGTGCAGAAGAGCGCCGAGACCTTCACCACCGTCCCGACCGTCCGCGCCAAGGTCTTCGACGCCGACCAGGGCACCGTCGCCGGGGAGATCGAGGTCAGCGACGGCACCGCCGAGGACCGCTTCCAGCTCGCCGGCGCCTCACTCCTCGACCCCGCGGTCGGCCCGCGGGCACTCCTCGCCTGGGCCGACCGCGGCGGTGCCCCCACCGACCCCTCCGACTCCGCCGTCCGCGCCCGCGCACTCACCCTCAACCCCTTCGGGCCGCTGGCCTGACGTGAGGGCCCGGCCGAGCGTGCCTAGCCGGCCCAGGCCATGCCGTGTGCCTCCAGGATCGGGCGCAGGGCGCGGACGGCGTAGAAGTTGCGGGACTTGACCGTGCCGACCGGCACCCCCAGCACCCGGGCCACCTCGGCCATCGACCGGCCCTTCATGTGCAGCTCGACCAGCACGTTCCGGTGGTGGGGCTGGAGCTCGGCCATCGCCGCCGCCATGTCCCGGGCGACCAGCACCTCGTCGTACGGGTCGTGGCTGCCCGCGTGGTCCTCGGGCGTCTCGTCGGCGACCTCCTGGGCGCGGGCGGTCTGCATCCGGTAGTGGTCGATGGCGATCCGGCGGGCCACGGTGAACAGCCACGGGCGGCTGTTCTCGGGGCCGCGGTGCATGGCCGCCGGGTTCTGCCAGGCCCGCAGCAGGGTCTCCTGGACGATGTCCTCGGCCTTGCCGCGGTCGCCGCTGGTCACCCGGAGCATCGCGCGCAGCAGGTAGCCGCCGTGCAGCCGGTACAGCTCGGCGAGGGTGTCCTGGTCCAGCGTGGGCCGGGCGGCCGGCGGGGCGACGGGCCCCCGGGCGTCCTCGGTGGTCGTCCCGGCGTGGGCGGTAGCGTCGATGGCCACGGCTGTTGAGCCCCTTACGACATTCGTCATTCGTGATTCGTCGGCGCCCCGGGCGGTGGTCGGGACCGGGGCCGCTGATCGCTGTCTCGGCGCGCGGGGGCATGCCACGGCGGACGGGCCGCTCTCCCGGGCGCCGCCACGCTTGCAGCCGCCGCCAACGGGGGACCAACGGCGAACCAACGCGGACGCGCCGGGTCGCGCCCGGCGGCGTTGGCGCGGCGTTGGCGGCCGTGAGCGGTGCCTGCGGGGCACGGGCGGCCCGGTGCCGCCGGTCCCGGCGGGCGGCGGCGGGCGGCGGCGGGCGCGCGTCCGGCCGCGGTCGGACCGGGGCCGAGGTGGCCCGGCGTACCCCGGCGACCGGCCGCGCCGGCCGCTCGGCCGAGTGGGCCGCCGGCCATCGGCGAAGTCCCTCATTCCGGGCCGCGAGCACCCCGGTTCCACCCGAGGCGCGCCACCGCCACAACCCGGCTGACCAGCACCGCGCCCACCCGGACCCGCCTCGACAACCACCCACACCGGCCTCCGCACCGAGCGGTCCGCCGGCGAGGGCCGTCACTCCGGGTGGCGAGCACCCCGGCGGCGGCCGGCGCGCACCGCTGCCGCGGCCAGGCCGACCAGCGCCGCGCCGCCCAGGCTCACGCCGGTGACCGCCGACGCCAGCCGCTCGGCGGAGCGGTCCGCCGGGGGCGGGACGACGACCGGCTCGACGGAGGGCGGCGCCCCGGCGGCGGTGGTCGGGTTCCCGGTGGTGACCGCCGTCGTCGGGTCAACCGTGCCCCAACCGACCGTCGGATCGGGCAACGCCGTGCCCGGTCGGTAGGCGGTCGCCCGCAGTCGCTCGGTCAGCTGCTCGACGGTCAGCCCGGGCGAGCGGCCGAGCACCAGGGCCGCCGCACCCGCCACCAGGGCGGCGGCGTAGCTCGGACCCGAGGCGGTGAAGGTGCCACCGCCCGGTCCGGCCGCCAGCAGCGCCTCGCCGGGCGCCGCCAGGTCCACCCGCGAGGCCCGCCCGTTCGCCGGCCCCACTGGCGCGGGCCCTCCCGACGCCGACGCGCCCGCCACCGAGCCGTCCGCCGCGAGGGCGGTCACCGCGAGCACGCCGGGGTACGCGGCCGGATACACCGGGACCGCCACCGACTGGCCGTCCGGGCCCACCGGCGCGACCAGCAGCATGCCCTTGGCGGTGGCGTAGCCGACCGCCTCCGCCAGCGCCGGCGTCGCCTCGGCGATCGGCGCCGCGACGACGGCGACCCGCGCGCCGCCGTCCGCCGCCGCGCGGATGCCCCGGGCGAGCAGGTCGGCGTTGGTGCTCCCGGCGTCGTCGGTGACGGCCACGGCCAGCACCTTCGCCCCGGGCGCGAGGCCGGACGGGCCGCCGTCGGCCGTCCGGCGGCCGGCGATCAGGTTCGCGAGGACGGTGCCGTGGCCGACGCAGTCGCGTCCGGCGTCGCCGTCACCGTGCAACCGCGGCCCGAGGGTGAGCCGCCCGGCCAGCGCGCCGGACGCCGCCCCGGCCGAGGCGTCCACCCCTGACCCGATCACCGCCACCGTCACCCCGGCCCCCCGGCTCAGCGGCCACGCGGCCTCCGGCCGCAGGTACGTCTGCGCCCACCCGGGCCGGTCCGCCACCCGGGCGGAGGGCTTGCGGCACCCGTTCTGCCGCACGTCGGGCACGGTCTGCCCCATCCCGGGGAACTCGCCACCCGGCGTCGCGGCCGCCCCGGGGGTCTGCCCCGGCGTGGCCGCCGGCAGCGTCGGCACAGTGGGCCCCGGCGCCGCGAGGGGCACGCCGGAGGAGCCGGCCCGCCCCGGCTTCGGGGGCACGGCGGCGGGAAGGGCGCCTGATGGCGGAAGAGCGGACGCCGGCCCCGCGGCAGCGACCCGGGTGGGCGGCTCCGGCGTCGACGATGGCTCGGCGCCCTCGGCAGCCGGCACGGCTGGCTGCCGAGGCCCGAGCGCCAGACCGGCAGGCAGAACGCGCGCACCCGACGATGCGCCCGCAACACCCACCCCGGCCGGCAACCCCGCCTCCATCGACGACACCGCCCCGGCGGCCGGCGCGGCTGGTTGCCGGAGCCCGAGCGGCAGGCCGACGGGCGAGGCCCCCGCCCTCGGCGCTGGCGACGACAGCCCCGCAGCGGACTCCCGCCCAGCCGCCCCGGCGGGTAGCTCCCCCGGCCCGAACGACACAGCGGCGGGCAGGGACGCCGCCCCTGACACACCCGACAGCAGCCCTGCGGCGGACTCCCGCCCAGCTACCCCGGCGGGCGGCTCCGCCGCCGACGGCATCCCCTCAGCAGCCGGCTGCCCGGGCCCGAGCGGCATGCCGACCGGCAGAACTCCCACACCCGGCTCAACCGATGCCTCGGTACCAACCACCCCCGCCGGCAACCCCACCGCCACCGATGGCACCGCCCCGGCAGCCGGCGCGGCAGGCCGCCTGGGCCCAAACGACAAACCAGCAGGCAAAACCCCCGCACCCGACGACAGGGCGACCTCATCGGCACCCACCCCGGCGAGCGGCTCCGCCGCCGGCACAGCAGGCTGCCGGGAGCCAAGCGACATGTCGGCGGGCAGAACTCGCGCACCCGACGCAACCGACGGTGCCTCAGCGCCAACCACCCCAGCCGACAACCCCACCGCCACCGACGGCACCGCCCCGGCAGCCGGCGCGGCAGGCTGCCGGGAGCCAAGCGACATGTCGGCGGGCAGAACTCGCGCACCCGACGCAACCGACGGTGCCTCAGCGCCAACCACTCCAGCCGACAACCCCACCGCCACCGACGGCACCGCCCCGGCAGCCGGCGCAGCAGGCCGCCTGGGCCCAAACGACAAACCAGCAGGCAAAACCCCCGCACGCGAGACATCCGACAACAGCCCCACAGGGGACTCCCGCCCGGCCACCTCGGCGAGCGGCTCCGCCGCCGCCGACAGCATGGCCTCGGCCGCCGGCGCAGCAGGCTGCCGAGGCCCGAAAGACACACCAGCAGGCAAAACCCCCGCAGCCGACGACGGCCCGCCGGCAACCCCACCGGCACCCACCCCGGCGGGCGGCTCCGCCGCCGCCGACGGCATGGCCTCGGCGGCCGACTGCGACCTCACCACTGGCGCAGCAGCTGGCAGAGCCCCCGCCGATACGCTCCCCGCTCCCCCACCAACGCCCGCCCCACCCACGAAGGACGACGGGACGGCGATGCCGGCCCGAGCCACCGCTCCCCCACCAACACCCGCCGCCGGCACAGCGGCCAACGGCTGCACAGTGAACGACGAGGTGGACGGCGGTACGGGGACGGCCGCCGATGAGGCGAGGGCCGCGAGGCCGCAGGCCATCGCGACGACAGTCCGGCGGCCCGGGTGGCCTGGGGCCCCGGGCCTGCCGGGCTGGCCCGGGCGTTCACGATCGCCGGGGCCGCCGGCGCGGCCGAGGTCGCCGCCAGAACCGCTTGGACGACCGGGGCCATCGACGCGGCCAGGCCGGCCCGGAGTGCCAGGGTCCACCGGGCGGCGGCCAAGGTCACCGAGGCCGCCAAGGCCTCCAAGGCGAGCCGAGCTACCAGAATCGCTAAGGCCACCAAGCCTGCCGGCGTCGCCGGGATGACCCGGGCGACCGGAGTCGCCGAGGTTCCCAAGGTCACCAGGGCCGCTGGGACGCCCCGGGGCGCCGAGGACGCCAGAGTGGCCAGAGCCCCCAGGCCAGCCCACGTCGCCACAGCGATCCGGACCACCAGGATGGCCAACGCCGCCAGGACCGCCGGAGCAACCCCGGGCGCCCTGGTCGCCGAGGCGGTCGGCGTCGCCAGGCCACGCGGCCGGGGGGTGGGTGAGGGTCATGCGGGGGTGGCGGAGTGGTCGAGGGCGATGTCCTCGGGGAGGAGGAGGCTGAGCTCGGAGAGGTCCGCGATGTCGAGGCGGCTGAGGCGGCCGGCCTGGCGGGTGATCATCGCCTCCAGGGTCTGCCGGGCGAAGCGGCCGTTGCCGAAGGTGCGGTCGCGGGGGACGGTGGTGAAGAGCTGGTGCAGGGCGGTCAGGGTCTCGGGGGCGCAGGTGTAGCCGGCGGCGTCGGCGTGGTTCTGGACGATGGTGACCAGTTCGGCGTCCCCGTAGTGGCCGAAGTCGATCTGGCGGGAGAAGCGGGAGGCGAGGCCGGGGTTGGACGAGAGGAAGTGCCGCATCTCGTCCTCGTAGCCGGCCACGATCACCACCACCTCGTCGCGGTGGTCCTCCATCAGCTTCATCAGGGTGTCCACCGCCTCCTGGCCGAAGTCGCCGCCGCCCCCGTGCCGGGGGGTCAGGGTGTACGCCTCGTCGACGAAGAGGACGCCGCCGCGGGCCCGGTCGAAGGCCTCCTTGGTGAGCTGGGCGGTGTGGCCGACGTAGCGGCCGACCAGGTCGGCGCGGGCGGTCTCGACGAGCTGGCCGCCGGGCAGGACGCCCAGTTCGGCGAGCAGCCGTCCGTAGAGGCGGGCGACGGTGGTCTTGCCGGTGCCGGGCGGGCCGGCAAAGACCAGGTGGTGGCTGATGGTGGCGGTCGGCAGGCCGGCCTCCTCGCGGCGGCGGACCTGGCGGATCAGGTTCACCAGGTCCTCCACCTGGGCCTTGGCGGCGGGCAGGCCGACCAGGGCCCGGAGTTCGGCGAGCGGCTCGGTGCCGTCGGCCTCCTTGGCGGGCGGGTCGAGTTCGACGCCGACGTCCTCGGGGACGAGCAGCGCGAGGTCCTCGTCGCTGATCTCGCCCTGCTCGGCGAGCCGGGTGGCCTGCCGGTCGACCATCTCCTCGAAGACCTTGCGGGCCGAGCGGCCGTTGCCGAAGTCCTCGCCGCGCGGCATCCGTTCGAAGAGCACGGTGAGCGCCGCGCCGGTGCCCTCGGCCAGCTCGTAGCCGTGGCCGGCGGCGGCGCGTTCGACGATGGTGACCAGCTCGTCGACCTCGTAGTTGGCGAACTCGACGGTCCGGCTGAACCGGGAGGCCAGGCCCGGGTTGGAGGCCAGGAAGTCGCCGATCTCGGCGGAGTAGCCGGCCACGATCACCACCACGTCGTCGCGGTGGTCCTCCATCAGCTTGACCAGGGTGTCGATCGCCTCGCGGCCGAAGTCCGGCCCCGAGCCGGAGCCGGACCCGGCCGAGAGGGTGTAGGCCTCGTCGATGAACAGCACGCCGCCGAGCGCCTGCTGGAACACCTCGGTGGTCTTGATGGCCGTGCCGCCGATGATCGAGGCGACCAGGTCGGCCCGGGCCACCTCGGTGAGGTGCCCGCTGCGCAGCACGCCCAGCTCGGCGAGGATGGCGCCGTAGAGGCGGGCGACGGTGGTCTTGCCGGTGCCGGGCGGGCCGGCGAAGACCAGGTGGCGGCTCATCGGCAGGGCCGGCATGCCGGCCAGTTCGCGGCGGCGGGCCAGCTTGTTGAGGTTGACCAGGGTGGCCACCTGCTCCTTGACGCCGGCCAGGCCGACCAGCGACTCCAGCACCTCCAGCGGGCCGGGCGGCGCGTCCGGGGCGGGCGCGCGGGCGGGCTCCGTGCCCGCTTCGGCGGGGCCGCCGCCGGCCGCGGCGGGGGCGGCGGCCCTATCGGCCCGCGGCGCGCCCGGGGCGGCGGTCGCGGTGCCGTGCGCGTCGGGCAGGCCGTTCTCCTCGCTGGTCAGCTGCTCGACCGCGAGCCGTTCGCCGGGCACGGTCTGCCGCAGGCCGGAGCCCCGGTTGCGGGACAGGGTGCAGCCGGTGAGCCGGACCGCTTCGGTGGAGTCGAGGCGTACGCCGTCGCCGATGTTCTCCACCGCCTCGACCTGGGACAGCACGGCCCGGCCCCCGGCGCCGATCCGCACGCCGTGGCGGCGGTTGCCGTGGCTGCGGACCCGGGTGCAGCTCAGCTCGCCGCCGTCCTCGACGGCGAGGCCGTCCTCCCCGGAGCCGCTGACCTCGCAGTCGCGCAGCGCGGCCCGCCCCACCTTGCCGACCAGCACCCCGCTGCTCCTGGCGCCGCGCACCACGGCCGAGCCGACGAAGGTGTCCGCGCCGTCGGCGATCCGCACCCCGGCCCGTCCGGCGTCCAGCACCTCGACGCCCTCCAGCCGGCCCCGGCCGTCGCGCAGCGCCTCGACGCCGTCGGCGCCGGCGCCGGTGACGCTCAGGTGCCGCACCCGGGGGTTGGCGCCGCCGCCGATCGACAGGCCGGCGCCGGTGACGTCGCGGATCTCCAGCCGGTCGATGTCGGCCGCGCTCTCCTCGGCCAGTTCGACGCCCGCCCCACCGCAGTTCCGCACCACGGTGCCCTTCAGGACCGGCCCGGCGTGCTCCCCGACCCAGATGCCGGTGCCCTCGGCGTCGGACACCTCGCACTGCTCGAACTGCCCGCGCGAGCGGCCGGTGATGTGGATGCCGTGGCCGGCGGTGCGGGTGGTGGTGCAGCGGCGCAGCTCCGGGTCGGTGCCTGCGGCGAGCGCGATGCCGTGGCCGGTGGTGGCGCTGACCGCGCAGTCCTCCAGCACCACCCGCGCCTCGGAGCTGATGTAGACGCCGATGGTGGTGTCGCGGACGGCGGTGCGCAGCAGGCGGGTGGTGGAGCGCTCCTCCAGGGCGACGGCGGGCTTGTCGGTGACCGAGATCTCGCAGTCCTCGAAGGTGCCGCGGGCCTCGCCGTTGGCGCAGACGCCGTTGCCCCGGGCGTCGCGCAGCACGCAGTTGCGCAGCAGCGGGTTGGCCCGCTCGCCGACCACCACGGCCGAGGTGCCGAGGTGTTCGATGACGCAGTCCTCGATCACGCTGGTGCCGGTGGAGGTCTCGACGATGCCGGCGCCGGCCGGGTTGGTGACCCGGCAGTCGCGCATGGCGAGCGAGCCCTGCTGGCGGGTGAGGACGGCCGTCCAGGAGCTGCCGACCACCTCGCAGTCGGAGAGCGCGGCCTGCCCGCGCGGCACGTCGACGGCGGGCAGTTCCTCGTCCTGGCCCTGCACGATCAGGCCGGTGAGCTGGACGGCCTCGGCCACCACCTGGACGACGCAGCCGCGCCGGGCGGTGATCCGCACGCTGCCGCGCGGCTCCTCGGCGGTGATGGTGACCATCTTGGTGATGACCAGGTTCTCCTCGTAGCGGCCGGGGCGGACGGAGATCACCGCCCCGCTGCGGGCCGCCGCGAGCGCGTCGCCGATCGTGCGGTACGGGCCGCCCCGCTGTTCCGGGCACACCGTCAGCACATGGCGCGACATGGCCGTCCTCTCCTGGGGGTTCTTCGTCGGTCGTCTGGGGGCGGGGCGGGGCGGTACGGCGGTCAGGGCGGTACGGCGGTCAGGGCGGTCAGGCGGCGGTGCAGTCGGCGCGCACGGCGGAGGCCGCGATGTGTGCCTTCTCGGTGGGGGTGCCGGCCCAGTCGAGGCCGCGCGAGTGCAGCATCACGGCGATCTTGCCGCCGCTCACCGCGAAGGTCCCGCCGCTCACCCAACTGCCCCGGCTGGTGGTCTGGTTGACCGAGAAGTCACCGATCGTGCCGCTGTTGGGCGTCGAGGTGTTCTGGACGGTGTAGTAGGCGGGCGCGCCGCCGACCGCCTTGAGGTCGGAGTTGTTCGGCACGTAGACGGAGATCTTGCAGCTGCCGGCCGTGACCGGGGCGGTGGAGAAGGTCCAGACCACCGAGTTGCCGCCGTCGTCCTTGGTCGCCGAGCCGGACATCGGCATCGACACGTACTTGCCGTTGCAGCCCGAACCGCTGTAGCCGCCGGCCGAGTTGGTGGTCCAGCCGGTGGAGCCCTGCTCCCACCAGCCGTGCTGGGCGTAGGCCACCGAGGAGGTGCCGCAGTTGGAGCCGCCGATGGCGCTGTAGGTGGCCTTCGCCACTGCGGGCGGCGGGGCGGGCTGCTGGGTGGCGGGCGGCGCCGGCTGCTGCGGGGCGGGCTGGACCGGGGCCGGCTGCTGCGGCGCCGGCTGCTGGGGGGCGGGCTGCTGCGGAGCGGGCTGCTGGGGCGCCGGCTGCTGCGGAGCGGGCTGCTGCTGCTGGGAGACCGGCTGTCCGGCGGGCTGCTGCGTCGTCTTGCCGCCGCCGCTCTGCTGGGTGCCGCTCACGGGCGCCTTGGCCACCGGGGCGCTCCCGCCGGCCGGCTGGCCGCCCGGCACGGCCGGGGTCCCGACGGTCGAGCCGCCGAGGGCGATTCCGGGGACGGTGGTCTGCGCGTCGAGGGGCTGCGCGGTGACGGCGGGGTCGCCGGTGGCCGCCGGGTCGGTGGGCGGCGCGGTCGGGGCGTCGCCGGTCGGCGGGCCGGTGGGCACGGGCGGCGGGACGTCGTCGATCTGCGGGCCGTCGACGAGCTGGGTGTCCGGCTGGTTCACACCGAGGTTGTCGCCCCGCTTGTCCTTGTCGGCGCCGTCGGTGATCAGGAACGGCAGGCCCATCAGCACCACGCCCGCCGTGGCGGCGGCGACCAGCGCGGGCCGCCTGAACCGCCGGCGGCCGGGCTCCTCGGCCGGCTCCTCGCCCTCCTGGTGCTCCACCCCCGCGAAGACGGGCTCCAGTCCCCCGGGCTCCTCGCCCGGGCCGAACCCGGGGTCGGCGTCGGGTGCTACGGCGAGCGCGACCGGCGGGACGGCGGCGGCGGACGCCGCCGGGGTCACCGGCCCGTACTCCGGCACGGCGACCTGCTCGGTCGGCGCCTCCGCCGCCGCCGGCTCGGCCGCCACCGCGGCGGCCGCGGCACCGGCGCTCCCGGCACCGGTCGCCGGCGCCGCCGGTTCCTCCTCCATCTCCCAGTCCATCGACGGAAGCTGGATCCCCGCCGCCCCGCCCCGAGTCCCGTTCCCGCCCGTACTCGTGCTCGTGCTCACCGCAGTCCCTCCGGCCTCGCATGCGGTCCCTGTCGACAGGACCACCCGGCCGACAGGACCTCGGGTGCTCCCACTCCGTCACTACGGACGGGCTCGGCCGGAGGGTTCACGCTCCCTCCCGGCCGTTGCCGTCCAGCAGCGTCAGGGTGGCGAAGATGCTGTCCTCCAGGCTGTCCGCGGTCTCCAGCGGCGGGTGCTGCGGCGGCCCGCCGGCCTCCCTCGGCGGCAGCGGCGGCAGCGGCGGCAGCGGCGGCGAGGTGTTCGCCGGGGGCGCCGGGTTCCCGACGGGCGTGTTGGTCAAGGGGGTGTTGGCGCCCTGGGCGTAGAACGGGGGCGCCTGGACCTCCACCCACGAGTCCTCCGACCGCTCGCTGCGGGAATCCGTCAAGTCCGAGTCGACCGACACGTTGTCGGACTCGTCGCCCAGCCGCGTGCCCGGGTGCTGGTAGAACTCCTCCTCGCCCTCGTAGAGCCGGGCCGTCCGCCAGGACGTGCCGGAGACGTCGCGTTCGTGCGGCAGGTCCGGGAGGTCCTCGTCCCCCTCGTAGAGCCGGGCCGTCCGCCAGGACGTGCCCGAGGCGTCACGGCCGTGCGGCGGAGCCGACAGGTCCTCCTCCGAGTCCTCGCCCCGCAGCGAGGAGCGCGAGGACAGCGAGTCGTCCGACACGTGGTCGGCCCGGCGGCCCGGCGGCACCGGCGGGTAGCCGCGCAGGAAGTCCGGCAGCGGCATCGGCCCCGGCACGAAGGCACCGGTGCCGAGCACCGGGGGGTCCGGATCCGGCACCGACGACGTCTCGGAGCGGGTGTCGGAGTCCGTCCCGGAGGACCGCGTGCCGTCGGACGCGTCGTCCCGAGGCCCCGGGTTCGGCGGCTGCGGGTTCGGCGACGACGGCGGACCCACCGGGGCCTCCGCCTGGTCCTCGTTCACGGTCGAGTCGTGGTTCACGCCCTGGTTCAGGTCCTCGTTCACGGTCGAGTCGTGGTTCACACCCTGGTTCACACCCTGGTTCACGCCCTGGTTCAGGTCCTCGTTCACGGTCGAGTCGTGGTTCACACCCTGGTTCACACCCTGGTTCAGGTCCTCGTTCACGGTCAGGTCGTCGTTCACGCCCTGGTTCAGGTCCTCGACCACCCCGTCGCCGGCCGGCTCGCGCCGCACCGTCGTGGTCGTCTCCGCCGTGCCCGGCGGCCTCGTGCCGATCCGGAAGGAGTGGACGGCGCCCGTGGCCTGGCCCGGGGCGGTCTGGCCCGCCCTCGGCACGGTGGTGCTGCCGGCCACGACGACCAGATCCACCTCGTGGGCGAGCCCCTGCGCCAGCCCGCGCAGCCGCTGCTCCAGCGCCCGCGCCTCACGCAGCGCCCGGCCCGCCGGCACGTCAAGGGTGACCTCGACCAGCGGCGGCCGGCTGTCCCCCTCCCCCCGGGGGGCGCGCACCCGGAGCGCGTCCGCCTGGAGGACGGTCGTCCGGAACTCGCGGACCAGCGCGGACATCGACGTCGCGTCCCCGGCGACGACCCTCAGCCGGACGTCCGGCACGGTCGGCCGGTGCAGGCTCAGGTCCGGCTGCCGCTCCGTCGGCGCCTGCGGCGGCTCCGGCTCCCCCTCGCCCTCCTGCGGCCGTCGCCGCAGCCGCTCCTGCTCGGACTGCCGCTGGGTCAGCACCTCCCAGTGGCCGTTCAGGTCCCCTGCCGTCAGGGTGTCGTCCGCCCCGGCCAGCTCGACCAGGTCCTGGAGGCGGCGCCGCTCCACGGGCGGCACCGTCTGGCGGCCGACCGCCTCGCGCAGGCGGTCGAAGGGCGCGCCGGCCGCCCCGTCCGCGGCGAGGTCGACCATCCGGTCCAGGCCGCGCAGCCAGCGCTCGCCGCGCTCGCCCGAGGCGGTGAGCGACTCGGGGAGCAGCTTGCGGGCGACGTGGCCGACCCGCAGCAGCCGGGCGTGGTGGTCCGCCTCGCCGACGTCCAGGCCGAGTGCGCGCGCCACCGTGGGCAACGCGTCCTTCGGCGCGCCGTGCAGCCGGAGTTCGCCGTTGCGCGTCTGCTCGTTGAAGCGCAGGAAGGCGTTGTGCGGCACGTCGGCCCGGGTGGTGTCGCCCACCGGGAGGTCGACCTCGACCGCCATGAGCGCCCTGCGGGGCAGGGTCCGCCCGTCCTTGTGGTAGACCACCTCCACCTCGACGAAGCCCCGGTAGCGCGCGGTCGTGGTGGCGATCTTGGCGTTGTTGACGATCTGGCCGCCCTCGACCGTCTCGATGTCGGTGCGGTGCTCGTAGGCGTTGTCGACGTAGAGGCCGCCGCGCAGGGTGGCGAGCCCGAGCCCGAACGTGTCGGGGCTGACGGCGCCCGCGGTGATCCGGTTGGCCACCCGCAGCGCGCGCTGGGCCCGGATTCCGTCGGTGACCGAGGTCGTGTTGGTCGGGTTGGACTCCGTCCTGCTGTCGGTCCTGATGAACTCCAGCTCCCTGATCTTCGTCCGGACCTCCACCCGGACGTCGCCGGCCAGGTCGGTCCGGCCCACCAGGAGGGTGGAGTTGCCCGGGCCGCCCTTGAGGGTCGGCTCGTCGGGGCGCGGGGGCGCGGCGCCGCCCTCCGGTGCCGGGGCGGCGGTGTCGTCGGGGGTGTGCGGGGTGACGAGCCGGCTGGCGAGCGCCACCGGGTCGATCATCCCCTCCACCATGCCCCGGACCCGGTCCCAGTTGCCCGAGCCCAGGAACGCCTCGGCGCCCTCCGTCAGCTGCTGCCGCGCGTGCGGGGTCATCCCGACCGCGCGCACCACGTCGGTGTCGACCAGCCCGTGCGTCCACACCCGGGCGGGCGGTACCTGGGCGCCCGGGGAGGCGGTGTCCTCGACGACCGGCAGGTCGTCGGTCAGGGCGCGGCGCAGGTCCGCGCCGCGCGGGGCGGTCGAGGCGTCGAAGACCTTCCCCGGGTTGTCCGACGGGTTGCCCGGCACGTTCTCCCGGGTCTCCGCGACGTCGATGACCACGTCCATGCCCAGCTCGCGCCGGAAGTAGGCCCGCTTGGTGACCATGACGAGCCGGCCCTCGGTGCTGACCAGGTCCCGCCACTCGACCGAGAAGTGCAGGTTCGCCTCGCCGGTGAAGACATTGCCGACGGGCTTCACCTTGGTGGTGTTGCCGGAGCCGGTGCGGTTGGACCACGTCTCACGGGTGCTGCTGGCGGAGGAGACGGCCAGCGTGTCGCCCGCGTAGAACAGGCCGGTCGAGACCGCCACGCCGCCGCGCACCTGGTGGCTGGAGCCGCTTCCGCCGCCGGTCGCCCCGTCGGCCGCCGAGTGGGTGTGCTCGACCTGCGTCCCGGTGTTGAACTCGGTGGTCGTGGTGTTCCCGGTGTGGGCCAGCCGCTTGACGGACGCGCCGATCCGCACCGTCACGCCCCCGTCCGCGACCACGAGTTCGCGCCCCGACATCATGGTCTTGAGCTGGTCGTGCAGGTTCTCCGGGCTGAGCGCGTCGTACAGCTTGTGCCGCAGGCCGGATCGGCCCAGCCCGTGCAGCCACTTGTCCAGGTTCCGCCCGCCGAACTCGCCCGGCTCGCCGGTCCCGCGCAGGACGGCCTTGCCGAAGTCGGCCGCCGCCTGCCCCGCGTTCCGGTCGCCGGGCACGAACACATTGGTGACCACGTCGGATGAGCCGAGCACGTGGTCCTGCCAGACCCGGTCCGGGACGGTGCGCAGGGTGGCCGCGGTCGGCGCGTCGTACCGCGGGGTGACGACCTCCGCCTCCATCGTGATCGGGCCGAGCTTCGTGGTGCTGGGGATCAGCCCGCCCGTCCAGCCCTGGATCTCCACCCGGTAGTCGACCACGGCGTCCGACACCACGGCCGTGGAGACGTTCTTCGCCCGGTTGACGGCGGTGCCGGAGCTCTGCAGGTTGCCGCCGGTGGAGGACTCCTGACGGTAGGAGTAGTCGCCGGTCAGCGTGACCCCGGGGCTGCCGCCCTGCTCCTTCTGCACCCGGCCGGTCAGGCCGACCAGGCCGGTGACCCGGTCCCGGATGTCCCGCATGACCCCGTGGCCGGTCCGGTTCTGCGTCCCGACCTCGAACTCGGCGCCGTTGATCGTGTACTTGACGACGGGCTCCGAGCGCAGCGCGGCCCGGACGACCACCTCGGCCGACCAGCCCGGGCCGGCGACCGGCACCTTGAGCACCCCGCCCCGGGTGAGCTGGGACAGCTTGGCCTGCATCGCGGTCGCCCCCAGCTCCGCCCGGAGGGTCTGCTCCAGCGAGTCGGAGATCCCCCCGCGCCACTGGAAGCGGTCCTCCAGCGCCCGGCGGACCTCCCGGAACAGCCGGTCGCCGCCCGGCGTGCCCTCGTCGTTCCTGAAGGACACCACGGAGGCGGCCCCGAGCTCGTTGCGCGGCAGGACGGTCAGGTCCTCCGTCGCCGCCCTGGTGTGGGCCTTCACGCTGTACTCGGTGCCGATGTCCCCGGTGACGGGGGGCGTGTGGTGCAGGCCGCCCTCCAGGACCACGGTCAACCGCATCGTGCCCTGGTGGACGTCCTGCTCCTCGCGCATCTTGCTGTTCGAGTAGAGCTTGTCGTTGGCGTCGGACCGGACGCCGCCGCGGACCCGGATCTCCTGGCTGAGCTGCACCTGGCCGGAAGGCATCTCCCGGACCGGGGCGTAGCCGACGGCCCCCTGCTTGATGTCGAACCTGCTGGTGTACCGCTGCTCGGTGGTGAACGAGCCGGACTCGTTCTGCCGGCTGAGGTCGGCGGCCTTGCTCCGCCTGACCAGCCGGGTGTCGACGAGCTCGGCCCGGACGGTCACCTTGACGCCGTGCTCCGCCAGCGACGCGAGCGCGCCGGTCAGCTTGTCCCGGTCGAAGGCGGTCAGCTCGAACGCGTCGCCTCGGCTCATCGCGCTGAGCTTGGCGGCCAGCGAGGGCTGGGTGACGACCTGCATCACCTCGGTGCGGATCTGCGGCCAGAGGCTCCCGTACCGCCGCTTCCCGGCCTCCTCCAGCTGCTGCCGCACCTGGTCGAGCGGGCCGATGTCGCGCACGACGGCGGACTCCGGCAGCCGTTGGCGCCCGGGCACGGGGGCCGCCGTCACCTCGTTGACCAGCAGGTCCGACTGCGGCATCAGCGTCCGGAACCCGAGCGGCACCTGGACCGGGTCGCCCAGCCGCTCGTCGCCCTTGTGGACCACCACCTCCAGGTAGCCGTCCCCGTCGAGGACGGCGCCGTTCTCCTTGGTCTTGGTCGTGACCGCGGTCTCCAGCGTGCGGCCCGTCACGACCACCTTGTCCCTGCCCCACCGCTTCCCGAAGCTGGTGCTGACGTTCACCTCGTCGGTGCCGAGCCGGCCGCCGCCCTGGAGCTGCAGGAAGCCGGTCACCACCTTCCGCCGGAGCCTGGTCACGACCGAGCCGGCGCCGGTGTTGAACTCGGTGTCCTTGGTGGTCGCGACCAGGCGCATGCCGAGGCTGGCGGCCTTCACCTCGGCCCAGACGTCGCTGCCGGGCACCCGGACGATCACCGACTCGCCGTTCGTCAGGCCCTTGAAGTCGTGCTGGAGGCGCCGGAAGCCGAACTCGGCCACCAGCCGGTCGGACAGGGCGCCGCCGTGGAATCCCAGCGCCTCCTCGGCCCTGGCGATCCGCTCGGCGGCGGCCTTCTCCCGGTCGGCGCGCTCGCGGCGCGCGGCGGCGTCGAGACCGGTGTCGTCCTCGGGGGTCCGCTCGCGGACGGTCCGCTCGTGGGCCTCCTTCTCGTCGAGGACGCTCCGGCGCAGGGCCTCGACCACGCCCACCATGGCCTGCCGGTGCGTCGGCAGGTCGTCGGTGCGCAGCGGGCCCAGGTTCCCCAGGTCGGTGGACCCGCCGGCGACCTGGCGCGCCGCCGAGCGCACCTGCGGGGCGCCCTTGACGTGGACGTCCAGCATGATGTTCGAGGAGTGCAGCCGCCGCTGCGCCAGCAGCGCCGGGTCGAGCTCGCCCAGCAGGTTCGCCCGGATGTCGGACTCGGCGGAGGGCCGGGTCTCGCGCTGCGGGATGCCGACCTCCAGCGGCGTCGTCAGGAGCCGTGCGTCGGCCGGGTCCAGCCGGGGCGGCAGGGACTCGGTCTCCCGCTCGCCCTTGGGCTGGTAGCCCACGTCGACGAGCAGCCGCCCCCGGAACACCTCGGTGACCTCCGTGGTCTTGGCGCGCGAGAAGAACTTGGAACTGGTCGTCAGCTCGTCGGAGCGCGCCCGGTCGCGGTTCACGCCGAAGGCGTCCAGCGCCGCCCGCATGACCTTGAAGAAGTCGCCCCGGCCCTGAACGCCGATGCCGGCCGAGCGGCTCGCGCCGTTGGTCTCGCCGAGCGTCACCACCCGGTCGCCGCCGCCCTCGTACTCGAACTTCGCCTTCTGGGAGTGGTGGACCAGGCCGACCACCTCGCCGCGCAGGGTGATGGTCCCCTGGTGGGCGTCGGTCCCGACCGGGATGTGCACGACGTCGCCGCGTGACAGCGCCGAGACCAGGGCGCGCAGGCTGGTGCCGCTGAAGACGCTCTCGGCGAGCGCCCGGGCGAAGGACGCCCGGTTCGGCGTGTCGGCGGGCAGGGCCGCCTCGATCCGCTCGCCGAGCCCGCGGACCAGCACGGTGTCCGGCTCGCCGAGGCTGGTCACCATGTGCGCGCCGGAGAGCACCCCGCGGTCGAGGACGGACCTCGGGACCTGCGGGCCCGGGTTGACGACGACCTCGGCGTTGACGTCGGCGTGGACGATGGCGTCGACGTCGGCGTGGACGATGGCGTCGACGTCGGCGTGGACCGGCGCCGGGGCGATCGTGCGGTTCTCCTCCCCGCCCGAGGGGCCGGCGTTCGCGTTCCCGTCCCGCGCGACGCGCTTGCCCTCGCGGATCTCCTCGGCCCGGCGCCGCTCCTCCTCCAGCTGCGCGTGCGTCTTCAGCGGCTCGTCCTCGGAGTCCTCCGAGTCCTCGTCCTCGTCCGGCCGGCGGGTGACGACCTCCTCCTCGCCGGCCGCGGACCTCGCCTCCTCCTCCCGCAGGAGCCGCTCCTGCTCCTGGCGGCGCTCGGCGGCGGCGACGGTCGAGTAGCCCTCGCGCTCGTCGTGGTCGAGCCGGACCGGGCGGCCGTTCGCGGGACCGAACTCCGAGACCTTCGCGTGCTCGTTCCCGACCTCCACCAGGCTGACCCGCAGGTCCAACGCGGCGGCCGTGAGCACGGCGAAGGCGTCCCGCACGGCGCGCGGGTCGTGCACACCCTCCCAGCCCTGCTCGCGCCAGGCGGCGAGCTCCCGGTGCAGGTCCTCCACGAAGACCGGCCAGTCCGCCGGCTCGTTCCCCATCCGGCGGGCCCAGGCGGTGTACAGCTCGTGCGCCTCCCGCCCCAGCTCCGGGTTCTCCCGGAACCGCGCCTCGACCAGCTCGCGCAGCGCCCGGTCCGCGGCGGCCGGGTCGGCGGCCAGCGGCCCGGCCTCGTCGTCGCCGAACAGCCGCCGCAGCAGCCCCGGGTCGTCCTCGACGAGCGCGCGCAGCATCGGCGCACCGGCCGGCTCGTCGTCCGGCCGGACGGCGTTGCGGGCGACGGGGGCACCGTTGGAGGCCGGGGTGGAGTGCTGCCGGGAATCCTCCTGGCCCGGCTCGCCCCGGACCTCGGTGATCCGGCCGTCCTGGCGCCGGACGTGCACGATGACGCCGCCGGCGGTGCCGTCCACGTCGCCGTCGGCCGACAGCTGCCGGCCGCCCTGCCGGGCCTGGTCGAGCACCACGCCCGCCGCGTAGCGGATGTCGTCGGCCGACCACTCGCGCGGCAGGCCGGGACCGCGCGGGTCCCGCCAGGCGCCCTCGGTGAACTCCGGGCGGAGCGTTCCGACGTCGAACTGCGGCACTACGGAGGGCAGTTGCTCGTCCGGCCGACGCGGCCCGGGCTCGCGCAGCGCGCCGGGACCGCCGGTCGACAGCACCCGCTCCGAGTAGGCGGTCACCGGGCCCGTCAGGTCGAACAGCCGGCGCAGCGGGCTGCCGGGCCGGTTCCAGCCGAATCCGGGCAGCAGCCCGCCGAGCAGCGTCGAAGGGGTGGAGCCGGCGGCCTCCTGCGCCGTGAGGCTGCGGAAGGCGCCCGCGGGCTCGCCCACCGGCACCACCGTGACGTTGACCAGCAGCGGCTGCCGTCCCTGGTTGCCCTGGGCCCAGGCCAGCCGGACGTCCCGGTTCACCTGCTCGGTCCAGGCGTGGATCTGCTGCTCCGTCACCCCGTCCGGCCGGCTCACGTGGAGCGGGACGACGATGTCGAGGCCCTGCTGCCCGGAGTTGAAGAGCGTCCGCCGGATCTGCAGCTGCCCCGTGCCGACGGCGACCGTCCGGGCGTCGCCGCCGGCGATCAGCTGCTGGTGGTCCCAGAACTCCGTGTGGCCGCCGGGCTGCAGCTCGGTGGGCCGGTAGGCGAGGTGCTGGCCGTTTCGGCTGAGGCCCTCGATGCGCACGCCGTTGACCTCGCCGACCCAGCGGTGGGTCCGCTCGTCGATCCGGACCCGGTGGAAGGCCGTGGCGTGCGCGGTCTCGACGGCCCGCAGGACGTCCACGCGCCCCCACTCGCGCGGGAACATCGTCCGCACGGAGTTCCGCGGCTCGAACCAGTGGTTGCGGAACTGCGAGAGCGGCGCGTCGGGGGCGACGGTGGCGTCGAGGAACCGCACCCGGGCCCGGTAGGTGCCGTTGACGTGGGTGGTGCCGCGCTCGACCACCTCGACGCCGCGCAGGCGGTGCCAGGTGGCGAGGTCCAGGCCGGAGCGCGGGACGAACTCCTGGTGGAGGCCGGTGAAGAACTGCCGGTCGCCGTAGCGGGAGACGTCCTGGGCCCGCTGCCCGTACCGCAGGAGGCTCTCCGGCCGCGAGGGGGCGTACTCGAGGTCCGGGTCGCGCGGCGGCAGCGGGCCGAGGTCGGCCAGGCCGTCCCAGGGCACGGCCGTCCGCCGGGGTCGGGTCGGCTGCGGCGGGGCCGGGGACTCCTGCGACGCCGGCTGGGTGTCGGCGGGGCGGAAGGAGAGGAACGTGTCGCCGTGGACCTCGCCCTCGATCCGCACGCCGGCGTACTCGCCGGTCCAGCGGTGCCGGCCGCCACCGGCCGGGGCCACCGCGTTGTGGCGCAGCGCGTCGAGGTAGGCCTGCTCGGCGGCGTAGACCGCGTCGTCCTCGGTCCAGTTCCGGGGGAAGAGCCGGCGCCGCTGGGCGGTGTCGGTGGTGAGCAGGTCTCCGGCGGCGCTCTCGGTGTCGACGCCGACGGCGCGGCGGCCCCGGCCGGGCCGGGCGGCCTCGTACTCGACGTGCAGGACGCCGTTGGCGTGCTGCTCGACGATGCCCGACGGCCGGCGCCGGTCCGAGCCGGCCGGCGGGAGCAGGTGGCCGATCCCGGTGCGGCGGTCGCCGTAGAGCGAGGCCTGCCGGGCGTCCTCGCCGAAGGAGGCCCTGGGCGGGAGCGCGCGGCCGTCGGGGGTGAGGTGGGGCGCGAGCCGGGAGTGCTGGGTGCCGAACACCTCGTCGATGGCGGAGCCCAGTTCGTGCAGGCTGCGCGGGGCGAGGGTGGGCACGCTGTCGATCTGACGGCCGCCGATGCCGGCGAGCTGGTCGGCGCTGATCCGGCCGTGCTCCACCCGGTCGGAGGACATGATGGTGCCGTCGGTGTAGATGGTGTGGCGGTTCTGGTAGCGGCGGTACTCGTCGTCCAGGCCGAGCAGGTGGCCGATCTCGTGGGCGAGGGTGTCCGGGGTCGACTCCAGGGACCAGGTCTCGTTGTCCTCGTGGAGCCTGGTGCTGAAGAGGTCGACGATGTGGACGTGGTGGTTCACGTCGGCCGAGCGGTCGACGAACTCGGGCCGCACCCGCAGCACGCTGCCGTCGGGCAGCCGGTGGCCGGTGTTGTAGGCCGCGTTGACGCCGTCCCAGGTCCGGTCGATGACCTCCCCGATCTGGTCGTCGGTGAACCGCTCCACGGGGGCGTCGTAGCCGTAGCCCTCCTCGATGCCCGCCTCGGCCGGCTCGCGGCGGATGTGGATGCGCACCACGATCTCGGTGGCGGGGTCGCCGTTCTCCAGGTAGCCGCGCCGCACCTCGTACCCGCGCAGGAAGGAGGCGGAGACCGAGCGCCGGAAGGCGTCGACCGGGGCCCGGACCTCGCGCGCCGCGGTGATCCGGGAGAGCTCGGTCTCGGCGGGGTCCACCAGCATGGTGAGGTCGTCGCCGTGGTCGGTCCGGGCCGGCGAGGACTCCCGGTCGGACGGCATCTCGGTGTCGTCGTCCTCGGCGCCGCGGCGCTCCGCGCCCTCGTCGGCGATCCTGACGACGGTCTCGCTGTCCGGGCCGTGGCGGGTGGTGCCGTGCTGGTCGGTCACCTCCAGCCGCACGTGCAGGGCGTGGGCCAGCAACGGGGCGAGCGCGTCGCCGAGCCCCGCGTCGTGGGTGCCGTCCGAGGCCGCCAGGACGTGCCGCAGGGCGCGGATCTCCTGGGCGGTGTCCAGGCTCGGCGGCCGGTGGGGGCGGAAGGCGGTGAGCGCCTCGGCGGGCAGGTCCTCGGCCCGGGTCCGCTGGAGGTACTCGGCCACCTCGACGGCCATCAGGCGCAGCAGTTCCGGCCGCCCGGCGGTCGCCGGGAGTCCGTGGTGGACCAGCAGGGCGGCGGACAGTTCGGGCGCGGCGTCCGCGACGGCGTCCAGCAGGGGGTGCCGGTCCTCGGGCGCCAGGTGCGGCACGGGGGCGTGGCCGGGACCGGAGGTGTGGGACGGTGCGGCGGCCGGCGCGAGCGGCGGTACGTGGAGCTGCGGGAGGTCCCGCTGGTCGCCGATGCCCCGGTAGGAGGTGATCCGGCCGTCGACGACCTCGATCTCCAGGAGGACGCCGTGGAACTCGTCGTAGACGACGGCGGTGTCCCGCGGGCCGACCCCGTTGCGGTCGAGCAGCCGGGTCACGGCCCAGCGGGCGTCGCGGGCGGTCCATTCGCGGGGCAGGCTCTGGCCGGCGGGCAGGCCGTGCGGGTCCAGGTCCAGCGCGTCCCGGGTGAACCGGAAGTCCATGGCGTCGACGGCCCGCTGGGTCTGCCGGTCCGTGCCGGCGGTGACGGCGGGCGCCTGCTCGCCCGGCCGCGGCGGGCCGGGTTCGCGCAGGTCGGCGGGGACGCCCGGGGCGCCCTCCGCGGCGTGCAGGTCCGTGAGCACGTCCACCCGGGTGGGGGCGGACTCCTCCAGGCGGGAGGCCGTCTCGTTGAAGACGTCCAGGCCGTCGTGGTGGGCGAGCGGGCCGAGGAGCAGGCGCAGGCTCTCCGCGGTGTCGACCACCAGCAGGTCGGCGGGCTCCGGCAGGGAGTCCCGGTCGACGATCACCCGGGCGTAGGGGTCCGGGTGGTCCTCGTGGAAGTCGAGGCGGACGGTGACCAGCGCCTCCGGCAGCCCGTCGGCGTCCGCGGTCTCCCGCACCCGCTCCCGGACGTAGGCGTCCACCCGGCGCTGGAGTTCGCCGGTGGCGGCGCGCCGTTCGGCGGCGGTCAGGTGGCCGTCGACGGTCACGTTGACGGGGAGGGTGACCTCCAGGCCCAGCTGCCCGGAGTCGAACAGCACCCGGGAGACGGTGACCGTGCGGCCGTCCAGTTCGACGTCGGCGCCCCGGGTGGTGTGCCGCGCCCGGAGGTCGTCCCAGGCCCGCAGGGGCGGCGCGGGCTGGTCGGCGGTCGGGCGGTGGGCCAGGTGGGCGCCGTCGCGGGAGAGCCCCTCGATGCGGACGCCGTCGGCCTCGCCCGCCCAGTAGTAGGTCCGGCCGTCCTCCAGGTACACCCGGCGCTCGTCCGGGACGCCGTCGTGCGCCTCGTCGACGCGGTTCAGCAGGTCCGCGGAGGACCAGCTCCGCGGGTACATGGTGCGCAGGCCGTCGTCGTCGTCCCGGACCCGCCAGCGGGTCGGGAAGTCGGCAAGCGGGGAGGTCGGCGCGACGGTCGGGTCGAGGAAGGCCACCCGGGCCCGGTAGGTGCCGTTGTGGGCCGGGGGCTCGGTCTCGACGACCCGGGCGCCGTGGGCCCGCAGCGCGCTCTCCCGCTCGGAGGGCCGCAGGTCGAGCTCGTGGTGCAGGCCGGTGAGGTGCTGGCGGTCGCCGTAGCGGGCGACGTCCTCGGCGCGCTGGCCGAACGTCCCGTAGGCCCGGGCGGGGTCGTCGGGGGACGGGCGGTGGGGGGCGTTCCGGGGCGGGTCGACGTCCGGCTGCCGGTCGCTGGGGCGGAACGACAGGAACTCCCCGGCGTGCACCTCGCCCTCGATCCGGACCCCGGCGTACTCGCCGGTCCAGCGGTGGCGGCCGCCTCCGAGGTGGACGACGTCGTTGCTGCCCAGGGCGTGCAGGTACGCCTGCTCGGCCGCGTACACCGCGTCCTCGCTGGTCCAGTTGCGTGGGAACATCCGGCGCCGGCCGGTCCCGGGGACGATCAGGTCGTCGGCCGCCGCGGAGGCGCTGTCCAGCCGCCGGGGCCGGGGCAGGGTCGAGGCGGCCTCCGAGGAGAAGTCGGCCACCACGACGCCGTTGCGCTCCACCCGGACCACCCGCCCGGGCGCCGTGCGGTCGGAGCCCGTCGGCGGCAGCAGGTGGCCGCCCGGGTTCCGGGTGTCGCCGAAGGTGGAGGTCTGCAGGGCGTCACGGCCGAAGGCGGCGCGGCGCGGGAGGTCGTGCACGACCGGTGCCGCCGGCGCGGGGCCGAAGGCGTCCTCGATCGCCCGGCCCAGCTCGCGCAGGTGCCGAGGCGCGAGCGCGAACCGGATGTCGGTGTCGTCGGGGATGATCCCGGCGTCCTGGTCGAAGCGGACGCGGCCGTTGCCGGCGTGGGTGCCGCCCATCAGGGTGGCGTCGAGCTGCGAGGCGCGGGGGCGGATCTCCTCCACCACCTCCCGGTCGCCGTCCTCGTCGGTCGTCTCCAGCCGGACGCGCCGCTCCCGGTACTCGTCGGGCAGGCCGAGCAGGTGGCCGAGCTCGTGGGCCAGCACGGTCCGGTCGGTGTCCAGGCCCCAGAGGCCGGAGTGCTCACGGATCCGCTCCCCCGGGGCGGGGGTCCGGACCTCGACCTCGTGGTGCGCCCGGTCGGGGTCATCGGTGAACTCGACCCGCACCACCAGGGCATCGCCGTCGGGAAGGCGGTGGCCGGTGTTGTAGTACTCGTCCACGCCCCGCCGGGCGCGCCGGCGCAGGCGCCGCAGGGCCGTGGTGTGGTCCTCGCCGGCCGGCAGGCCGGAGGTGTCCAGGTGGACCCGGACCACGACCTCGACCGCCGGCCGGCCGTCCACCAGGACGACGCGGTTGGCCTCGAAGGCGCGGTGGCGGGTGGCGGAGCTGGGGTGCAGGGACCGGTCGGCGGGCGCCTCGACCTCGACCGTCCGGAGGACCCGGGCGATCGCCAGGTCCGGTGCCGGGGCCTCGTGGGCCGGCCGCACCGGGCGGGGCGCGCCGTCCGGGCCGGGGGCCGGGACGGCGTCCACGTCCATGGCACGGGTGTCCGAGCCGGCGTCCGAACCGTCGTCCGGCCGCGTGTCCGAGCCGTCGTGCACCGACTCCATCTCGATGTCGTCGGCGTCCCGGCCGTAGGCCATCTCCTCGTCCTCGGACTGCCGGTGCAGGTCCATCGCCTCGTCGTCGTCGGCGAGGCGACGGCCGTCGAAGCCGGGCGTCGTCGGCCAGACGTTCTCGTCGTGGCCCGGCGTGCGCGGCAGCGAACCGTCGTCACCACCCGGCGTCGTCGGCCACGCGCTCTCGTCGTAGCCCGGCGTCCGCGGCAGCGAACCGTCGTCACCACCCGGCGTCGTCGGCCACGCGCTCTCGTCGTAGCCCGGCGTCCGCGGCGGCGAACCGTCGTCCGACCGCGGGGCCTGCGGCGAGAACAGCCGCTCGCTCGGCGTCGGGACGACCGGTTGGCCGGTGCCGCGCTCGGGCGGGCGGAAGGTCAGCTGCGGTGGCGGGGTGTGCCCGTCGGCGAGGGAGAAGTCGACGATCCGGTACTGCTCGTCCCGCAGGACCGTGATCTCGACGTCGGCGAACCGCACCCGGGCCCGGAACTCGTCGCCGACCAGTTCCTCGTCCCCCACCCGCCGCCCGTTGGCGGCCGCGAAGAGCCGCTCCTCCGCCGTCCACTCCCGGGGCAGGCCGCGGCCGGCGTCGGCGCGCAGGTCCGGGCTGACGTGGCCGGCCGGGACCGGGTTCAGGGACATCGCGGTGATGGTGGCGGGGCGCCGGCCGGCGCCGGGGCCGGTCGGCTCGGCGAGCGGGGCGGACCGCGGCGCGTCGGGCGGCAGGACCGTGCCGGGCTGCTCGTCCGTCGGACGGTGGATCAGGTGCCGGCCGTCCCGGGTGATGCCCTCGATCCGGATGCCGTCGTTGCTGACGCCGGTCCAGTGGACGGCGCCGTTCACCCGGCGATCTCCGGCCCGGTCGCGGTTGTGGTGGGCCTCCTCGACGGCCTCCAGGACGTGGTCGGCCTGCCAGTCCCGCGGGTAGAACATGTGGGACTGGTCGTCGGCGCGCACGTGCCAGCGGGACGGGAAGGCCTCCATCGGGGCCCGCGGGGTGACCACCGGGTCGAGGTACCAGACCTGCGCGCGGTAGGTCCCGTTGGGGTGGACGGCGAAGGGCGTGCCGATCCGGATGCCCTGGCGCTGGCCGGCCTGGTCGACCCGGGAGACGTTGCCGTCGCCCGACCAGGACCGCTCGGGCGGCTGGTGGTGGACGCCGGTGAGGGTCTGCCGGTTGCCGTAGCGCACCAGGTCCCCGACCCGCTGGCCGAAGGTGCCCGGGAACGGGTGCCACGGCAGGTGCGAGGCCGTGCCCAGACCGCTCTGGTCGTCGGCGGGGCGGAAGGAGACGATCTCCGGGGAGTCGACCGGGCGCCCGCCGGGCCGGCGCCGGGCCAGGACGTCGACCTGGCCCTCGATCCGCACCCCGCCGTACTCGCCGGTCCACCTCCAGGAGTTCTGGCCGAGCTCGGTGAACGCGTCACCGCCCCGGCGCAGCGCGTGCTGGTAGGCCTGCTCCGCCGCGTAGACGGCGTCGTCGGCGGACCAGTGCTCCGGGAACATGGTGCGCCCGCGGGCCCGGACGGCCGCCGACGTGTCGAGGTCACCCGCGTTCGAGCGGTGGCCGGCGTCCACGCCGTCGGCCGGGCCGCCGAAGACCCGGAAGGTGCCGTTGCGGTTCTCCGAGCCCGGGATCCGGGCCGGCTGCGGCCGGTCGGAGCCGGGCGGCGGGACCAGGTGGCCGCCGCCGTCGCGGGCGCCGCCGGACAGCTGCCGGCCGGTGCCGTTGAGGTCGCCGTAGAGCGCGAGGCGCCGGGCGTCCCCGTTCACCCGGGGGCGGGGCGGGTGGATGCCGTCGCCGGCGGGGCCGCGGTCGGTGCCGAAGGCGCGGTCGATCACGGAGCCCAGCTGCCACAGGTTGCGCGCGCGCAGCACGGGCCGGGCGTCGACGACGCCCGGGACGGAGGCCCGGTAGTTGGTGTCGACCTCGGTGCGGCCGTAGCGGTCGCGGATGTGGGAGCTCATCAGCCCCCCGTCGAGGTGGACCTGGCGGCGGCGGTCCAGGCGGGACCTGCTCTCGCGGTACTCGTCCGGCAGCCCGAGGTGGTGGCCCATCTCGTGGACGAGGACGACCGCCTCGGTCCGCAGGTCCCAGTGCTCGTGGCTCACCCGGATCGGGCCGGGGTGGACGGTGACGGTGCGGTGCGCGTCGGCGGGGTCGTGCACGAACTCCGCCCGCACCCGCAGCCGGTCGCCGCTGGGCAGCCGCTGGTCGCCGTTGTAGGTCTCCGCCAGGCCGGCGCGGGCCCGGTTGACCAGGTCGTTGAGCCGGCGCACGGCGTGCGGGTCGGAGAGGTTCAGCCGGCTGGTGTCCAGGTGCAGCCGGAGGGTCACCACGGCCTCGGTGTCCCCGTCGGCGTGCCGGATCCGGGTGACCGAGAACCGCTGGAACTCGCGGGACTCCAGGGCGTGGTCGAAGGCATCGGTCGGCGGGCGGACCTCGTGGGTGCCGAGCACCTCGGACGGCTCGGGCCCGCGCCGGGTCAGCTGCTGCGGCATGCGCTGGTCGGGCTGGCCCCAGAAGTCGGTGATCCGGCCGTTCTCCATCCGCACCGTCAGCCGGACCCCGCCGAAGGAGCCGTGGACCAGTTCGGGTGCGTGGGTGGCGCCGGGCGGCACCGGTCCGGCCAGGACGCGCTGCGGGGAGCCCGCGACCACGCTGGCGGCGTAGCGGGCCTCGTCGGCGGTCCACTCGCGCGGCAGGTTGCGGCCCTCGCTCGGGTGGTTCCAGGCGTCGGCCGTGAAGAACCGCCGCCGGCCGTCGAGCATCCCCTCGCCGGACACGGTGCGCGGCGCGGCCGGCGCCTGCGGCTGCTGCTCGGAGGCCAGCACCTCGGCCAGCCGGTCCGTGCCCGCGGCCTCGTGCAGCCGGGGCAGGGCCTGCTGGACGGTGGGATCCTGCCCGGGCACGAGCCGGACCTCGGCGGCGTCGGCGTCCCGGGTGAATTCGAGCCGGAGCTCCAGGCGGGTGGCGCTGCCGGCCCGGTGGCCGTCGAGGTACTCCTCGGCGGACGCCCGCAGCGCGGCCTCCGCACGCCGGAGGCCGGTACCGGTGGCGTCCTCGCCGCCCACCAGCCGGATCCGGGCGGTGACCCGCAGGACCTCGGAGCCGTCGAACATGAGGTCGCGCCGGACCCGCACCGGCCCGAGGCCGACCAGGTCCACGTCCTCGCCCCGGCGGGCCGTCGCCTCGGCGGGGCCGCGGTAGTCCGGGTTGTCGAAGCCCTGGTGCGGGGCCGGGCGGTGGTGGTAGAGGGTGCCGTCGGGCCCGAACCGGCCCTCGATCCAGACGCCCGCGGACTCGCCGAGCACCGTCCGCGAGCCGTCGCCGTCGTGGCGGGTGTGGACGGGGTGCTCCAGCGCGGCGGCGACGTGCGCGGCGAGCTGGGCGTCGTTCCAGTGCTCCGGGTAGTACACCGTCCCGGGGTCGAGCGCGGACCGGTGCCAGCGGGAGGGGAACAGCGTCGCCGGGGCGCCCTGCCCGACCCCTTGTTCGAGGTGCACGGAGAACAGGCGGACCGCGCCGTTGGACAGGGTGGTCCGCATCTGGCCGTCCGCGGCGGCCGGCGGGCGGCGCGGGGCGCCGGTCACCGTGCCGTCGAGGTCGGCGGGCTGCCAGGCGGAGGCGCCGGGGCGGGGGCCGGCCGGGGAGAGGGTGTGGTGCTGGACCGAGGGATCGGGGACGTACGGCGGGACGTGCAGCTGCGGCAGGTCCCGCTGGTCGCCGACACCGGTGACCCGGACGATCTGGGCGTCCTCCACGTGGACGTCGAGCGTGACGTCGCCGATGGTGCCCCGGACGACCTCGGAGACGGTCGCGCCGTGCCGGCTCTCGTGGTCCTCCAGGACCCGCAGCGCGGCCCAGCGGCTGTCGAGGGCGGTCCACTCGTGGGGCAGGCTGCGGTCGGCGGGCAGGTCGCGCGGGTCGGCGGCCGCGGCCTCCTCGCTGAACCGCACGTCCAGGCCGGCCAGCCGCCGAACGGTCTGCTGGTCCCAGCCCGGGACCACGGCGGGTGCCTGCTCCCCCGGCCTCAGCGGGCCGGGCTCGCGCAGGTCGGTGGGGACGCGCGGCCCTCCGTGCACGGCGAGCAGCTGCTCGACCGGGGTGGCCAGGGGGCTCAGCTGCTCGGCCCGCCCGGCGAACACGTGCTGCCCGTTCTCGACGGCCAGCGGGCCGAGGAGGGACTCGACGCCCGACAGGCTGTCGGGGCGCAGGACCATCGAGGAGAAGACGTCGCCGTGCGGGGGGTCGAAGTCCAGCCGGACGGTGACCAGCCGCGGCGGCATCCCGTCGGGGCCGGCGGCCTCCCGCATCCGCTGCTGCACGAACTCGTCCACCCGGCGCTGCATCTCGGCCCGGGCGAGCCCGGGCAGATAGGCCGGCACCTGGCCCTGGATCACCGTGCGCACCGGCACGGTGATCCGCAGGCCCTCCTGGCCGGAGTCGAACAGCACCCGGGCGAGGGACAGCGGCTGGGTGCCCAGCCAGACCCGGGTGTCCGGGGAGTCGCCGACCACCCGCCTCGGCTGCCACTCGGCCAGGGGCTGGATCTCGGACGGACGGTGGGCCAGGTGGACGCCGTCGCGGGAGAGCCCCTCCACGCGGACGCCGTAGGCCTCGCCCGCCCAGTGGTACGTCCGGCCGTCCGCCCGGTACACCCGCCGCTCGACGGGGACGCTGTCATGCGCGTGGTCGACGGCGTCCACCACGTCCCGGGTCGTCCAGGTGCGCGGGTACATCGTGCGTCCCGTGCCGGTGCTGCGGAAGCGCCAGCGGGTCGGGAAGTCGGCCAGCGGGGAGGTCGGCGCGACGGTCGGGTCGAGGAAGGCGGCCCGGGCCCGGTAGGTGCCGTTGTGGATCGGCGGGCTGGTCTCGACGATCCTGGCGCCGTGGGCCCGCAGCGCGCTCGACGCGCTGACCGGGTCGAGGTCCAGTTCGTGGTGCAGGCCGGTGAGGTGTTGGCGGTCGCCGTAGCGGGCGATGTCCTCGGCCCGCTGGCCGAACGTCCCGTAGCCGCGGCCCGGGTCGTCGGGCGCGGGCCGGTGGGGGGCGTTCAGCGGCGGGTCGACGTCCGGCTGCCGGTCCGACGGGCGGAACGACAGGAACTCCCCGGCACGTACCTCGCCCTCGATCCGCACCCCGGCGTACTCGCCGGTCCACCGGTAGCGGCTGCCGCCGAGCGGCACCACGTCCCCGGTGCCGAGCGCGTGCAGGTACGCCTGCTCGGCCGCGTACGCGGCGTCCTCGCTGGTCCAGGTGCGCGGGAACATCCGCCGCTGCCCGGTCCCGGCGACGATCAGGTCGTCGGCGGCCGCGGAGACGCCGTCCAGCCGCCGGGGCCGGGGCAGGGTGGCGGCGCTCTCCGCGGAGAAGTCGGCCACCACGACGCCGTTGCGCTCCACCCGGACCACCCGTCCGGGCGCCGTGCGGTCGGAGCCGGCCGGCGGCAGCAGGTGCCCGCCCGGGTTCCGGGTGTCCCCGAAGGTCGACCGCTGGAGGGCGTCCTCGCCGAAGGACGCCCGGCGCGGGAGATCGTGGACGACCGGTGCCGGCGGCACCGGGCCGAGCGCGTCCTCGATCGCCCGGCCCAGTTCCCGCAGGTTCCGCGGTGCGAGCGTGACCGGCAGGTCCGGCTCGTCGGAGGTGACGCCGGCGTCCTGGTCGAGCCGGACCCGCCCCCCGTGCGGCACGCTGCTGCCCATCAGGCTGGCGTCGGCGCTCACGAACCGGGGGTGGATGGCCTCCTCGACGACGACGGTGTCGCCGTTCGCGTCCACCTCCGTCCGGCGCACGCGCCGCTCCCGGTACTCGTCGGGCAGGCCGAGCAGGTGCCCGAACTCGTGGGCCAGGACCCTGCGCTCGGTGTCCAGGGCCCACACGGTGTGGACCTCGCGGATGGGTCCCTCCAGCACCTCGACCCGGTGGTGCGCCCGGCCGGGGTCGTCGGTGAACTCGACCCGCACGACCAGGACCTCGCCGTTCGGCAGCCGGTGCCCGGTGTTGTAGAACTCGTCGATGCCCTGCCGGGCGCGCTCCTGGAGGTTCTGGAGGGCCAGGTCCCGGCCCGGGGTGTTGGCCACCGGGGCGGTGTCGAGGTGGATCCGGACCAGGACCTCGGCGGCGGGGCCGCCGTTCGCCAGGACCCCGCGGGTGACCTGGAAGCGGCGCAGGAAGGTGGAGTCGCTGCTGTGGCGCGCCGGGTCGGCGGGCGCCCCGACCTCGACCGGGGGGTGGAGCGCGGCGAACCGCAGGTCCGGCGCGGGCGCCTGGTGGGCCGGGCGCGGCTGCGACAGCAGGGGCTCGTCGAGGTCCATGTGCGCTGCGGCCTGGTACCCCCCGCCGAAGGTGCCGTCCCAGTCCATCGGCTCGTCATCGAGGATGAGGTCCAGCGTGTCCGCGCGGGACACCTCGGACATCGCGTCGTCGGCCTCCCCGGCCTCGTCCCCGTCCCCGTCGCGCTGTGAGGAGGTGTCGGAGCCGTCCTCCTCGTCCGGGTGGAACGGCGCCCTCGGCGCCTGGTCCGTCCCGGCGGGGGCCTTCGGCCTGCGGGTGCCGCGCTCGGGCACCGGGACGTCGAGCTGGGCGGGCGGGGTGTGGCCGTCCGCGACCGAGAAGTCGGTGACCTTGCCGTCCGCGTCCCGCACCACCGTGATCTCGACGTCGGCGAAGACCACCGTGCCGCGGGTGCCGCCGCCGTCGAGCGGCGTGTCGTCGCCGACCCTGCGGCCCCTCAGGACGGCGTGGCGCTGCTCCTGTTCCGTCCACTCCCTGGGCAGGCCGCGGCCGGCCGTGCTGCTCAGGTTCGGGCCGAAGGCGTCGGCGGGGACCGCGCCGGGGGGCATGCCGGAGACGACGGCCGGGCGCCGACCGGTGCCGGGCGGTCCGGGCTCGGTCAGCGGCGGGGAGGTCGGGGCGCCGGCCCTGCGGACGACGCCGGGCTGCTCGTCCGCCGGGCGGTGCGCGACGTGCCGGCCGTCCCGGGTGATGCCCTCGATCCGGACGCCGTCGCCGATGCCGGTCCAGTGGACGGCGCCGTTCACGACCCGGTCGGCGGACCTGTCGCGGCCCGCGTAGGCGGAGTCGACGGCGTCGAGGACCCGCACCGGCCGCCAGTGCGCCGGGTAGAACGTGTTGACCGCGTGGTCGGCGCGCTTGAACCAGCGCGAGTCGAACCGCGCCATCGGGGCCGCCGGGTTGACGGCCGGGTCGAGGTACCAGACGGTGGCGCGGTAGGTGCCGTTGGGGTGGGGGGCGGAGGGCGGGCCGATCTTGATGCCCGACCGCTCGCCGGCCACCCTCGCCTCGCGGGCGACCGTGCCCGGTTCGCCGGTGAGGTTCGGCGGCTGGTGGTGGACACCGCCGAGGGTCAGCCGGTCGCCGTAGCGCAGCACGTCCGCGGCCCGCTGGTCGAAGGTGTCGGGCTGTGGGTGCCACGGCAGGTGCGGGGCGGGGCCGAGCCCGCCCTGGTCGTCGGACGGCCGGAAGCCGACGATCTCCGCCACCTGCACCGGACCGCGGGGCCCTTGCTCGGTGCGGACCTGCAGGCGCCCGTCGATGCGCACCCCGCCGTACTCGCCGGTCCAGGTCCAGGAGTCCGGACCGGCCTCGGTGAACGCCCCGTCGCCGCGGCGGCGGGCGTGCTGGTAGGCCTGCTCGGCCGCGTACGCCGCGTCGTCGGCGGACCAGTGCTCCGGGAACATGGTGCGCCCGCGGGCCCGGACGGCCGCCGAGGTGTCGAGGTCACCCGCGTTCGAGCGGTGGCCGGCGTCCAGGCCGTCGGCCGGGCCGCCGAGGACCCGGAAGGTGCCGTTGCGGTTCTCCGAGCCCGGGATCCGGGTCGGCCGCGGATCGTCGGAGCCGGGCGGCGGGACGAGGTGGCCGCCGCCGTCGCGCCCGCCGTCCGGCTGCCGCAGGCTGTGCCGGTTCAGGTCCCCGTGGAGGGCGAGGCGCAGGGCCTCGGCGTTCATCCGGGGCCGCGGCGGGTGGGTGCTCTCCGCGCCGGGCCCCCGGTCGGCGCCGAAGGCCTGGTCGATCACCGAGCCCAGCTGCCGCAGGTTGCGCGCCCGCAGCACCGGCTGGGGGTGATGGGCGACCGGGCCGCCCGGCACGTTGTCCATGTCGACGACGGGCCGGTTGAACGTGTCACGGATGTAGGAGCCCATCAGCCCGCCGTCGAGGTAGACGGGGCGGGGCCTGGCGCCGTCGGAGCGCTCGCGGTACTCGTCCGCGAGGCCCAGCAGGTGGCCGAGCTCATGGGCGACCACGACGCCCGTCGTGTCCAGGTTCCAGGTGCGGTGGTCCTCCCGGCCCTTCTTCGGAAGGACCTCCACGGTGTGGTGGGCCCTGCCCGGGTCGTCGACGAACTCGACCCGGCCCCGCAGCCGGTCGCCGCCGGGCAGCCGCTGGCCGGTGTCGTAGATCTCCGAGACCCCGGTCCTGGCCCGCTTGACCAGGTCCTTGAGGCGCTTCGCGGTGTCCTGGTCCTTCAGGTCCAGCGCCTTGGTGTCCAGGTGGATCCGGACGGTCACCAGCGACTCGGTCTCGCCGTCGGCGAACCTGATCCGGCTCACCGAGAAGCGCTGCAGCAGCCGCTCCTCCATGGTCCGTTCCAGGGCGTCCTTGGGCGCGCGGATCCGGCGGGTCCCCAGCACCTGGGCCGGGTCGTTGCCGGGCTTGGCCAGCTGGTCCGGCATCCGCTGGTCGGGCCGGCTCCAGAAGTCGGTGATGAGCCCGTCCTCCACCCGCACCGTCAGCTTCACCCCGGCGAAGACGCCGTGGCGCAGCTCGGGCGCGGTGGTGCCGCCCGGCGGCACCGGCCCGGCCGGGACGCGGGTGGCCGAGCCCATGACCGTGCTCGCGGCGTAGCGGGCCTCGTCGGCGCTCCACTCCTTCGGCAGGTGACGGCCCAGGGTCGGGCTGTCCCACACGGCGGGGTCGAACAGCGCCTTCCGGCCGGCGAGCATCCCGGCGCCGCCGGAGAGGGTCTCCGGTGGCGCGGGCGTCTGCTCCCGCAGCGCGCTCAGGACCGCGGCCGGCCCGTCGGCGACGACCCGCTCGTGCAGTCGTGGCACGACCTGCTGGACGGTGAGGTCCCGGCCGGGGACGACGCGGACCTCGACGGCGTCGGCGTCCTGGGTGAACTCCAGCCGGACCCCCGTGCGGGGGCCGCCTTCGTGGGGGCCGTCCAGGAACTCCCTGACCGACCGGTCCAGGTCCGCCCGGGTGCGGAGCTTGTCCTGCAGCGGCGCGTCCTCGTCGCCCACCAGCTTGACCCGGACGGTGATCTGGAGGCTCTCGGAGCCGTCGAACATGAGGTCGCGGCGGGCCCGGACCGGACCGAGGCCGGGAGGCCGCACCTCGGTGCCCCGAGCGGCCGTCAGGGTCGCCGGATCGCTGTAGCGGGGGTGCTGGAGCGTCTGGTAGGGGTCCGGGCGGTGGCCCAGGAAGCTGCCGTCGGGCAGGTACATGCCCTCGACCCAGACGCCGCCGGACCGGCCCAGCTTGTAGCGGATGCCGTTCGCCTCGCGCTGGAGGACCGGGTCGGCGAGCGCGGTGGTGACGTGGTGGCGGAGCTGGGTCGCGGTCCAGCCCTTCGGGTAGTAGACGGCCCCGGGGTCGAGGACGGAGCGGCTCCAGCGGGACGGGAACGCCGAGGCCGGCGCGCCCGGCTGGACGTTCCCGTCCAGCGTCGCCCGGTGGATCCGGACGGTGCCGTTGGGCAGCACCTCCTGCCAGGTGCCGGGCGCAGGGGCGGGCGGGCGGCGCGCCACGGGCCGGAACGTCCCGTCCGGATCGGCCGGGTGCCAGGGGTTGTCCGGGCCCGGCCGGACCGGCGGCGCGGCGGGGGCGTTCGCCGGCGCCGCGGTGTCGGCGGCGGGCGGCGGCACGGCCGCGCCCGCGTCCTGCGGCGCCATCGGGGCGCGCCGCGGCTCGTCGGCGCGGTCGCCGGCCGCCGGGGCGGTCCGGTCCGCGAACGCGGGCGGCCGTGCGTCGCCGTGCTCGTCCGCACCGGTGCGGCGGGGGGCGGCCGGCAGCCCGGTGACGTCCGGCACGGGCCGGTTGAACTGGGGCGGGAAGGTGATGTCGCCGAACACCTCGGCCGCGGCGACCCGGCCCTGCGCGTCGAGCTCCAGCCGCAGGCGCACGCCCAGGTGCTCGACCAGGTGCGCGGTGCGGCCCGGCGCCGGCGGGTGCGGCGGCCGGTCGGGGGTGAACGGAACGCCGGTGCGGACGGCGCCGGCGAGGTAGGAGAGCGCGTCCGTGCGCGACCACCCGGTGGGCAACCGGGAGTCGCCGGGGGTCCAGCCGTCCGGGAGCGCGAAGCCGCGCTCCAGGCCGGGGTGGAGGGTCGCGGTCCGGCTGACCGTCGCGGGCCGCTCGTCGGTGCCCGGCGTGCCGTGCTCCCGCAGCGGCGACGCGGGCGGGCGGCCGCCGCCCGTCCAGTTCTCGGCCGGGGCGGTGCGGCGGGCGTGCTCGACGACCTGGGCGACCGGGGCGTGGTCGCCGATGAAGTGGGGCAGCAGGGTCCGCGGGCCCGGCATGCTGCCGCGGCCCACCAGAGGAGCGGCCGGGTGGGCGGTCTCGACCAGGTCGACGACCACCCGGACCAGCGCGCCGTCGGCGTCGCGCAGGTTCCCGAGCTCCTGGTCGACCCGGCGCTGGAAGGCCGCCCGGTAGTCGGCCCGGTCCTGGGCCGACATGTCCGCCCCGAAGCGCAGCCGCACGGGGGTGATGATCCCCAGGCCGCTCTGGCCGTCGGAGAACCGGACGTGCCGCACGACGGCGCCGAAGCCGCCGCCGAAGTCCACCGGGCGGGGCGCGGACTGCCGGACGATCTCCTCCGGCCGCCAGTGCGAGATCGGCTGGTCGGCGGACGGGCGGTGGACCAGGTGGACGCCGTCGCGGGTGAGGCCCTCGATCACCACGCCCTGGTGCCGGCCGGTCCAGGACTCGGTGCCGTCGGGCAGGATCCGGGTCTCGTGCCGGGACCGGTACGCCTGGTGGACGGCGTTGAGGGTCTCGGACTGCGACCAGGCGTCCGGGTACATCACGTGGGCGGCGCCGTCGGCGCGGCGGAACCAGCGGGACTCCAGGTTGGACAGCGGCGCCCCCGGGCCGACCAGCGGGTCGAGGTACCAGACCTGGGCCCGGTAGGTGCCGTTGTCGTGCGGTTCGTGCAGCCGCTCCACGACGAGGCCGTGCGCGCGGGCGGTCTCCGCCGAGGGCAGGCGGTGGACGCCGGTGAGGGTCCGGCGGTCGCCGAACCGGGTGTGGTCCTCGCTGTTCGCGGAGAACTGCCGGAGGCCGTGGTTCGGCGGCTCGAAGGCCGGGACGGGGACCCGGTCCTGGTTGTGGGCGGGCCGGAAGCCGGTGAACGCGCCGTTCGTCACCTCGCCCTCGATGCGCACCCCGGCGTACTCGCCGGTCCAGTGGTAGGTGCCGTTCCGCTCGGTGATCCGGCCGGTGCGGCGGGCGCTGTGGTACGCCTGCTCGGCCGCGTACGCGGCCTCGTCGGAGGTCCAGTGCCGCGGGAACATGGTGCGCGCGGTCGCGCGCGTCTCGTGGGTGGGGCCGGGGAAGAGGCCGCCCGCCGTCTCCAGGTGCGGCACCGGCACCCGCTCGGTGCGCGAGATCCGGAAGGTGCCGTTGGGGTGGTCCGGCCCCACCGTCCCCGGCGGCCGGGTCCGGCCCGTGCCCGGGGCGGGGTACAGGTGTCCCCCGGAGCCGCCCGCGCCCTCCAGCGAGGTCCGCAGGGCGTGCTCGCCGAAGGCCGCGCGCCGCGGCGGACCGCCGGCGGTGACCGGCCCGCCGGCCGGCCCGAAGGCCTCGTCGACGGCGGAGCCGAGCTCGCGCAGGTAGCGGGCCGGCAGGCCCTGCGCGGGGTGCAGGGCGACCGTCACGGTGGCGGGGCCGTCCTGGTCGACCACGAACCGGCCGAAGTCGTCGGTGTACTGACCGGCCATCAGGGAGCCGTCCTGGTGGACGGGGCGGGGGCCGTACGCCGCCTCACGGTACTCGTCCGGCAGGCCCAGGAGGTGGCCCAGCTCGTGGGCGAGGGTGGTCCGGTCGATCACGAGGTCCCAGTTGAGCGCGTTGGCCCGCGGGTGCGTCGGGTGCACGGCGACGGTGTGGTGCGCCTCCTCGGGGGTGTCCACGAAGTGGACCTCGAACCGCAGCAGGTCGCCGTTGGGCAGCCGCTGCCCCCGGTTGAACTGCTCGTCGACGCCGCTCGCGGCGCGGGTACGCATCCCGAGCAGTCCCGACTCCCGCTCGGAGGGCGTCAGGCCCGACAGTTCCGAGGTGTCGAGGTGGATCCGCATCCGGATCACGGTCTCGGTGTCCCCGCCGGGCAGCTCGACCCGGGTGGCCTCGAAGGACCGCAGGTGGCGGGCCGCGAGCGAGCGCCGGAACGCGTCCTCGGCCGGCCGGACCTCCGCGGTGGCGAGGACCCGGTGGGTGCCGGGCGGCGGCGCCGGGAGGTCGCCGGGGTGGGGCGTGGCGACCCGGAAGCCGGTGATCCGGCCGTCCTCGGTGAACAGCGTGAGGGCCCGGCCCGCGAACTCGCCCTCGATCCGGCCCTGCGCGTCCGGGGCGCCGTCGAGCAGGACCCGGAAGGCCGCGTAGCGGGCGTCCGCGGGGGTCCAGTCCGACGGCACGCCCAGGACCGGCCGGTCCCAGGCGGCGTCGGTGAAGGACTCCCGCACGACCGCCAGATGGCTCCGCATCCGGTCGGTGGAGCCGGGCGGCGCCGACGGGTCGTCGGTGCCGGGGGCCCGCAGCGAGCCGGCGACGGGCTCCGGCAGCGGCAGGGCGTGCCGGGCGGCCCCCGGCGGCGGGGCGAGGATCGCCGCGGCGGTCTCCAGGCCGTGCGCCTCCACGCTGCGCAGCAGCGGCCCCAGGTGGTCCTCCAGGGCGACCGGCCGGTCCGCCCGCAGCCGGACGCTCGAGAACGCCCCGACCGCTTCGTCGGTGAAGTCGATCCGCAGGGACACCGGCGTGAACGGGTCCCGGTCGGCGACCAGCCGGTCGGCGGCCTCCTGGAGCTGCCGCCGGTGGGCGGCGGCCTCCGGTCCGGTCATGCCGTCGCCGGGGGTCAGGTGCAGCCGGACGGTGAGCTCGATGCCCTCCTGCCCGGTGGCGAACACCACCCGCCGGGCCGTCACCTCGGGGCCGCCCTCCGCCACCGGCCGGGTCACCGGCTCGGAGTGTGCCAGCACGGGGGCGTCGTCCCAGCGGCGGACGAAGCCGGCGGTGTAGTCGGGCTGCTGCCCGGTCGGCCGGTGGACCAGCACCCGGCCGTCGCGGACCAGGCCCTCGACCCACACGCCGTCGACCTCGGTGACGACGTGGCGGGTGCGGCGGTCCTCCAGCAGCACCTCGCGGCGGGGCCGGCCGCCCAGCAGCGCGGGCTCCACCCGCTCCGCCGCGCCCTGCCGGGTCCAGTGCTCGGGGTAGAGCCGCGGCTCCGGGCCGTCCGAGGCGCGGCGCCAGCGGCCGGGGAAGTCGGCGAGCGGGGAGTCCGGCGGGACCGACGGGTCCAGGTACCAGGTGTGGGCCCGGCGGGTGCCGTTCGGGTGCGGGGCCCCGACCGTCTCGGTCCGGACGCCGTGCAGGTCCCCCGCGGCCGGGTCGACCCGGTGCTGCAGGGGCGGCAGCGTGCGGCGGTCGCCGAACCCGGGCGGCACGGCGGACTCGACGGGGTGCGGCGGCAGGGGCCGCCGGGGGGCGTACGGCGGCGGGGCCTCCTCGCCCTGGCCGTGGTACGGCCGGAAGCCGGTGATCACCCCGTTCTGCTGGGTGCCGGTGATCACCACACCCGCGTACTCGCCCGTCCAGAGCGGCGAGGACGCGTCGGTGCCGTAGCGCCGTGAGTCCAGGTGCGCCTGCTCGACGGCGTAGAGGACGTCCTCGGCCGTCCAGTGCCGGGGGAAGAAGGTCCGGTCCGCGCCGCCGGAGCCGGCCGGGGCCGGGAGGGTCACGGTGTCGTTCGGGTTGGTGCGCAGCTGCCCGGAGTACGCCTGGTCGACGGAGGGGCGCAGCATCGAGCCGCCGGTGCCCTGCTCGCCGTCCGGGCCGTGCAGCGAGGTGTCCCGGACCTGGTCGGTGATCCGCGGCCGGGCTCCGGCGGTGTCGGGGGCGCCGGGGGGTGCCTGGCCGGGGGTGCGGTCGGGGGCGAAGGCCTCGTCGACGGTCGCGCCCACCGTGCGCAGGCGCCGGGGCCAGTCGGCGGTGCGTTCCGCACCGGTGGCGCGGTGCGCTTCGAGCGGCCCGTCGTGCAGGCCGAGCACCCGCCCGACCTCATGGCCGATGACGTCCCGGCCGGCCCGCAGCCCCCAGTTGGCCTCGTCCTGGCGGACGGTGCCGCGGTGCACCCGCACCGTGTGGTCCGCGTCGCCGGGGGCGTCCACGAACTCCACCCGCACCTGGAGGCGGTTGCCGTCGGGCAGCCGGTGCCCGCCGTTGTAGCCGGCCCCGGCCACGGACTCGTGGACGCGCTCGCGCAGCGCGGTGACCCGCCCGGCGTCGGCCGCCGGCACGTCCGAGGCGTCCAGGCGCACCCGCAGGACGAGTTCGGTGACCGGGTCGCCGTTGAGCAGGCGGCCGCGCCGCACCTCGTACGACCGCAGCGGCGGGGGCGCCTCGCCCTCCGCCCGGGGGCCGGCCGGCGGGCGGACCCGCCGGGTGTCGGGGTCCGGCCGCAGCTCGGTGCGGGAGTTGGGGCCCGCCGGGGCCGCGGCGGGCTCCGGGCGGGGCTGCGCCGGGGCCACGTGCTGCACCGGTGGGGGGACGGGGACCTCCGCCGGGACCGGGGCCGGCTGGTCGGCGTCCACGGGCCGGGGCCGGGGCGGCTGCTGGGGCGGGGCGGCCTGGTCCTCGCGGAGCAGGGGGTTCGGCGTCGACCACGGGGTGCCCCCGCCGTCCCCGCCGTCCTCGCCCTCCGGCCGGGGCGCCGGTGCCAGGAGGTCGTCCACCGGGCGGCTGCGGGGGTTCTCCTGGCCGGCGAGGAGCGAGGCGAGGCTCTCGGTCGGCCGCGGGCCGCGGGGGACCGGCTCCTGGACGTCGTGGCGGCCCGACTCGTCGGTGCCCGCAGGCGGGCGCGGCGCGGCGGGCGGCGCGGCGGGCGGCGCCGGGGTCTGGGTGAGGTCCGGCAGCGGGTGACCGCCGTCGGAGGCGGTGACCACGGTCGGGCGCGGGCGTTCGCCGGCGGTCTGGGCCATGCTGGTGGCGGCGTCCGGGCGCCGGCCCGCGGTGAGGTCGCCGGACCCCTCGGAGCGCCGGCGGGGGGCGGTGAGCGCGTCGCCGGAGGACTCGGTCGACACCGGCGGCACCGCGCCCTTCCGTGGCTGGGCGCTCTTCCCCGGCGCCTCCTGGCCGGACATCTCGGCCGGCTTGCGCCCGGAGGGCCCCTGCTCCGGCGCCTTCTGCTCCTGCGGCTTGGGCTCCGGCGCCCGCTGCTCGGACTCCTGCGGCCGCGGGTGCGGGGCGAGTGCCGGGGCGTCCTCGTCCGACTGCACCTTGGGCGGCGTCGCGGGGGCGTTCTCGTCGCCGCCCCTCGCCCCGGCCGCCGGGCCTTCCGCGTAGCCGTCACCGTCGCGGCCGACCGTCCGGACGAGCGCCTCCTTCAAGGCCGCCTCGTGGGCGCGCTCGTCCGCCAGGAAGTCGACGTAAGGCAGCAGTTGCTGCATCCACTCGGCCACCTCGTGGTCGGCCGCCGGGGTCTTGATGTCGACGCCCGAGGCGTGCGACAGGCCCTTCGCGACGTCGTCCAGCGAGTTGACGCGGAAGCTCCTGGCGAACTCGAAGGCCTCGGGGTGTCCCATCCGGGGCACCGGGAACGGCACGATCTTGCCGGACGCCATGCTGGCGAGCGCGGCGAAGCTGATCGGGTGGTAGAGCGGGAAGTACTTGGACGCCCCCTGCTCGACGGCCTTGAACTGGGTCCGCTGGACCAGGTCGGCGTAGCCGTGCATCAGCGGCGCCGAGCCGACGTGCATGACGTGGCCCATCATCGCGGTCATCATGCCGCCGACGAAGCTGCCCGCGGTGACGGTGAACTCGTGGTTCTCGCCGAAGATGAGGTTGTAGAAGCCCTCGCTGAGCACGTTCTGGGTGCCGGACTGGATGTAGTTGCCGAGCCCCAGGCCGAGCTGGAACATCTTGTTGCCCTGCGTCAGGCCGTCGGCGAGCTCCGGCAGGTGCTTGCCCAGCGCGCTGACCTGGTGGGCGGTCAGGCCCTTCCCGACGTCCTGCGTGAGGACGCTGTCCAGCGCCTCGGTGAGGCCCTCGCTGGCCGCGCCCCTGAGTGGGACGGTCTGCCGGGCCTTGCCCACCCACTTCTCGGCGAACTTCTCGCCCAGCTCGCGGCCGAGCGCCGCGGCCTCCTTCTTCCCGAGCTGCTCGCCCAGGTGCTTGACGAAGGTCTTCTCCATCTCCTTGACGAAGGTGTCGCCGAGCGAGCCCTTGGTGGTCTTGCCGAAGCCCGCCTGGAGCTGCTCGGCGGAGGCCTCCATGAGGCTGCCGAGGTCCCGGGCGAAGGCGCGGGCCTGCGCCTTCTTCAGGGCCTCGTCGGCGAGGCCCTTGGAGGTCTCCTTGCCGATCGTGCCGAGCGAGCCCTTCTCGCCGGACTTGGCGGCCGCCTCGGCGGCGGTCTTCAGCGTCCCCTTGAGGCTCTTCAGCTCGCCGTCCACCAGGTAGTCGCTGAGCTTGTCCGCGAGCAGCCGGCCGCCGCTCTTGCCCAGCAGGCGGCCCAGCAGCTTGCCCAGGCCCAGGCCCAGCAGGTCGAGCGGCCCGCCGAGGACACCGCCGATGACACCGAACAGCACCGCCTGCTTGGTGTACTCCTTGTCGATCTCCTTGCGGTTGCCCTGGCCGATCTGGAGGTTCTGGATGATGCCGTCCATCAGCAGACCGCCGACGATGCCCGAGAAGGTGTGCATCGCGATGGTCTTGAGCAGGTACTTCATCAGGGCCGTCAGCGCGGCCTTGGTGAGCAGCTTCTTGAGCACCAGTCCGGACAGGCTGGTGCCGAAGCTGAACGGCGCCCAGAAGATCGCCAGCGCGATCTCGACCAGCAGCTGCACCAGCTGGGCGATGGCCATCCACTTGGTGTACTCGACCGTGTTGGCCACGTCGCCGGCGCAGTCCGCCAGCGCCTTGGCGGTCTTGCCGGCCGCCGACACGTAGTCGTCCCCGCCGGTCCGGCCGATGAACGAGTTCATCTGGTAGGCGAACGAGGTGGCGGCCTGGCCCTTGAACTGCCGGGCGCAGGAGACCGCGACCTTCTCGATCAGCGCCCGCAGCTCGGGCATCTCCTTGGCCAGCTGCTCGTAGGCGTCCCGGACCTCGCGCAGGTCCCCCTCACGGATCTCCGGCCAGGGCATGCCGGTGATGATCGTGAAGAACCGTGCGGTCGATTCGTTGACCTCGATCGAGGAGTGGGCCACGGGGACTGCCTGCCGTTTCCGGTTCGGTGCGCGGGGTCGGGCCTTCGGCTGCTGCTGGGTCAGAAGCCGTTGGCGAGGTCGCGGGCGTGGTCGCCCGCCTTGTCGAGGGTGTCGGCGAGGAGCTCTCCGTTCTCGCCGACCGAGGAGAGCGTGGAGCCGATCCTGACGATCAGCTCGTAGAGGTTCTTGGTGCCGTCGTCGACCTGGCTGTGGTACTGCTTGCCGATCTCGTCGTTGCCGCCCACCCGCAGGTTGATCTCGTTGATGTGGGTCGCCTCGGTGTTGAGCTGGGTGACGAAGTCCTTCAGCTCGAAGAACTCGGCGAAGCTCTTCTTGAGCATCGCCGTCTTGGCGGTGGTCCCCTCAGCCACGGAACTCCTCCTGGCGGCCCGCCTTCGCCTTCTTCTTCTCCTCGTCCTCATAGCCCGGGGCCATCGCCCACAGCGGTTCGAGGATCTCGTCCAGCTCGCTGCCGCCGGTCATCGAGAGCCGCAGCGTCTCGCCGATCCCGTCGAACCGGGAGATCCGCTCGGCGACCTGCCGGCCGACGTCGGCCCGGGCCTCGTTGAGCACGTCGGTGAGGACCTTGGCGAGTTCGGCGGGCGCCATCTCGCGGTAGTCGTCGGTGTGGAAGGTCATCGAGACGACCTGGCCCTGCGAGCCGACCTTGACGGTGACCATCCGGTCCTTGGAGGTGACCGAGCCGGTGAGCTCGTTCATCTCCTGCTGCATGGCCTCGGCCCTGGCCAGCTCGGTCTGCATCTCCGCCATCGCCTGGGCGATCTGCTCCGCGAACGGGTTGCTCATCTGTTCGTCCTTTCGTCTGCCACGGCGCTCAGCGCCCGATGACGCCTTCGACGGCCCCGGTCTGGGTGCCCCACACCTCTTCGTCCTCCGCCAGCCAGGTGGTGCGGCGGCGGTCCTTCTCGCCGCCCGCGCCGGCGCCCGCGCCGCCCATGCCGGCACCCGGCGGCATCATCGGCGGCATCCCGCTGGAGGTGGTGGGCGTCTGCCGGCCGGTCAGGGCGGCCTGCTCCTGGGCCGCGGCGCGGGCGGCCCGCTCGGCGGCGGCGCGCTCGGCGTTGGCCTGGTCGACGGCGGCCTTGGTGATGGACGGGTCGCCGCCGGCGGCCAGCGCGCGGTTGCTGAGGCCGCCGCCCATACCGGTGATCATCGGGCTGCCGCCGAGGCCGAGCGAGCCGCCGGCGCCGGAGCCGCCCGCGCCCAGGCCCATCGTGTTGTAGGAGAAGCCGCCGGTGCCGAACTCGTTGGGCGTCAGCAGGTCGTCGCCGCTGCCGCTGCCGTCGATCCCGGCGGCGGAGTAGCGGTCGGCGAGCAGCTGCCGGTACTGCGAGACGGTGTTGCCGTCGCCGTCGCGCAGGATTCCGTCCGGGCCGATGGTGTAGCCGGGGCCGGCCACCATCGGGTTGCCGGCGGAGTCCAGGACGGGGTTGCCGCTCTCGTCGACGATCCGGCCGTCCTTGGTGATCACCGAGCTGGGGGGCACGACCACCGGCCGGTTCGACCCGGTGCCGCCCGGCAGGAGGCTGTCGGGCAGCGGGCCGGAGTTGAGGCCGGGGAACGGGTTGCCGATCAGGTTGGGGCCGCTGCCGGAACCGCTGCCGCCGGTGCCCAGATCGAGGTTCGGCGTGCTGCCGCCGTTGCCGAGGTTGAGGTTCGGCGTGCTGCCGCTCCCGCCGTTGCCCAGGTTGAGGTTCGGCGTGCTCCCGCTGCCGCCGGACCCGCTGCTGCCGCCGCCGAGGTTGAGGTTCGGAGTGTTGCCGCTGCCGCTGCCGCTCCCGCCCTCGCCGAGGCCGAGGTTCGGCATGTTCCCGCTGCCGCCGCTCCCGCCACCGGTGATGTCCTTGATGCTGGGGCCGCCGTCCTTGTCGCCCCCGCCGCCGTTGCCGAACTCGTTGATCTTCTTGTTCAGCTCGTCGATGGTCTTGTCGGGGTCGTCCTTGCCGCCGTCCTTGCCCCCGTCCTTGGTGGGGTCCTTGGTCGGATCCTCGGGGGCCTTCGGGTCGGGCATCATCAGCGGGAACGGCTTCAGCGGCCGGGCGGCGTTGCCGATGGCCGTGTAGGACAGGGTGAGCCCGGTCAGCGCCCGCTCGGCCTCGGTGTCCAGCCACTTCACCACGTTGGCGAGCCAGATCTGCCGGGCCCGCTTGTCGACCTGCTTCCAGAAGTCGACCGACTTGGGATCGCCGAACGGCGCCCCGGTCACGGTGATCGACAGGGAGCCGAGCACGCCTCCGCCCTCGATCTTGCCGTAGTCGTCGGCGGCGCCCTTGAGCGGATCCTCCCTGCTGTGCCAGACCGGGTTCCGGTCGGTCGACCTCTCGATCTTCAGCGTCGCGCCCTTGAGCCCCTCCATCAGCGCCGCGGTGACCGCGTTCGTCGGCCAGGCCAGGGGCGATCCCCACCAGCCCTTGAAGCCCTCCCACAGCTGCGAGATCCAGGTCTTGACGCCCTGGTCCATCGGGCGCAGGTGGTTGTCCACAGCGGCCAGGCGGATCATCCGGTTGTCGGCGTCCATCTCGTTGCGGAACGCCAGCAGCAGGGTCCGCATGGCGTTCGCCGCGCTGCCCTGCCAGTCGCCGTCCTCCTCCCCGATGCCCTTGACCCACTCCGTCCCGATCGCGGTGATCCAGCCGTCGAGGAAGGAGCTGAAGTTCTTGAGGGTGTCGGCCGCCCTGGTGAAGACGGCCGGGTCGAGCCGGTCGTTGGCCTTGACCGAGCCGTCGATGAACTGCTCCAGCGGCTTGCGGCTGGCCGTCCACCCCGCGAACTTGGCGCCCGGGCCGTCGAGGTTCGGGTACTGCACGCTGGTGCCGACGACATAGCTGCCGTGCTTCACCGTCGCGCTCTTGCCCTCGGTGTAGGTGAAGTACCAGGCCACCCAGCTGTCGAGCTTCAGGTCGGTGCCGTCGCCCTGGACGCCCTGCCAGCCCGCGTGGACCACCTGCTTGCGGACGTCGGTGTTGAGCCAGGGCTTCTCGTCGTCGACCACGTCCGCGCGCTTGGTCGGAGCCTTGTCCGCCGACGAGCCCAGGAAGGTGAGCGCGTCCTCCCAGATGTACACCATGGCATCCCCTCTCACGGCCGTGCCCGACCTGGCGTGGCGCGGGGCCGGCCCGATGCCCGGACCGGCTCCGCGGTGGTGGCGGGGGTTCCCGCCGGATTACTTGGTGCCGGTGCCGGAACCCGAGGTCAGGGTCCGGTTCGCCACCTTCATGAACTGCGCGTAGTCCAGGGACTCGTCCAGCGCGTTGTTCAGGTAACGGTCGGCGAGCGAGAGGTCGACGATCAGGGTGTCGAACTGCTCGATGATCGTCGCCAGCATCTTCGCGATCGAGTCGTCGTACGCCTTGAGCGCGGTGGCCAGCGTGCCCGGGGCGGTGAAGTTCCCGGAGTTGTTGCCGACCAGGAACGGCGCGCTGCCGTCGGCGTAGGCCCGCAGCTCCCGCACCGGCACCGACGTCAGGACGTCCTTGAGGAACACCTTGATGGTCTTCTCCGGGAACGTCGCCAGGTAGCTGTCGGTGATCTTGACGGTGCCGCCGTCGCCCTTGTCCCCGTTGTCGTCGTCCGCCACGCCGGTCAGCCCTTGACGTGGTCGAAGTGGGTGCTCGCCCGCATGTCCGCGTCGTGGATCGCGTCGCGGATCTCGGTGAGCGCGACCTTGGCGTTCTCGATCTTGCCGGTCATCGCCTTGTCGGAGTTCTCCAACTGGGTCGCGAGGGCGTCGGCCGCGGTCGAGAAGGCACCGATGAGCTCGACGCCGATCTTGCTCCGGAGGTACTCCTTGAGGTCCTCCATCTGGGCGTGCATGGTCTTGGAGTGGGCGTCCAGGTCGTTGATCGCGGTGTCGACGCCGGCGTAGTGCAGTGACATGTGCCCGGTCATGGCGGGGTTCCCTTCGGTTCAGCGGTCGGTTCGGCGGACGGCGGGCTACTTCGGGTTCAGGACGCCCTCGACGTAGGCCGCGGGGCCGGTGCCGCCGTCGCCGAGGCTGTTCTTCGCGACGTTCAGGGTGTGGTCGCCGGTCGCGGTGAAGATCTGGCTGGTGTCGCCGAACTTGGCGTGGAAGGCGTCGTAGTCGCGGCTGACCGCCGCGTACTGCTCCAGCCAGGAGTTGATGTTGTTCTGGAAGGTGGTGCTGGCCGCGCCCTCGAAGCTGTCGCGGATCGCCGTGTTGATGTCCTCGATGTACATGGCGGTGGCCTTCATCGCCTCGTACTTCGCCTCGATCTGCGTCCTGACGTCCTGAAGGGCCTGCTGGCTGACCGTCGTCTGCTGCTGGACCACGTGAGTACCTCCTCGGTGCCGCCGGCCGCTGCCGACCGGCGCGATTCGCCGCGGGCCGGTCGGACCGGCCCGCCAGGGTGAACGGGACGGCTCCGCCGGGTGGTTCACCCCGGCGGAACCGCCGCGGCTCAGCGCGTGCAGCGCCCCTCGCCGGTGACCGCCGGCTGCACGATGCCGCCCGCCAGCGGCGCCGGGTCGAGGCTGGGACCGGTGGGCAGCAGCGACAGCACCCGCCCGGGCACCGCCGTGGGCGCCGTCTTCGCGTAGCCGAGCCGCTCGGCCACCGCGGGCGAGGCGAGCGGGTACTTCACGCCGGTGTCGGTGACCAGGTACAGCGTGCTGCCGAAGCCCGCCCCGGAGACCGCCCGGACCAGGGCGCCGCCGCCCGGGCGCACCGCGATCCGGTCCGCCGGGGTGCAGCTGGGCAGCACACCGGGCTGGAGCACCGGCGGCAGGCCGAGCACGGGCGTGGCGTCCAGCACGGAGACGTCCAGGTCCCCGCCGTCGGAGGCGGGCCGCAGCGCCGCGCACAGCGCCTGCTCGGAGCGGGCCGGCAGCAGCGTCGGCGGCCGGCCGGGCAGTCCCTCAGGGGCGAAGGCCGTCGCGGCGGAGGCGGGCGCGGTGTGCGCGGCGAGGTCGGCCGCGCCGACCGCCCCGGGCGTCACCTGGCCGTTGGCGTAGGCCTCCTGCTGGGTCCGGGGATCGCCCTGCAGCAGGGCGAACTGGGTGGCGGTGACGGCCACCAGGCCCTGCTCCGCCAGCAGGTACCGCTCCTCGCCGGTGCCGGTGAACAGCTGGCCGACCCGGGTGGGCCGGCCGGAGAGCGCCGGTCCGTCCTTGCCCCGGCCCGGCACGTCCGGGGCGCGCAGCTCCGGCCCGGCCGGGAAGGCCGCCAGGAAGGAGGCGGTGACCGGGACGGGCACGGCGGCGGACCAGCCGAGCGCCCGCACCGCGCCGCCCGCCGCGTCCGCCGTGAACCGGCGGCCGTGCCAGAGCAGGTGGACGGCGCCGTCCGGGCCGCTCACCAGGACGCCCTGGTCGCCGGCCGGGCGGCCGGTCTGGCGGGTGCCGATGGCGACCGAGAGCTGGGGTGCGGGCTTGGCCGCCGCGGACCCGGCGCCCGTGGCGCGCATCGTGCAGAGCAGCCAGTCGGCGCCGGCCGCGGCATTGGCCGCGGGCAGGCCGTCGGGCGCGCCGACGATGCCGACCGGGGTGCCGCGCGGGGCGCCGTCCAGCGAGCGGGCCGACACCTGGTCGACCTTCAGCTGGCCTCCGGCGAGCAGCCGGGCGCTGGCCTCGTTGAGCACGGGGTGCAGCAGGCCCTGGGCGTAGACGTAGCGGGCGCCGCTCTCCTTGACCACCACGAGGGTGCCGGACTGCTTCCAGCCGCTCGCGCCGCCGGGCCTGATCAGGCCGTAGACACCGGCCCCGGCGCCGATCAGCAGGGCGACGGCCAGCCCGATCGCGGCGCCGCGGTTGGTCCGGCCCACGGGGGTGTCGGGGGCGTCCGGCTCGGCGCGCAGGACGCCGGCGGCGACCCGGCTCATCACGAACAGATGGGCCTGCACCTGGTCGCGTCGGGACTGCATGGTGGTGGTCCTCCTCGGTACGGGTGCTCGGGTGCGGCGGGACGGGAACGGGCCTGCGGCCGGGGCGGCCGGCTCAGCCCGCCAGGCCGCGCATCGCCGCGTAGAAGCCGAACACCTGGAGCGCGAGCGGCAGCAGGGCGAGCGCGGCGAGCGAGTGCAGCAGGTCCCCGGCCCGGCCCCAGTAGGGCAGCAGCCGGCGGCCGGGGACCGTCCACGCCGCCACGCAGAGCGCGGTCGCGGCGGCCGGCATCACGGCGAACACGACCAGCCGCGCACCCGGCGAGGCGTCCCACCCCAGGCGCGCCACCAGCAGGCCGAGGCCGATCGCGCCCGGCAGCAGCAGGGCGAGCCGCTGGCGCAGCCCGCCGATGTCGCGGGCGTGCAACAGCAGCAGCACCGAGAGGTCGGCGGCCATCGTCGTCGGGCCCCAGCCGCCGTCGCGTGCCAGCGCCAGCAGGGCGACCGTGATCGCGCAGGCGGTGCCGACCGCGATGAAGAACCCGGCCAGGAAGCTGTCCGCGACCAGGCTGCGGGCGAGCACGTCCTCGGCCGGGAACGGCTCGATCTCCTCCTGGAGTTCGTCGGCGTTGCGGGGCAGCGCGGGCAGCCGCAGCCCGGCCAGCTTGAACGCCAGGCCGGGCACGAACGCGCCGAACAGCACCGCGACGGCGGCGACCGCCGCCGCGATGTGGGTCGTGGGCGAGCCGGAGGCGGCGAGCGCCCCGGCGGCGAGGGTGAGCGAGGCCGTCACCAGGAGCCCGGCGAAGAACGGTCCGGAGCCGACCAGCGCCGGCGCCAGCACCGTGGCGCCGACCGCCGCCGAACCGCCCGCCAGCAGCCGGGCCGGGCCGGTGACGCCGGGGACCAGGGCGGCGGCCGCCGCCGCATGGACCACACCGGCGGCGGCCAGCGCCGTTCCCGCCGTCGGGTCCCGGAGCAGCCGGGCCGCCGCCGTCCCCCCGGCCAGCAGCAGCACCGCGACCACCACGGCCGCGGCGCAGCGGGGCCCCTCCGGGCCGGGCCGGGCGAGCAGCAGCAGGCCGCCGGCCAGCGTGGCCAGGGCGAGGGCGAGCGCCAGGCGGCGGGTGGCGGCGGGCCGCCAGGAGTCGCCCCTGGCGGCGGTGCCGGTGCGCACGCCGTCCACCAGGTCGTCGAAGTGCACCTCGGGCAGCGCCTCGCGGCCCGGGCGCAGGAACAGCTCCTCACCGTCGGTCAGCCCGAGTTCCTCAAGGGTCTGTTCCTCGTCGAGGGGCGCGGCCCCGAGGCGCTGGAGGACCCAGCCGGAGTGCTCGGTGCCGCTCTCCGCGACATCGGGGCCGGCGTAGCCGAGGACGGCCGGCAGCAGGTCGGCGAGGACGACGTCGCCGGGCAGGGCGAGTTCGAAGGCGGCGCCGGGGGCACGGAACCTCAGCCGTACCAGTCCTGTCGCCGCCGTGGTGGTGCTCACCTGTCGCGTCCTCCCGTGGAATCGGCCTGCCGGTTCTCCCGTCACACAGGTACGGCCCGCACCGGGCGGTCGGTTCACCCGCCCCCGGGCGGCGCGGTGAACCTCCCGGGTCGCGCGGGCCGTAGGCCCGAGTGCGGTGCGCCCCGAGCCGTCGGGCCCGCCGCCACCGGCGCCGACGGCGGCGCCGCGAGAGGAGAGCCCCGTTGAGCGTGGTCCTGGTCGATCGTCCGCCCCGGCGCCCCGGCCCGGCGATGCCGGACGGCGAGCTTCAGCTGCAGGAGCCGCCGGTGCTCCCGGAGCAGCAGAGCGGCATGTCCAACATGATCGCGATGGCGCCGATGGCCCTGAGTTCGCTCTCGATGGTGATGATCTTCCTCAACCCGCAGTCCGGCGGCGGGCCGCTGACCTACGTGGCGATGGGCATGATGGGCCTGTCCGCCGTCGGCATGCTGGTGACCCAGCTGATCCGCGGCGCCAGCGACCGCAAGCGCCAGCTGCGCGGCGAACGGCGCGACTACCTGCGCTACCTCTCCCAGGTGCGCCGCCAGGTCCGCCGCCACGTCGTGAACCAGCGGCTGGCGCTCGCCTGGCGCCATCCCGCGCCGGACTCGCTCGTCTCGCTGGCGCGGACGTCCCGGCTGTGGGAGCGCCGGGCGGCCCATCCGGACTTCGGCGACGTGCGGATCGCGACCGGATCGCAGCGGCTGGCGGTGAAGCTGGCCCCGCTGGCCACCCAGCCGGTCGAGGACCTGGAACCGCTGTGCGCGCACGCGCTGCGCCGCTTCATCCACGCCTACGGCTCGATCGCCGACCAGCCGATCGCCGTCCATGTGCGCGGCTACGCGCACATCCTGCTGCGCTGCGAGCACCCCGTGCCGGAGGCGGACCCGGCGGACGGCGAGGACCTCGCCGTCCCGCACGCGCCCGCCGGAACGGAGCCCGCCGAGGCCGCCGACCCCGGGCCGGCCCGGGCGCTGGCCCGGGCGATGATCGCCCAGCTCGCGTTCTTCCACGCCCCGGACGAGCTGCGCGTCGCCGCCGCCGTCGCCCCCGGGCTGCGCGCCGAGTGGGCCTGGCTGAAGTGGCTGCCGCACGCGCTGCACCCCACCGAGACGGACGGCGCCGGCCCGGTGCGGCTGGTCGCCGACTCCCTGCTGGAGCTGGAGCAGCTGCTGGGCCCGGAGTTCGCCGACCGGCCGCCGTTCGAGCCGGAGACCCAGCCCGGCCGGGACGAACCCTTCACCCTGATCCTCCTGGACGGGGTGAAGCTGCCCGGCGGCAGCCGCGCCCTGCTGGCCGGCTACCGCAACGCCGTGCTGCTGGACGTCTCCGGGGCGGTGGAGTGGAAGCACGCGCCGTTCCGGATGCGGCTGCGGATCACCGGCGACCGGCTGGACCTCGTCACCGCCGACCGCAACCGGCGGGAGGAGACCACCCCGCTGGGCCGCCCGGACGCGCTGGGCCTCCCGGCCGCCCGCCGCTACGCCACCACGCTCGCCCGGTACCGGCTGGGCGACGCGATGGACGTCTCCGAGCCGCTCAGCACCGACTTCGACCTGACCTCGCTGCTGGGCATCAACGACCTGTACCAGCACGACATCGCCCGCAGCTGGGCCGAGCGTCCGCGCGGGCGGCGGCTGCGGGTGCCGATCGGCGTCGGCGCGGACGGCAAGCCGGTGGAACTCGACATCAAGGAATCCGCGCAGGGCGGCATGGGCCCGCACGGCATGCTGATCGGCGCCACCGGCTCCGGCAAGTCCGAGCTGCTGCGCACCCTGGTGCTGGCGCTCGCGCTCACCCACTCCTCGGAGACGCTCAACTTCGTCCTCGTCGACTTCAAGGGCGGCGCGACCTTCCTCGGCCTGGACGCGCTGCCGCACACCTCGGCGGTGATCACCAACCTGGCCGACGAGGCCGCCCTGGTCGACCGGATGCGCGACGCGCTGCACGGCGAGATGAACCGCCGCCAGGAGCTGCTGCGCGCGGCCGGCAACTACAGCTCGCTGCTGGACTACGAGACCGCGCGTGCCGCCGGCACCCAGCTCGACCCGTTGCCCACGCTCTTCGTCGTGGTCGACGAGTTCAGCGAACTGCTCTCCGCGCACCGCGACTTCATGGAGCTCTTCATCATGATCGGCCGCCTCGGCCGCTCGCTGGGGGTGCACCTGCTGCTCGCCTCCCAGCGCCTGGACGAGGGCCGGATGCACGCCCTGGAGTCCCACCTGTCGTACCGGGTCGGCCTGCGCACCTTCTCCGCCATGGAGAGCCGCGGCGTGCTCGGCGTGCCCGACGCCTACCAGCTGCCCTCCCAGCCCGGCAACGGCATCCTGCGCAGCGACATCGCCACGCTCACCCGGTTCAAGGCCGCCTACGTCTCCGGCCCCTACCGGCGCCGGCGGGGCGCCGTCCAGCAGGCGGCCGTGGCCGGGCAGATCGTCGCGTACGGGACCGAGTACGTCGCGCCGCGCGACCCCGACCCGGAGGTTCTGGCCGCCGAGGAGGCCCGGGAGGCCGCCGAGGAGGAGGCCCCGAACCTGCTGGACCTGGCCGCCGCGCGGATGCTCGACGCCGGTCCGCCCGCCCACCAGGTCTGGCTGCCGCCGCTGGACACCCCGCCCACCCTGGACGAGTTGCTGCCGCCGCTCACCCCAGGGCCCCGGCACGGCCTGGCGCCCGACGGACGCCCGGCGGTCGGCACGCTGACCGTCCCGGTGGGCGTGGTGGACCGCCCGTTCCAGCAGATGCGCGAGCTGCTGACCGCCGACCTGTCGGCCGCCGGCGGCCACGTCGGCGTCGCGGGCGGCCCGCAGAGCGGCAAGAGCACCCTGCTGCGGACCCTGATCACCGCCCTGGCGCTCACCCACACGCCGCAGGAGGTCCAGTTCTACTGCCTGGACTTCGGCGGCGGGACGCTCTCCTCGCTGCGCGGGCTGCCGCACGTCGGCGGCGTCACCGGGCGCCACGACCCGGAGCGGATCGGCCGCACCATCGCCGAGGTCAACGGCGTCGTCGCACGCCGCGAGGTGCGGTTCGCCCAGCTGGGCATCGACTCGATGACGACGTTCCGCCGCCGCAAGGCCGCCGGTGACCCGGAGCTCGCCGACGACCGCCACGGCGACGTCTTCCTGGTCATCGACGGCTGGGGCACCCTGCGCCAGGAGTTCATGGAGCTGGTGGCCGCGCTGGCCCCGATCGCCTCCCGCGGCCTCAACTACGGCGTGCACCTCGTCGTCTCGGCGGCCCGCTGGGCCGAGATCACCGCCGGCGTGCGCGACCAGTTCGGCACCCGTTTCGAGCTGCGCCTGGGCGACCCCATCGACTCCATGATCAACATGCGCGCCGCCGAGACCGTCCCGCACAGCCCCGGCCGCGGCCTCACCAAGGAGCGGCTGCACTTCCTCAGCGCCCTCCCCCGGATCGACGGGCAGGGCGACGCCGACGACCTCGCGGACGGCATCGCCGACCTCGTCGACGCCGTCAACGAGCACTGGACCGGCCCGCGCGCGCCCGAGGTGCGGATGCTGCCGCTGCTGCTGGACGCCGCCTCGCTGCCCGCGCCCGAGGGGCGGCTGCGGGTCGCCATCGGCCTGGAGGACACCGCGGTCTCGCCGCTCTGGCACGACTTCGAGGAGTCACCCCACCTGCTGGTGGTCGGCGACAGCGAGAGCGGCAAGACCAACCTGCTGCGCCTGCTGGTCGCCGGCATCACCTCCGCCTACACCCCCGCGGAGGCCCGGATCATGCTCGTCGACTTCCGGCGCGGGCTCTACGAGTGCGTGCCGGAGGAGTACCGGCTGGGCTACGCCGTCTCGGTGGACGTGCTCCGGCAGGTCGTCACCGGCGCGGCCCGCGCCATGGAGGCCCGGCTGCCCGGCGAGGAGATCAGCCCGGCCCGGATGCGGCTGCGCGACTGGTGGACGGGCCCGGAGCTGTTCGTCATCGTCGACGACTACGACCTCATCCCCGGCGCGATCGGCGCCGGCCCGTTCGGCCCGCTGCTCGAACACCTGGCGCAGGGCACCGAGCTCGGCCTGCACCTGATCGTGGCCCGCTCGGCGAACGGCATCGGCCGGGCCTACAGCGACCAGGTGCTGCGCCGGCTCCAGGACGTCAACACGCCGGTCACCCTGCTCTCCTGCCCGCCCAGCGAGGGCACGCTGTTCGGCAGCGTCAAGCCGCGGGTGCTGCCGCCCGGCCGCGGTCTGCACATCACCCGGCGCCGGACGGTGCAGGTGCAGACCGGGCTGATGCCGGAGCCGGGCGAGGCGGACGGGGCGGACGGGGCGTCGGAGGGGTCGGGGTGAGCGGTGAACCGGGGGCGCGGCGGGGGCCGTAGTCCAGAGCGATGAGCCTCTCCCGCACCGGTGCGCGCTCCGAGGAGCCCGCGCCCCCGGCCGAGCCCCGCCGCCGTTTCGGATTCCGGCGTGGGCCGCAGCGCGCGCTGCCCGCCGGGGGCGGCGGCGCCGTGCCCGACTCCGCGCCTGTTCCCGGGGCCGCTGCCGGGCCCGTTCCGCGGCCCGCGCCCGCGCCGTCCGCCCTGCCCGTCCCGGCGCGGGCCGCCGCCCCGGCCGCCCCGGGCCCCTCGGTGCTGCGCGCGGTCGGGCCGCACTTCGTGATCGCGGCGTCCACGGCGCGCGAGGACGAGCTGACGGCCGCGATCGGCGCCCTGCGACCCGTCCCGGACGCCGTGGTGGTGGTCGCCGCGGCCCCCGACTCGGCCAAGGTCCTGCGCGACCGGATGACCGACCTCGGGGTGATCGCCCGCGCCCGGGGCGCCGCCCACCTGGTGCTCGCCGCCTCCGGGCTGGCCGCCCTCGCGCCCAACGGCCGGCGGCCCGCCGAGGTGGTCGCCGAACGCGCGGGCGTGCCGGTCGTCGCGCCGGACGGCCTGGTGGAGATCACCCCGCTCGGCAACCTCAAGGTCACCGACCCCGGGGGCGCGGTCGAGGCGTCCGCGTGGTGGCGGTGCGAGCCCGGCGAGGCGCCCCGCCGGCTGCACAGCACCATCGGCACCGCCGCCCCGGCCCCGGTGCCGGCGCCCGCCCCCGCCGCTGCCCCCGCCGCCCCCGTGCGCGGACGGGCCGAGGCCGTGCGCGTCCTGCGGCTCCCCGCCGGCTTCTGGCTCACCGACCCGGCGGACCCCTCCACCCGGCCGCTGCCGGACCTCCGGCTCGCCGCCGCGCCGCCCGGCAACGCCGTGGTCCTGATCGGCACCCCCGCCCGGCCCGTCCTGCTGCCCGAGGACTTCACCGAGGCCGTGCTCTCCCTCCCGCTCGGCAGCGACCGCCCCCTGGTCAGCGCCCCGTGGGCGGCCCCCGACCAGCTCGCCGCGCTCACCGGCGCGCTGGCCGCCCGCACGGCCCGGCCGGTGCAGGCCGCCATCGGCCTGCCCGTGCTCGGCCCCGGCGGCCCCACCTCCCGGGTCCTGGACCGCGACGGCCGGGCCGGGTGGGAACCGTTCCTGCTGCGCCTGGCCACCGCCCCCGGCTCGCCCACCAGCCCCGCCGCCTGGCGCAACGGCGGCGCCGACTGGCACACCGACGGCCCCGCCGTCTTCCGGGCGTTCCCGTACTGGGCGCTGGAGGCCGTCCCCGCCGGCCTCTGGCTGCGCCCCGAACCCCCGCACGTGCTCACCCCGCGCTTCCGGCGGCCCGAGCCGACCCGCCCGCTGCTGATCGTCGGGGAACGCGACCGGCCGGTGCCGGCGGACGCCTTCGAGGAACTCGGCACCCTCCTGGACCGGCTGCCGGCGGCCGGCGCCGAGGGGTTCGGCCTGCTGGTCCACGGTCTGCTGGAGCCCACGGCCGAGCGCGTGGGCCGCTTCGTGGCCCGGATGCACGAGCTGGAGTGGCTCGGCGCGGAGCAGCCGCTGAACGGCCCGCCCGCCACGGCCCCGGTGTCGTACGGCATCGGCCGCCCGACGGCCACCGCCCCACGCCCCGCACCGGCACCGGCACCGGCACCTGCACCTGCACCTGCACCTGCCGCCCTCCCCGCTGCGCACCGGGTTCCGCCCGTCCCCGAACCCGTCCCCGAACCCGTCCCCGTCCCCGAGCCCGTCCCCGCCCCCGTCCCCGAGCCCGAACCGCGGCCGGTCCCCCTCCCCACCCCCGTCCGGGCCACCAGCAGCACCGCCGGCACCACCGCCCCGCCCCGCCGGACGCCCACCGCCGTCGGCACGCCCACGGGCGTCACCGCCACCGCCGCCGGCAACGGCGGCGCACCGCTGCCCTTCCGCACCCCCGAGGTCCCCCCGGTCGAACCCGCCCCCGAGCCGGAGCCGGAGCCCACGCCCGCGCCCGACAGCGAGGCGCCCTCGCCCACGCCCGACAGCGAGGCGCCGTCCCCTCCCGCCGAGGAATCCGCACCGCCCCCTCCCCCCTCCACTCCCCTCCCCTCGACCGCCCGCGCCTTCGGCCCGGACGACTGCCCGGCCCCGGTCACCTCGACCAGCCCCGCCGAACGCGACGCCGTCCGCACCCTGCTCGGCGAGCACTACCACCGCTGCACCGGCCGGCTGGAACAGCTCGCCACCCGGCTCCCGGGCCTGCGCTCCACCTCCCAGGACGACTTCAAGCCCGACCTCGCCGCCGTCCTGCTCCACCACACCGACACCGGCGTCCCCACGCCCCGCGCCGACCTGGTGGCCGCCGCCCGCTCCGGCGACCCGGACCTGCAACCCTTCCTGCGCTGCCTCGGCGCCGGCCTGCGCCGCCTCCCGAGCCACCACGGCGCCGTCCTGCTCGGCGCCGACGCCGCCCTGGACCCGGAGGCGGTCCTGTCCCACTACCCCACCGGCCGCCAGTTCCGCGAACCCGCCCCGCTGGCCGGCCTCACCGCCCCCGGCTCCGAACTCCCGGGCTCCTCCGTCGAGTTCCTCATCTGGTCGGCCACCGGCCGCCGCACCTCCGTCTTCGACACCGCCGACGGCCCCGCCCAGGCCGTCTTCCCCCCGGGCACCGCCTTCACCGTCGTCGGCGTGGTCCCCTCCGACGACGACCGCCCGCCCTGCGTCCTCCTCCGCGAATCCGGCGGCGACCCCTCCGAACGCAACCGCAACGCCCTCTCCCGCCTCCGCGCCTGGCTGGAACGCCGCGCCACCATGCCCCCGGCCGAACGCCCCCGGGCCGACTCCCCCGACCGCTTCCACCTCACCCCCGGCGTCACCTTCGACACCCCGACCCCCGGCTGACCCACGCCGGGCCGCTCGCCGGCCCGAACCCGACCCGGGCGGGACGCATCGTCGGCCCCCGCCTTCCTCCCCCACTCCGCCACTCCGCCACTCCGCCCCGGGCGAATCCCACCTCGAACGCCGATACTTTGTCGATCCGTAACCTGAGGGGCCGTCATATCGGCTCCTGGGCCTGGATTGTCGTGGAACACTGGACCGGAGGGAAACAGGGGGGTCTGATGGCCGGGGTCGAGCTGGTGATGGCGGCGTTGGCCGCCGGGGCGTCGGCGGGGCTGACCGACACGGCGAGCAGTGCCGTTCGGGATGCGTATTCCGCGCTCCGCGAGAAGGTGCGCCGTCGGTTGCCCGCGCACGCCGCGGAGGTGCTGGATGCCGAACAGGTGGAGCCGGACGCGTGGGAGGCGCGGCTGCGTGCGGAGCTGACCGCGTCCGGCGCCGACCGGGACCGGGAGCTGCTGGCGGCGGCCGAGGCCCTCCTGACGCTGGTGGGCTCAGCGGCCAAGTACCAGGTCGACGCACGCGGCGCCAAGGGCGTGCAGATCGGGGACCACTCCACCCAGTCCATCACCTTCAACTGAGGGCCGCAGACCATGGACAACCGTGACGGCCGCCCCCCGAAGGTCGACGCCCGAGAGGCGTCCGGACTGCAGGTCGGGGACGGGAACGTGCAGATCAACCTGCTGTCCGGCGGCTCGCGGTCGACCGCACCGGCCGACCGGGCCAGACGGTACCTCTACTTCAAGATCGGCAGCAGTGCCGGGACGAAGTTCGACATGATCCCGCCGATCGCCCAGTCCCACCCGTCGGAGTCGTTGACCTCGTTCCTGACGGCGCTGGAGCGCGTGGGGATCCCCCGGGAGAAGCGCGACACGATCAGCGCCCGGGCCGACACAGTGGCCGCGGCACCCGCCGGGGAACAGTTCGTGGCAGCGGTGTTCGCGTTCGCCGCGGCGGTCGACGACGTCACCGACGCGCTCCGTGAGCACTCGGTCGGTGACGAATTCGACTGGTTCGCCCTGGCCGACCTGATCGGCCGGATCTTCCTGATCGTGCGCGCGCTGTGGCCCGACGACCCCACCGCGGAGTGCGCGACCATGCGAGCGAGCCTCTTCGCGCTCTCGGAGCGCCTCGACGTGCCGTCGAGCGTACTGAGCGAGATCCAGAAGTTCGCCGTCATGCGGCTTCCCACGGCCACGGTCGAGGAGTTCGCCGATGCCGCGATCCGCGTTCAGGAGCTCTGCTACCGCCTGCTCTGAGCGCCGTTCCCGGGTCGGGTCCCGCTACGGCTCCCGCACCCGCCCCCGCTCGACGGGGCGTCCGCGAACGGTGGCGCGGACATCGCCGCCGGGGACCGAGGCGAGGTCGGCCCGCGCCGAGCGCGAAGGGGATCCGGCCGCCTTCCGCTCAGCGCCCCCAGGCCTCGGAGGCCGTCGGCGCGGCGGGCGCCGCGTACTCCGCCGGCAGCACCCGACCCACCGGCAGGCGGGCCGCCTGGGGCCGGAGGGGGCCGCCGGCCCTGTGGACGGCGGGGACGAGGGCCGCGTCCTGGCCCGGCGCGGTCCCGTGCACGGCGGGGAGCTGGCCGCCCACCGCTCCCGAACTGGTACGCACGCCCCCGCGCGTGGCCGGGCCGAGGGCGTCGGTGGGGGACGGGGTCTCGGCCGGGCGCTCGGCGACGGTGGCGGACAGGCGGAGGATGAAGTTGCGTTCGGTCGGGTCGCCGCCCGGCCAGTCGCAGTCCTTGCTGCGCACGATGCGGCTGCGCAGGCCGCCGGGCGAGGTCTGCCACGGGTAGGGCAGCACCCGGATGTTGGGGCGCCAGCCGACGCCGGGGGCGCAGTGCTGCAGCTCCAGCTCCCATTCGTCCGCCTGCACGTCCAGCGAGGCGCCGATCCGCCCCTCCAGCACGAGGGTGCCGTACGGGGCGAAGACCACCGCGCGCTGCTCGTAGTAGGCGTCCTTGTCGAGGACCGTGATCCGCATCGGCCCGTTCATTCGCAGCATGGTCGCCCTTCCCGGCGGTCGAAGCCACGCGGAACCGCCACAGCCCCGCCACTGTGGTCGACGGCGCGTCCCAAGACCCGGGTTCACGGGTCGCCGCCCCGCCCGGGAGACCGCCGCACCCTCCGACCGCGCCCGTGCACGCCGGTGAACCGGCCGCCGCCTCCCGGCCGTTGAACACCGCACACGGTCATCGCGGTACGCCACCCGGCCCCGCACGACCGGCCGCGGCCGCCTCCGCGCCGGGTTCCCCTTCGGGCAGGCCGGACCTCCCCATCGCGCACACCTCCCGAACCGCCGGGCACGCGCGGCGCACCGGACGGCCGGCCCGGCCTGGGCCCCTGGTCCCGGGCCGGGGCCCCGTCCGCCCGCGGCGAGGCCGTCCGCACCATCTTCCACTCCCGCCACTCCGGCCCCGGGGCGGCGGCGTTCCGGGCCGGGCCCGGCGCTCGTTTGCACCCGGAACGCACCTGCCCGGCCGTGCCGCACCGCCCGGGGCCGCAACCCGGCCGCACCGGTGCGCCGTCCACGACCACGAGGGCCGCCGCCCACCCGCCGCCACGGGGACGGCGAACCGGCTCCCGTCAACCCGCCGGACGGTCGGATCCACGCCGTTTCCGAGACCGCGCACCGAACGTCACAAACCGCACATTCAGCGTGGCTAGACTGCGCCCCGCATCGCCCCGAGGGCCCCGTCCACCCACTCTCACCAGGGAGAATCCGTGTTCGTCCGACTGCTGGGCCCGGTGGAACTCCGGACCGCCGACGGCCGGTCCGTCGAGCCCGCCGCCGCCAAGCGGCGCGCCACGCTGGCCCTGCTGGCGCTCGAACTCGGCCGCACCGTCCCGGTCGGGCGGTTCTTCGAACTGCTCTGGGGCGACGAGCCGCCGGCCCAGGCCCGAGCGGCGCTGCAGGGCCACATCGCGGCGCTGCGGAAGCTGATCGCCGGCTCCGACCTCGTCCTGTCGACCCGTCCGCCGGGCTACCGGCTGGACGGCCCGGCGGACGCCGTCGACTCGTCGCTGTTCGAGCGGCTGGTGGCGGACGCCGCGGCGGAGAGCGCCCCGGGCGGCGACGAGGCGGCGGCCGCGCTGTTGCGCCGGGCCCTCGGCCTGTGGAACGGTCCGACCGCCCTGGCCGGTCTGCCCGACACCGAGCTGCGGGACGCGCTCGCCGACCGGCTCCGGCGCGACCGGGCCGGGGCGCTGGCGGCCTGGGCGGAGCGGCTGCTGCGGCTCGGCCTGGGTGCGGAGGCGGTGTCCGGCCTCGACCAGGTGCTCGACGCCGATCCGTGGAACGAGCAGGTCGCCGCACTGCTGGTGCTCTGCCTGAACCAGGCCGGGCGCCCCCGGGACGCCGTCGAGGTCTACCACCGCACCCGGCGCCGGCTCGCCGCGGACCTCGGGGTCGGGGCCGGCAGCGCGCTGCGGTCGGCGGTGGCCGGGATCCTCGCCGACGAACCGGCGCAGCGGCGCGCCCCGGTGCGTACCGCCCCGGCGCGCACGGCCGTTCCCGGCGGCCTCATCGGCAGACCCGGCGCCGCCGCGGCCGCCGCACCGGCCGCATCCGCCGCCCGGCCGGGCACGCCGTTCCCGCTCGCCGGCTGCAAGCCCACCCCGCGTCCGGCCGCGACCCGTACGTCCGCCGTCGCCGCCGCCGCCGTCACCGCCTCCGCCGCCCGGGTCCCGGCCCAGAAGGACGTGACCGCGCCCCGCCCGGCGGTCGCCGGGGCCCGTCCCCCGCGCCCCGCCGCACTCTCCGCGTCCGGCGCCGACCAACTCCCGCGCTCGCCCGCCGGCTTCGTCGGCCGGTCGGTCGAACTCGGCTGGCTCGACGAGCAGGTGCCCGGCGGCGTCGGCGTGCTGGTCGGCCCGGCCGGCAGCGGAAAGACCGCCACCGCCCTGCGGTGGGCGCACGGCGCGGCCGCCGCCCACCCCGACGGGCGGCTGTTCGCCGACCTCAACGGCTTCGGCCCCGGCCGTCCCGCCGACCCGGCCACCGTGCTCGGGCGGTTCCTGCACGCCCTCGGGGTGCCGGAGGCCGAACTGCCCGAGGACCGGCCGGCCCGCGCCGCGCTCTACCGCTCGCTCAGCCGCGACCGCCGCCTCCTGGTGGTGCTGGACAACGTCCGCGACACCCGGAACCTCGCCGACCTGCTCCCGGCCGGCCCCGGCTGCGCCACCGTGATCACCAGCCGCAGCACCCTGGAGGACCTGGTGGTCACCGAGGGCGCCGCCGTCCTGCGGCTCGGCCCGCTCCCCGGCGCGGACGCCCGCCGCCTGCTGGAGCAGTTGCTCGGCCGCCCCCGGGTGGCGGCCGAGCCGGAGGCCACCGACCGGCTGGCCGAGCTGTGCGGCGGCCTGCCGCTCGCGCTGCGGATCGCCGCCGCCCGACTCGCCACCCGTCCCGGCTGGGCGATCGCCGACCTGGTGCCCGAACTCGCCGACGAGCGCACCAGGTTGCACGCCCTGGACACCCGGGGCACCACCAGCCTGCGGGCCACCCTCGATCTGACGCTCCGTCATCTTCCCGGCTCGGCGGCCCATCTGCTGGCCCTGCTCGCCGTCCACCCGGGCACGGAGACGGACGTCCCGGCGGCCGCCGCACTGCTCGGCGCCGACCCCGCCGAGGCGGGTCGCGCGCTCGCCGCACTCGCCGCGCACCACCTGCTGACCGAGATCTCCCCCGGCCGCTACCGCCGCTGCGACCTGATCCGGCTGTACGGCGCCGAACTCCTCGACGCGCGGCCCGCGGCGGACCGGGCCGGGGCCACCGCCGCCCTGGCCGACCACTACCTCGCGGCGGTGGCCCACGGCGCCGCCCTGCTGCAACCCGCCCCCGGCGGCGGCACCGACACCACCACCGCACACGCCGGCCGGCCGCACTTCCCCAGCGTCCGCTCCACCCTGGACTGGTTCCAGGCCGAGGAACCCGCCGTCCGCGGCCTGGTCGCCGCCGCCTCCGAGGACGGCGACGACCGGCGCGCCTGGCAGCTCGCCTACCGCGCCGACGGCCTCTACTACAGCGTCGGCCGCCGCGCGGACCGGCTGACCTGCCTGCGGACCGGACTCGACGCGGCCGGCCGCACCGGCGACCCGGCGGCCGTCGCCGCGATGGAGGCCGTGACGGCCCGCGCCCTGAGCGGCCGGGGCCGGACGGCGGAGGCGCACCGGCTGGCCCGCCGCGCGGTCGACCGCACCGCCGGGACCGACGACACGGTGCGGGTGCAAGCCCTCACCGTGCTGGCGGTGACCACGGCGGCGGCCGGCCGGCCGGGCGAGGCGGTCCGGCTCGGCGAGCGAGCGATCGCCCTCGCGGAGACGCACGGCCACGCCGAACACGTCCCCTACGCGCTCAGCAACACCGCCGGCCTGTACGGCCTCGCGGGCGAGCCGGAGCGCGCGCTGCGGCGCGCCCGGGAGGCCCGCGCGCTGCTCGCCGAACATCCGCTGGCCGTCTTCCACCTCTCCGCGATGATCAACGAGGCACACGCCCTGCAACTGCTCGGCCGGTGCGCGGAGGCGGAGCAGGCCTGGCGGCTGACGCTGGAGCGCTGCCGGCTCGCCGGCGCCGTCCATCTGCACGCGGTCGCCGAGCGCCACTTCGCCGAGTTCCTGCTGGCGGCCGGCCGGGCCCCGGAGGCCGTCGGCACCCTGCGCTCGGCGCGCGGCCTGTACGGGCGGCTCGGTGACACCACGGTCGTCCGCGAACTGGACGAACGGCTGGCGACGTTAGCCGGCTGACGGCCGCTCGGGTTCCGGGTCCCCCACCCCGGACGCCCCCGGCCCCGGCTCCCCCGGCCCCGGCTCCCCCAGCAGGTCCGCCGTCAGCAGCGCCACGCCGTCCTCGCCGAAGCGGTGCAGCAGCAGCGCCACCCACTCCACCGCCTGCGCCCGCTCCAACGGCGTCCAGCGCGCCGCCGAGGGGTGCTCGTCGACCACCAGCGCCTCGGCGATCATCCGCAGCCCGTCCGGGACCGCCGTCCGTGGCCCGCGCCGCGCCAGACCGTCCACGGCCAGCCGCCGGGCGGCCGCGACCACCACCGCCCCGTCGGCCGGCGGCACCGCCCACCCGCCGCCCACCGAACCGTTCCGCGCCGGGTCGTTCCCCGCCGGGTCGTCGTCCAACCGCCCGTCGGCCGCCCGCCCGTCGTCCGTCCGCCCGTCGTCGCCGGGCCGCTCGGCGGCGAGCCACCCCGCCACCAGCTCCCGGATCCCCGCCTCGCCCGCCGCTTGCGCCATGGCGGCCAGCTTGCCAGGCCCGCGTCCCGTGGTCATCACCGTCATGGTGACGAGTACGGCTGCCGCCCCCGCCCGCGTTCACCGGCGGGTGCCGGGGCCCGGTCGGGTCGGGGCGGGTCGGGGCGGGTCGGGGCGGCGGGGGTAGCATCGCCGCATGACCACGTACTGGCACGTCGTGCTGCCACCGCTGTCCGCCTGACCGGGCGCACACACCGGCAAGCCCGCTCCCGCGACCCCGACCGGCCCGCACCGGCCCCGGGGGTCCGTGTCGTGCGCCCGTTCCGAATCCAGTCCGCCCTGCCGGAATCCCGGAATTCGACGACGGAAGTCCACGACTGTGCCGAACCGCACCTCCTCCACGCCCGCCTTCACGCCCACGCCCGCGGCGAACCGCCGCCCCGGCACCCTCGCCGGACCGCTGCCCCTACTCGCCGCCGCCGTGCTCTGGGGCACCACCGGCACCACCGGCTCGCTCGCCCCCGCCGGCGCCCCGGCCGCCGCCGTCGGCTGCGCCGGGCTGGCCCTCGGCGGGCTGCTGCTCCTGCTGTCCGACCGCTCCGCCCGCTCCCTGCCCAGGACGTGCACGCCCCGCGAACGGCGGCTGCTGGTCCTGGGGGCGCTCGCGGTGGCCGGCTACCCGGTCACCTTCTACCCCGCCGTGGCCCGCACCGGGGTCGCGGTGGCCACGGTGATCGCCCTGGGCAGCGCGCCGGTCTTCACCGGCCTGCTGGCCTGGCTCACCGGCGGTCCCCGGCCCACCGCCCGCTGGGCGTGCGCCACCTCCACCGCGGTGCTCGGCTGCACCCTGCTGGTGCTCGGGCCGCAACTCGGCGGCGCCGGCGCCACGATGGACCTCCCCGGCGTCCTGCTGGCGGCCCTCGCCGGGCTCTCCTACGCCGTCTACTCGCTGGTCGGCGGCCGGCTGATCGCCCACGGCCACCCGTCCGCCGGGGTGATGGGGGCGATGTTCGGCGCGGCCGCCGTGCTGGTCCTGCCCGTCCTGCTGGTCGGCGACGCCCACTGGGCCGTCACCCCGCGCGGAGCACTCGTGGTGCTGCACCTGGGCGTGGTCACCACCTTCCTCGCCTACCGCCTCTTCGGCCGCGGCCTGCGCCACACCTCCGCCCAGACGGCCACCACCCTCACCCTGGCCGAACCGGCGGTCGCCGCCGTCCTGGGCGTCACCCCCCTCGGCGAACGCCTCCCCGCCGCCTCCTGGACCGGCCTCGCCGTGCTCACCCTCGCCCTCGCCCTCCTCACCACCCGCCGCCGCTGACACCCCCACCGGTGGCTCCCCGACGGCCCCCGCCCGCCCCTGCCGGCGGCGGGCGGGGGACGGGCAGCCCCGCAGCCACCAGCGCCGGGACCGCACCGCACCGGCCGCCCGCTCCGGGGCGCCTCCACCCGCATCACCGGCGCCGCAAAGGAGCCTCACCACAACAGCAGCCCCACGCCACCGCCATCCATCACCCCCGTTGACGGGCACACCACCCACCCCACCGCAACCACCGCCACCTCTGCCCAGATGGCAACGCCTCTCCGCCGCCTCAGCCCGGCGAGGCGGCGGGCCGGCGCCGGCGCCTGCGCGGGGAAGCTCCCGGCAGCGTGCAGGACGACAGTCCGATCCACGCCGGGACCACTTCGCTGCCGACCACCGCGCCCGTCCCCTCCACCCCAACAAGGCGGCGGGCCGGCTCCGGGTTGGGACGGCCCTCTGCCGGGTGCGGGGCGAGGACGTGCCGACCCACGCCGGGGCCATGCCGCCGCCGCCCACCCCGACGGGCGGCTGTTCGCCGACCCCACCACCACCCGCACCAACGCCGGGCCGGGCCGACACTTCGCACGATGCGGGAGGAAACACCACCACCCCGCCACAACCCTCCAACCCGGCCAGGCGGCGGGCCGGCGCCGGCTTGGAGCGTCGCCCCAGCGGTGAACAGGCCAACGACGCGCCGCCGTCCTTCACCACCCACCTCGCCACAGCCTGCGCCGGCCCTCAGCGGATTCCAGAGCCCCCGCCCCACGGCAGGACCGGCCGGCCCTCCCCTCAGCCCGCGAACCTGGCGAGGCGGCGGGCCAGGGCCGACGTGGGGCGGCCGACCCACCGCCACACCCCTCCCTGCCCGGTGAGGTGACCGGCCGGGGCCGCGTCGCTGCCGCCCGCCACCCACTCGCCGCACCCTCCCTACCCCTCCAGCCCGGCGAGGCGGCGGGCCAGGGCCGGGTTGGGGTGGCCCTGGGCCGTGTGGAGGGCGAGGGCGCGGCGCCAGTGGGTGGCGGCTTCTGCGGGGCGGCCGAGGACGGCGAGGACGGCGCCGTTGAAGTCGAGGGCGAGCAGGGTGAGCCGGGTGTCGTGGTGTTCCTCCGCGACGGCGAGGGCCTCGCGCGACGCGGCGAGCGCCTCCTCCACCCGGCCGAGGACGCGCAGGGCCTCGGCGCGGCTGAAGCGGAGGGTGCCCTGGAGCGGGTCGTCGGGGTGGTCGTGGACGAGGCCGAGGGCGCGGTCGGTGTGGGCGAGGCCGCGCTCCGCCTCCCCCACCCGGTGCAGGCAGTGGGCGAGGTGGTCCAGGGCGCGGGCGGTGGCCGGGCCGTCGCCCCGGGTCTCGCAGGAGGCGACGACGCGTTCCAGCGCCGCGATCGCCTCGTAGCCCCGGCCCGACGCGGCGAGGGTGCCGGCCAGCGCGGTGAGGCAGCGGTCGCGGACGGCGGTGTCGTCGACGTCCGCGGCGTCGGCGGCGGCCTGTCCGGCGACCGCACCCGCCTCGGTGAAGCGCTTCCGGGACACCAGGGCGAGCGCCAGGTCGGTCCGCAGCCGGAGCCCGGCGGCCCGGTCCCCGAGGCGGTCGGCGGCGGCCAGGCCTTCCCTGGCGAGTTCCTCCCACTCGTCCAGGTGGGCGCCGTCCTGGTAGTGCAGCGGCCCGCAGCCGTGGGCGAGCCGCCACACCTGCGCGTCGAGACCGTGCGCGGCACCGGCGCGGGCCAGGGCCGGTACGGCGTGCCGCACACGGCGGAACCACGCCGCGACACCGTCCTGGTCCTCGGCGACCCCGGCCACCTCGGCGGCTCCGGCGATGTCCGCCCACCGACCGAGCAGCCGTCCCAGGGCGGCCGTTCGCTCCTCGGCCGGGAGCGCGGCCGCGAGTTCGGCCGCGTACCGGCGCACCGGACCCGGCCGCTCGAACCGCCCCTCCTCGGCCTCCGCCACCAGCCGGGCGGCGGCGAGGGCCGCGAGCAGGTCGCGCGCCCGGGGCACCGGCAGCCCGCCGAGCGCGGCGACATCCGGAGCGTCGAGGCCCGCCGCCCCCGGAAGCACCCCGGTCAGCGCGAACACCCGCCCGGCCTCGACCGGCAGCGCCCGCACGGCGACCCGCAGGGCGGCCGCCACCCCGTCGCCGCTCGCCCGCTCCCCCGCCAGTTCCTCCACCAGGGCCGCGGCGCGCCCGCCGCCGGTCGCGAGCCTGGCGCCCAGCAGCCGTACCGCCAGCGGCAGTTGGTCACCGAGCGCGGCCAGCCGCGCGACCGCCTCCGGCTCCCGGGCGACCCGCCCGGCCCCGGCCGTGGCGGCGAGCAGGCCGGCCGCCTCGGCGGGGGCCAGGGCGCCGAGCGGCAGCGGGACGGCGCCCTGTCGGGCGACCAGGCCGGCGGTGAGCCGGGAGCGGCCGGTGACCAGGACCAGCACGTCGGGGTGGCCGGGCAGCAGCGGTTCGACCTGCTCGGCGGAGCCGGCGTTGTCGAGCAGGAGCAGCAGCCGGCGCCCGGCGGTCAACGTCCGCAGCAGGGCGGCGCGTTCGGCGACGCCGTCCGGGAGTTCGCCCGCGCCGAGGTCGCGCAGCAGGGTGGCCAGCGCGGCGGCCGGGGCGAGCGGGGCGGTGTCGTCGTCGCCGTGGAGGTCGACGAGGTGGCGGCCGTCGGGGAAGCGGTCGGCGCGGCGCTGCGCCCAGACGCGGGCGAGGCGGGTCTTGCCGACGCCGGCGGGGCCGGTGAGCAGCAGGGGGCGGCCGTCGGCGGTGGCCACCGCCGCGTCCAGGCGGGCGAGTTCACCGCTTCGGCCGACGAACGAGCCCGGGCCGTCCGGCAGTTCGCCGGGCTCCGCCGCGTCTCCGGCCTCGGCCCGCCGCACGGGCCGCTCCAGGCACCGGGCGAGCAGCGCGGCGGCGGTCCTCCGCCTCGGCTCGGCGGCCAGCAGCCTGGTCAACTCGGCGACCGCCGTCGGCATGTGGCCGCCCCCGTCGCCCCGCCCGACCAGCACGGCCACCGCGAGCCGTTCCACCGCCCGCCACCGGGCGGCGGTCAGCCGCGGCCCGGCCTCGGCGGCGAGCCGCGCGGAGCCGCATCCGTCCAGGGCGGGCCCGCGCCAGAGGGTGAGCGCGGTGCGCAGCAGGGCCGCGGTGTCGGCGAGCGGCCCGTCGGCGGCGGCGCAGAGCCGCTCGAAGCGGTGCGCGTCGACGGCGTCCGGGTGGCCGAGCAGGGCGTAGCCGGCGCCCCGGGCGACCAGGTGGAGGCCGTCCGGGTCCTCGGGTATGGAGCCGGCCGGGGGTGTGCCGTCGGCGGCCGCGGCGAGCAGGCGGCGGACGGCGGTGACATGGCTCTGCAGGGCGGGGCGGGCGGTGGAGGGCGGGGCACCGTCCCAGAGCAGGCCGGCCAGCCGCTCGGCCGGGACGGTCCGGCCGAGGTCCAGGGCGAGTGCGGCGAGCAGGGCGCGCCGTTTCGGGCCGGGTTGCGGCAGGGCCCTGCCGTGGTCGTCCTGGAGCTCGAACCGTCCGAGCAGATTGATGCGCACTGCCGCTCCCCACCGCGTTCCGATCAGTCGATCAGGGTGAGAGCATAGGGAATGTCTGGATTGGTCCACACCTTTCCTGGTGAGCGCCCGTTGTCCCGAACTGTGAGGCCCCTCCCGCACCGTGACGAATCGTCGGATCCCGGCGTCACTCGGCCGGCGGCCCCGCCGGGAAGGGTTCGGCCCACGGTTCGTCGGCCAGTCGGAGGCCGTTGGCGACATGGGCGACGGTCCGGTACCAGCCGGTGAGCACCAGGAGTTCCAGCAGCTGCGCGTCGTCGTAGTGCGGGCGCAGCGCGTCCCAGGCGGCCGCCCCCACGCGAGCGGTGTCGTGCAGGTCGTCGACGGCCGCGAGCAGCGCCGCCTGCCGGGGCGACCAGGCGACCCCGGCCGCCGCCGGATCGTCGGCGGCGGTGGCGCGCAGCTGGGCGGGGGTGAGCCCGGCCTGCGGGGCGAGGGTCGCGGCGTGCACGCCCCACTCGTAGCCGCAGCCGGCGCGCGCGGTGGTGCGGGCGATGACGAGTTCGCGGTCGGCGGCGGGCAGCAGGCCGTGGCCGAGCAGGCCCGACCCCAGGACGAACATCCGGGAGGCCAGCTCCGGGTGGCGGTGCAGGACGCGGAACAGGGCGAGCGGTTCGTGCGGGGCGCCGGGCGGCATCCAGCGGCGCAGGGCGCGGTCGACGTCCTCGGGATACGGCGGGGTGAGCGGTTCGATGCGCGGCATGCGGAGCGACACCTCCTGCTGCTTCGATTTTCGCACCAGCGATTTCCGTACCAGTATCATGCTTCGGAAAACGAAGCGCAACCACGACCGAGGGCGAGGGAGCACGGCATGACCACGGAACCACCGGGGGCGCCCCGCCCCGGGCGGCCGGTCCGCGGATCGGACTCGGGCCGCCCGGTGATGGCCGCGCTCGACCTGCTCGGCCGGCGCTGGACGCTGCGCATCCTCTGGGAGCTGAGCCAGGCCCCGGCGGGCTTCCGCGATCTGCAGCGCCGGTGCGAGCGGATGTCCTCCAGCGTGCTCAGCACCCGCCTCGCCGAACTGAGCGGGGCCCGGCTGCTCACCCTGCACGAGGACGCCTACCGCCTCACCCCGCTCGGCGCCGAGCTCGTCGACGCCCTCGGACCGCTGACCGCCTGGAGCCACCGCTGGGCCGAGGACCTGGAGCGCTGAGTCAGGAGGTCTCCAGGCCCAGCCCCGTGGCGCGGAAGAAGCCGTGCGCGGCGCGCTGCTGCGAGAGGCCGAGGGTGAGACGGCGGGCGGTGACACGGCCGGGGCCGAGACCGAAGCCGGAGTCTCCGTTGATCCCGCGGGCCGCGAGCTCGGTGGTGATCAGCGCGGCGACCGCCCCGGCGGTGGCCCGCGTCGGGTTCTTGAACTCGGCCTTGTAGCGGTTGCCGGAGGGCTGCCAGCCGTCCGCCGTCATCGCCGCCGCGACCTCGGTCGGCTCGCCGGGGCGCGGGCCGACCCGCAGCAGCACGCCCTTGCCGGTGCTGTACGCGAACGAGAGCCCGCCGCCGATCTGCGGCGCGGCTATCGAGAAGGTGACCTTCTCGCCCGGCCGCTGGACCGGCAACTGCTCGATCCACGCGGCCAGCAGGCACTCCAGGCCCTCTCGCAGATGGGGCAGCGTCAGCGCGAGCCGCCCGCCCGGCAGCACGTCGGCCGTGCCGCCCGGCGCCTGGTGGGCGAGGTGGAGCTGCCAGCTGTAGCGCAGCAGGGGGAAGTCACTGGGACCGCCGTCACCGGCGGAGGGGCCGCCGTACTCGAAGGAGATGCGCTCGCCCTCCTCGAACTCCGCGGCCGGTTCCGTCTCCAACCGGATCCGGCGCCCCTCGCAGAGCAGCCGCAGCAGCCGGCCGTCCTCGCCCGCCTCGCGCCAGCGGACGTCCGGGCCGTCGGGGCCGCCGCCGAACAGGGTCGGCTCGCCGAGGACGGCGCAGACCGCCCGGTAGATCTCGCCGAACACCGCCCGCCGGTGCTCCAGCGTCATCGTCAGCTCGTCGAAGCGGTGCAGGTCGAGCACGTCGTAGGTGCCCTCGGGACCGGGGCGCACGAAGGAGGTGCGGGTGGCGAACGACGGCTTGAACATCGGGTCCGCGATGCTGATGTCGGCGTAGCCGTCGCCGAAGTCGACCGGCCACCACGGGTTCTCGGCGGCGATCCGCTCCACCACCTCGACCGGGCAGTGCCCGCCGGGCGCGTCGTGCAGCGCCGGGGCGAACGCGGCGATCACGGCGGGCAGGTCGGGGCTGATGTGCTCGACCTCGACGACGTGCGGCTGGAGCGCGATCCAGGCGCGGCGGTCGTTCGCCTGGAGCAGCATGGTGCGTCCGGCGGACCGCCAGCGCAGCCCGAAGCCGTCGGCGGCGGTCGGCACGGCGGTGGGCGCGCCGATCCCGCGCAGCGCCTCGGAGAGCGTGCGCAGCGCGGCGCGCCGCTCCCGCTCGGGCGTCGGCAGCCGGAAGTCCAGCAGCGGGACCCAGGCCCGCCGGTAGCGGTCCGACTCGGGTTCGGTGGCGCCGAGGAAGAGCTCGGCCCCGAGCGGCCAGCTGAGGTGGGCCTGCAGGCCCACGACCAGGAGGTCCTGGAAGATCCGGCGGATCCTCCAGTCGGGCCGGGCCTCGACCAGCCGCTCGACGTCCGCCCTGGTCCAGCACCCGTCGAGGTCGTGCAGGGTGCGGACCAGCTCGACCGTGGTCGGCAGGTCGGCCGTCCAGGTCACGGCGTTCACGGTGCTCCCGGGGCTCTCGTCGTTCATGCGGACGATCCTCGCACCGGCCACTGACACGCACCGCTCGGTGCACCCACACGTCCTGACCGTCGGTCACCAGGACCTGCCCGTCACGCAGCACCAGGTGCGGGGTGCCGTCGGCCCGGCCCGCCGAGCAGCGCGAGCAGCCGCCCTCCCTTCCGGATCGCGCCGAGGTGGACCGGACCTACGCGCCCACTTGCCCGTCGATCGCCTCGCGCAGGAGGTCGGCGTGCCCGTTGTGCCGCGCGTACTCGTGGATCAGGTGCAGCATCACCAGCCGCAACGACACCTCCGCCCGCCAGCGCGGCTGGTAGCCGGTGACGTCCAGCGACTCCGCCTCCCGTTCGATCCGCCGGGCGTGCTCCACCTCCGCCTCCCAGGCCGCGAACGCCCCGGCCCGGTCCGCGCCGGTCGTGTCGTACGCGGCCTGGTAGTCGCCCTCCGGGGACCAGACCAGCGGGACGTCCTCCCCGTCGATCACCCGCCGGAACCAGGTCCGTTCGACCTCCGCCATGTGCCGCACCAGGCCGAGCAGCGTCAGGGCCGACGGCGGGCTCGACCGCAGCCGCAACTGCTCGTCCGTCAGCCCGGCGCACTTCATCGCCAGCGTCCCCCGGTGGAAGTCCAGGTAGGCGCGCAGCGTCTCCCGCTCACCGCCGGTCAGCGGCGGGGCGACCCGCCCGTCCCCCGTACCCATCCCCATGCCGTGCTCCGTCTCCCTCGCGTCCGGACGATCAGGCGAGCAGTCTCCCAGCCCGGGCGACCGCCCGCCGGTCATTTCCGGAGCCCACCTCCGGTTCAGCCCCGGACGTCCACGCCGTAGCCCCGGGCCGGCTCCTCCCCCGTGGTCGAAACCCTGGCCGACCACCCGGAACCGCCAGGTGTCGCCGCGCCGGTAGACCTCGCCGAGCAGCGGGGTGCGCTCGGTGGTCGCCGCGTCGAGGGTGGCCCGGGCCGCAGTCCGGAGGGTCTCGACGTCCACCAGCGCCTACTCGTGCTGGTGGTCGGTGCTGTCCGCGTCGGGAGCGGCGGTAGGGTGCGGGAGCGACGGAGCCGAAGTCATAGCAGCAAGCATGCTCATCATCCCGTATCACTCACAACCCGATTGGCCTGCGTGTTGTCGCGCGAAACCACTTCTTCGGGTAGTTCCGTCCCAGGCATGTTTGGGTACGTACAGCGGCGCGCGCCCGCGGGAGACCCGGAGCACCGGCCCTCCCGCCCGTCGCCGCCCCATCGGCCGCCGCCACTACACACGAGGAGCCCGAGCGAGCCATGAGCCAGGACCGCATCCCCGGACCGGTACGCCAGACCTACGGCGCCGACGATCTGTCACGGGCCGCCAGCTTCGCCGGCGGATTCATCAACTTCGGTGACTGGAGCGGCATCCGCACCACCGCGCCGACCCCCGAGGACCGGGTCCGCAGCCAGGAGGACCTCTACCGCCGGGTGCTGCGCGCCTTCCCCGGGCCGAGGGAGTCGCTGCGGCTGGGCGAGGTCGGCTGCGGGCGCGGGCTGGGCGCGGCGCTCGCGCTCTGCGAGTTCCGCTTCGCGGCGGTGACGGGCGTCGACATCCACCCGGACCAGATCGAGCGCGCCCGCGCCGTCAACGCCAAGGCGCTGGCGACCTTCCCGGACCGGCTGGCCTACTCGCTGGGCCCGGCGGACGACCTGCCGTTCGCGGACGCCTCGCTGGACGGCCTGTACTCGGTCGAGGCGGCGCAGCACTTCCGGGAGCTGACCGGGTTCGCCCGGGAGGCGGCCCGGGTGCTGCGGCCGGGCGGGCGGCTGGTGGTCACCACCTTCTTCAGCGCCGACGGGCCGGACGTCGCCGAGCGGCTGAGCATCCTGCTCGGCAGTTTCGCCAGTGGCCTGGACGTCGCCCACCCGCTGGACGCGTTCACCGCCGACCTCGCGGCCGCCGGGTTCACCGACGTCGGCACCGAGTCGATCGGCGCGGACGTGTGGCCGGGCCTGGACCGGTACCTGGAGGGCACCGTCCCGCCCGGCCACTGGAGCCGCAACTTCCTCCACACCTGGCGCGACGGGCTGCTCGACTACCACCTCGTCACCGCCACCCGCCGCTGACCCCCGCGCGACCGGACCCCCGCCCGGAGCGATCCCCGCCCGCCACGGGGATCGCCCCTCCGAGGGAGCGGGCCGCGTCAGCCCTGGTGGACCAGCAGCGCCGTCCGCACGGCCGACTCGAGTGCGCCCTCGACCCAGGCCGGCTTGGTGGAGGTGTGGTCACCCGCGAAGTGCAGCGGCCCCTCGGAGCCCGGGACGTCCGGGAACAGCTCCGTGTGCTGCCCGGGGAGCAGCACCGAGGCCTCGCCGTAGGCGTAGTGGTCGCGCACCCACGACTGGGTCTTGCACTTGGTGGTGAAGAAGACCTCGCAGCGGCGCCCGAAGATCGCCTGCACCCCCGCGAGCGCCCGCAGGTAGCGCTCCTCGTCGGCGTACGCGTCCCACTTGAGCGCGTCGTCGGCCCAGCTGTAACTGGCGAGCACCACACCGCCGTCGCTGCCCCCCAGCGGGTGGGCGTGCTCGAAGTAGACGAACCGGTTGGCGTTGTCGCTCACCGAGCCGCCGCCGCGCACATGGGAGGCCGCCGGGTCGGCGCCGGTCGGGCGGAAGTCCGCGAAGCACTTCCTGAGGTCCTCCGGGACGCTCACCCCGAGCTGCTGCACCGAGGCGTGCGCGCCGAGGTAGCGGCCGTCCTCGACCCGCTCCGCCCGGTAGCGCTCGTAGAGCCCGGCCTCGATGCCGTCCAGCGAGGCCTTCCACTCCTCCTCGGTGAACTCCCACCAGCGGCGGGAGAACTCCAGCAGCACCTTGGTCGCGGCGTCGTAGTGCAGTTCGGTGATCGCGCGCCGCTTGCCGTAGCCGAGCGGCGGGTCGAAGGCCACGTGCCGCAGCCCGGCGAACGGGACGGTGATGATCGCCTCGTCGCCCTCGAAGACCTCGGTGACCCCGCCCCTGCCGCTCTGGCACTCCTCGGAGACGGTGTGCACCCGGACCTTGCTGCCGTGCCGGTCGACGCGCACGGCCCGCCGGTCGAACCGCACCTTGCCCTTGACGGCCGTGTAGAGGGCGTCGACCAGCCGGGCGGTGCCGCCCTTGATCTCCCAGAACTTGGTCTTCGGGTCGATCAGCGCGGCGGAGAGGAAGCTGTGCACGAAGGAGAGGTGCAGCCGCGAGGTCACGTTCTGGACGGTGCCGATGAGGTCGATGGTCCTGATGTCCAGCCCGGCCTCCTCGGTGAGGTACCGGTACATCGACCAGTGGCCGTACCGCCGCAGGACGGTGGCCCAGCCCTCGACCAGGGCCGCGCCCTCCTTGCCGCGCACCAGCGCCATCGCCGGTTCCAGCGCGTCACCGTAGACGGCGGCGGCGGTCCTGGCCCGGTTGGGGCCGGTGACACCGAAGCTCTCGTTGACCTCCCTCGGGTCCGCCTCGTAGTCGGCGCGGCGTACGTGCAGGCCGTTGACGTGGATCCAGGTGCGGTTGGCCCGCACCGACGGGTTCTCCACCTCCACGTCCACCAGCAGGAACTCCTGGCGCGGCAGGTCGTACTTGTCGAGCAGCGCCATCACCAGCGGGTGGCTCTCGGGCAGCCGCATCGCGCCGCCCTCGGCGTACTGCCTGGGGTCGGCGAACGGCTGCTGGCCGTTCTCGTGGCCGCCCTTGCGGAAGGTCTTGATCCGGCCGCCGACCCGGTTGCCGTTGGCCTCGATGACGACGACGTCGTGGCCCGCCCGGTTGAGCAGGTCGGCGGCGAGCAGCCCGGCCGGTCCGGCGCCGACGACCAGCACCCGCTTGGTCGCCCGGGCCCGCCCGGCGGGCAGGCCGTCCCGGACGATCTTCAGATAGCCGGGGACGAGCGGCCGGTCGTGCTCGTCGTAGACGGCGATCGCGCGGGCCACCGTGCTGAAGGCCTGCTCGTCGGTGCCCGGTGGGACGTCGGCCGGGGCGAGGGCCGGCGCCGCGGCCGGGCTGAGCGCGGTCGCGGGCGCGGCGGAGGCGGCGGTGAGCCCGGCGGCGAGCACCGAGGCGCCGGTGATCGTGACGACGGACCGCCGCGAGGGCCCGGCGGCCGGCGCCCCGACCGCGGCGGCGGTGGTCAAGCTCTTGGTGCCGGGAACGCTGATGTCTGGAGTGGTCATGGCGCACCACTCTTGGCGCACACACGACGTGACGGAACCGGCATCACCCGGACGGGAACATCAACCACTCGATCGGATTCGGACTCCCCCGCCGCCTTGACGCCCGACCGGGCCCCGCCGGACCGCACGACCCATTCCCGTGATGGTGCGCGCGCCCCACGGGGCAGACACCTGGGAGCGGCACCACCGCAGGCGCGGTCGAGGACCGGCCCCGCCCCCTGCTCCCGCTCGGAGGACCACCATGACCCTGCCCGGCTCCGGCACCGACGGCGCGGCGCTCCGCTTCCCGCCCGGCTTCCACTGGGGCGCCGCCACCTCCGCCTACCAGATCGAGGGCGCGGCCGCCGAGGACGGCCGCACCCCGTCGATCTGGGACACCTTCTGCCGGACGCCCGGCAAGGTGCACCGCGGCGACACCGGCGACGTGGCCGCCGACCACTACCACCGCTTCCGCGAGGACGTCCGGCTGATGGCCGGCCTCGGCCTCACCGCCTACCGGTTCTCGATCTCCTGGCCCCGGGTCCTGCCCACCGGCCGCGGCCCCGCCTCCCGGCGCGGCCTGGACTTCTACCGCCGCCTCGCCGACGAACTGCTCACCGCCGGGATCACCCCCGTCGCCACCCTCTACCACTGGGACCTCCCCCAGGAGTTGGAGGACGCCGGCGGCTGGCCGGAGCGCCGCACCGCCGAGCGCTTCGCCGCCTACGCGGCCCTGGCGGGCGAGGCGCTCGGCGACCTCGTCACCCGGTGGACCACCCTCAACGAGCCCTGGTGCAGCGCCTTCCTCGGCTACGGCTCGGGCGTGCACGCCCCCGGCCGCACCGACCCGGCGGCCGCCCTGCGCGCCGCCCACCACCTCAACCTCGGCCACGGCCTGGCCGTCTCGGCGCTGCGCTCCGTGCTGCCCGCCGGGGCCGAGGTGTCGGTCTCGCTGAACCTGCACGCGCTGCGCCCGCTCACCCCCTCCCCCGCCGACCGGGACGCCGTGCGCCGGATCGACGCGGTCGGCAACCGGGTGTTCCTCGGCCCGATGCTGGACGGCGGCTACCCCGAGGACCTGCTGGCGGACACCGCACACCTCACCGACTGGTCCTTCGTCCGCCCCGGGGACCCGGCCGCGATCCACCAGCCGATCGACTGGCTGGGCGTCAACTACTACACCCCCAGCGTGGTCTCCGCCACGCCCGAGGGCGCCGCGCCCGCCCGCGAGGACGGCCACGGCGCGGGCGGCGCCTCCCCCTGGCCCGGCGCCGACCGGGTCGGCTTCCACCAGGCCCCGGGCGAGCGCACCGCGATGGACTGGGCCGTCGACCCGTCCGGCCTGTACGAGCTGCTCACCGCCCTCGCCCGCCGCCGTCCGGGCCTGCCGCTCGTGGTCACCGAGAACGGCGCGGCCTGCCCCGACCGGCCCGGCCCGGACGGCACCGTCGACGACCCCGACCGGGCCGCCTTCGTGCACGCGCACCTCGCGGCCCTGCACCGGGCGGTCGCCGACGGCGCCGATGTGCGCGGCTACTTCCTCTGGTCACTGCTGGACAACTTCGAGTGGGCGTACGGCTACACCAAGCGCTTCGGCCTGGTCCACGTCGACTACCGCACCCTCGCCCGCACCCCGAAGTCCAGCGCCCACTGGTACGCCCGGGTCGCCCGCAGCGGCACCCTCCACCCGCCGGGCACCGTGTAGCGGGGCCGGCGTCCTACGGGCCGGCCGGGGCTCGACGGGTGTCCGGGCCGTACAGCAGACTCTGCGGGACGGCTCCCACCGCACCCGGGTCACACCCCAGCACCATCCGTATCCCCCACCGAGTTTCGAACGAGCGCATCGGAGAATCCCCACGGTGACCACGAGTCGACAACTGGAGATATCCCTCACCGCCGGCCGTTCCGGCAGCGGACCCGCCACCTGGGGCCAGCGGGCCATCTGGGGCGTCGTCCACCGCACCGCCCCCGCCGACCGCCCCCGCTTCAACATCGCCACCGCCACCCCGATCGACCCGGGGCTGCCGCTGCCGGCCGTCCTGGACGCCCTCGGCCACCTGCTCCGGCTGCACGACTCCCTGCACACCCGGCTGCTGCCCGAGCCGGACGGCGCCGGCCTGCGCCAGCAGGTCGACCCGGACGGGCGGCTGACGGTGCACGTGCGCGACTGCGCGGCGGACACCGGCCGGGACGGACTCACGGCCGTCGGCGGCGCGTTGCACGAGGAGCTGGCCGGCCGGTCCTTCGACTGCGCCGCCGAGTGGCCGATCCGGGTCGGCCTGGTGGTCGCCGACGGCCTGGTGCGGCACGTCTCGCTGGTGCTCTCCCACACCGCGGTGGACGGCACCGGCATGGGCCTGCTGGTCCGTGACCTCGCCGAACTCGCCCTGGGCGCCGACCCGGAGGCCGTCCGGGCCGCCCGCTCGCCCCGGCAGCCGCTGGAGGAGGCCGCGTTCCAGACCTCGGAGCGCGGCGTGAAGCGCGACGCCAACGCCCGCGCGCACACCCTGCGCAAGCTGCGCGCCGCCCCGGCCCGGCTCTTCCCGGCGACCGGCGCCGACGCCGGTTCCGGTGAACGGTTCCCGAACGCCGTGCTCAGCTCGCCCGCGCTGCTGCGCGCCGTCGAGACGGTCGCCACCGCGCACCGCACCGGCTCCTCCACCGTCCTGCTCGCGGCCGCCGCCGCGATGACGGCCCGGCTGGCCGGCCGCTCCGACGCGGTGCTCCAGGTCGTGGTCAACAACCGCTTCCTGTCCGGACTGGCCGACGCCGTCAGCGTGGTCGCCGGCGACGCCCTGCTCCATCTCCCGGACGCCGACGGCGACTTCGGCGCGGCGGTGGGCCGCACCCACGCCGCGTCGATCGCCGCCTACCGGCACGCCTACTACGACCGGCACCTGCTCGACGCGGAGATCGAGCGGCTGACCGCCGAGCGGGTGCCGCTCGCCGACCGCTCCTGCGTCTTCAACGACACCCGCGACCTGCTGCCGAGCGGCCTGGCCGCCCCCGGCGCGCCCACCGCGGGCGAGGACGGGCGCACCACGCTCGACTGGCCCGTCGACTTCGATCCGCGCCCGGGGCTGACCTACGCCCTGGACGCCCTGCGCACCCCCGCCGCCCTGCAACTCGCCATGACCGCCGACCCGGCGCTGCTCCCCAGGCCGGCGATGGAGCGGTTCCTCCACGGCATCGAGGAGTTGGTGCTCACCGAGGAACGCAGGATCCAGGCCTGACCGCACCCACGCCCGACCGCGCCGGGGCCCGACCGTCCGCTCACGTCCGGACGGCCGGGCCCCGGCACCTCGGCGAAGCTAGTCCCGATGCTCGGTCATCACCTGTGATCGTGAACCGAGTTGGTCTCCTGGATCTTCTTCCAGGACTTCGGCTCCGGCCGCGCACCAGGGGCGGCGATGCCCGGGTCGGCGGCACCCGGCGCGAGGCTCGCCGCGGCCGGGGCGCCCCCGATGCCGAACGAGCCCGCCGCCGGCCTCCCCGGGGTGTACAGCCAGGTGTTGAAGAGCTCGCCCAACGGCTTGCCGGAGACCCGCTCGGCGTACGCCTGGAACTGCTGGATGGTGGCGTTGCCGTACTTGCGCTCGGCCGGCCAGCCCTTGAGGATCGCGAAGAACTTCTCGTCGCCGACGGTGTTGCGCAGCGCCTGGATGGCGATCGCGCCCCGGTCGTAGACGGCGCCGGCGAACTGGTGGTCCGCGCCCGGGTCGCCCGGCCTGATCGACCAGAACGGGTCGTCGGCCGGGTAGTAGTCGTAGAAGAAGTCGGCCAGCTCCTGGGTGGTGCCCTCGTTCTCGTGGTCCGACCAGAGCCACTGCGCGTACCGGGCGAAGCCCTCGTTGAGCCAGATCTCGCTCCAGCGCTGCACCGAGACGCTGTCGCCGTACCACTGGTGGGCCAGCTCGTGCACCACCACGGAGGTGTTGGCGCCGCGGGCGAACTGGGCGGGGCTGTAGAAGATCTGCCCCTGGGTCTCCAGCGCGTAGCCGGTGGGCACATTGGGCACGTAGCCGCCGACCGTGTCGAACGGGTAGGGCCCGAAGACGGTGCTCAGCCAGTCGACCAGCTCGCCGGTGCGCTCGACGCTGGCCTGCGCGGCGCCGGCGTTGACGCCGAGGTCGGGGCTGTAGGCGGTGATGACGGGCAGCCCGCCCGGGGTGGTGTCCTGGCGGAGGTCGAACTTCCCGACCGCCAGGGTGGCCAGGTAGGTGGCCTGCGGCTTGGTCTGCCGGTAGTTGTAGCGGGTCCAGCCCGGGCGCTGACTGGTGGTCAGGGTTCCGTTGCTGACCACCTGGGTGCCGTTCGGCACCAGCACCGAGACGTCGAAGGTGGCCTTGTCGGTGGGGTGGTCGTTGCTCGGGTACCACCAGGCGGAGCCCTCGGGCTCGTTGGCGGCCACGCCGCCGTCGGGGGTGCGGAGCCAGGCGGAGTAGCCGCCGCGCTCGACCTCGCCGGGCTTGTCGGCGTAGCGGACGACGACGGTGATCGGGCTGCCCTTGGCGATCGTCCGGGCCGGGGTGACCTCCAGTTCCTGCTCACCGGTGCCGGCGAACCTGGCGGTGCGCCCGTTGACCAGCACCTCCTTGACCTGGAGCACGAAGTCGAGGTTGAAGCGGGTGAGGTCCTGGGTGGCGGTGGCCAGGATGGTGGTGGTGCCCTCCAGCTCATCGGTGGCGGGCTGGTACTTCAGCCGGATGTCGTAGTGCGAGACGTCGTAGCCGCCGTTGCCGGCGTTCGGGTAGTAGGGGTCGCCGATGCCCGCCGCGCCCGGGCCGGCCTGGGCGGCGGAGGCGGGGACGGAGAGCAGCAGGGCGAGCGCGCCGGCAGCGGCAGAGACGATCAGCCTCTTGCGCACGGGGGTCCTCCACAGGGTCACTGGGACAACGGGTCGGATCGATCCTTGTCCCGACGGCCCCTGCCCTACGCCTGAACTCTGAGATGTTCATAAGAAGATACAGGCGGACATCCCGGCGCAGCCGATCGTTGACGGCATGTCATGAACTTCCGACGGCCCGTCATACACCGTATGGCCCTCCTATGCCGTACGGCCTAGGACCCCAGGGCGACCGGGGCCCGCACCAGCGAGCCGTACTCGGTCCACGAGCCGTCGTAGTTCTTGACGTGCGGGTAGCCGAGCAGCTCGGTCAGCGCGAACCAGGTGTGCGCCGAGCGCTCGCCGATCCGGCAGTAGGCGATCACCTCGCGCTCCGGCTGGACGCCCTCCCCGCCGTACAGCGCCCGCAGCTCCTCCGCCGAGCGGAAGGTGCCGTCCTCGTTGGCCGCCCGTGACCAGGGGATGTTCACCGCGCCGGGGATGTGGCCGGGCACCTGCGCCTGCTCCTGCGGCAGGTGCGGCGGGGCCAGCGCCTCGCCCCGGTACTCGGCGGGCGAGCGCACGTCCACCAGCACCGCGTCCGACCCCGGCTTGGCGAAGACCTCCGCCTTGGCCAGCACCTCGTCCCGCAGCGCCCGCACCTCCGGGTGCTCCGGCCCGGTGAGCCGGAAGGGGCTGTGCTGGTAGTCCATGACCTCCTCGGTCAGCTCGCGCCCCTCCAGCTCCCACTTCTTGCGCCCGCCGTCGAGCAGCCGCACCGGGCCGTAGCCGCGCAGCCGCAGCAGCCAGTAGGCGTAGGCGGCGAACCAGTTGTCGTTGCCGCCGTAGAGCACCACGGTGGTGTCGTCCTCGACCCCGGCGGCGCGCAGCAGGTGCTCGACGCCCGCGCGGTCGGCGTAGTCGCGGCCGACCGGGCTGTGCAGGTCGGTGGTCCAGTCCCAGGCGATCGCGCCGGGCAGGTGACCGCGGGCGTAGGCCTCGGTGTCCTCGTCCACCTCGATGACCCGGAGCGTACCGTCGTCCAGGTGGTGGGCCAGCCACTCCGTGCCGACCAGTGCCTCGGGGTGTGCGTAGCCGTTGCCGGTCATGGCCGCCCTCCCTTCACACGGGGACTCTTCGAACCTACGTCCGCACCCCCCGCCACGGCCACCCGGCCCGCCCGGCCCCCGGAACGCCCGCTACGCCGCCGTGTCGAGGTGGGCCACGTAGTACTGGTTCAGCGGATCGCCCTCGATCCGCCGGACGTCCACCGAGCCGAAGCCCGCCTCGGCCAGCATCCGCCGGGCGGTCTGCTCGCCCCAGACGGTGCCGAGCCCGGCGCCGCCCTCACCGAGCGAGACCGTCATGCAGTAGAAGGTCGAGAAGGTGTACAGCGCCGGGGCGAGCGGGTGGTCGATGTTCTCCTCCAGCCGGCTGCTGGCCGCGATGTCGCCCATCAGGAAGGCCCCGCCGGGCCGCAGCACGGCCGCGACGGCCCGCAGGGTGCGGTCCGGCCGGGCCAGGTCGTGGATCACGTCGAACGCGGTGACCAGGTCGTAGGAGCCGGTGAGGCCGGCCGAGTCGGCGAGCTCGAAGCGGGTGTTGTCCAGGCCGTGCGCGGCGGCCTCCGCCTTGGCCGCGCCGATGCCCTGCTCGGAGATGTCCACGCCGGTGAACCGGCTGGCCGGGAAGGCCTTGGCCAGCACGTTGACGGCGTGGCCCTGCCCGGTGCCGATGTCGACCGCGTCGATGCCCTCCCGCAGCCGCTCGGTGAGCCCCGGCACCAGCGGCACGACGACGTCCACCAGCGCCGCGTCGTACATGGCGGCGGTCTCCTCGCCCTGCAACGCCTGGAAGCGCGGGTAGGCGGAGTAGGGCAGTCCGCCGCCCTTGCGGAACGCCTCGACGATCCGCTCCTCGACCTCGCCCATCAGCGACAGGTACTGCATCATCCCGGCCAGGTTGTCCGGCCCGGCGTCCCTGGTCAGTGACGCCGCGTGCTCGGGCGGCAGCCGGTAGGTGCGCCCCTGCGGCTCGTACTCGACGAACCCGCCGACCACCATGGCGCCCAGCCACTCGCGGACGTAGCGCTCGTCCAGCCCGGCGGCCCGGGCGACCTCCTCGCTGGTCGAAGGTACGAGGCCGGCCATGGTGTCGAAGAGGCCGGTCCGGTGGCCGACACTGGCCATCAATCCCAGGCAGGCGTCATTGAGCACCTGCAGCACACGACCCGCGAACTCCTCCTGCTCCGCCGGGTCCGTTTCCCGTTCGGACATCGTTCCTCCTGCGCCGTCTCGGGATCTGCGCGAACCCTCCCCTGGTCACGCTACGCCGCCGATGGACGATCCCCCACCCCGGTCACGGCGCGGGCCAGGGCACCTCGCGCCGCTTCTCGTAGCGGTACCCCGCGGCCTCCCAGCGGGCGCCCTCCTCGGCGAGGCGGCTCTTGAACCGGTCCCAGGAGTGGCTCTCCTTGGACGACCAGCCCAGTTCGGCGAGCGCGGGCAGCCGGGGCAACAGCATGACGTCGAGCTCCTCCGGGGTGTCCAGCGTCTCGGTCCACAGCGGCGCCTCGACGCCGAGCACCGAGCCGGCAGGCAGCGGCAACAGGGTGTCCGGGTCCCAGGAATAGGCGGTCCAGACGTCGATGGTGCCGGCCCAGACCAGCCCGAGCGGGTAGCCGGCCTCGTACTTCATGTCCAGGTAGCTGCGGCCGGAGGGGGACATGATCACCTTGGCGCCGCGCTCGGCGGCCTCCTTCAGCTCCTCGTCCCGCCCGCCCCGGCCGTCCCAGAACTGCAGCACCCCGACCCCGCCCGGCGCGGTCTGGTTCCAGCCGACCGGCGTCTTCCCGGCGGCGGTCACCTGGTCGTTCACCCGCCGCACGAACTGCGCGTACTCGGCCGGGGACATCTTCTTCACCTCGTCGCCGCCGAGGTGCAGGTACGGCCCGGGGGTGAGCCGGGCGACCTCGGTGACCACCTCCTGGGTGAAGGCGAAGACCTCGTCGCCGGTCGGGCAGAGCGTGGAGAAGCCGACCTCGATCCCGGTGTACGGCCAGGGGCGGGCGCTCCTGGTGCAGTCCAGCCCGGGGTACGAGGCGAGGATCGCGTTGCTGTGGCCGGGCAGGTCGACCTCGGGGACGACGGTCAGGTACCGCTCCTGCGCGTAGCGGACGATCTCCTGGTAGTCGGCGGCGGTGTAGAACCCGCCCGGGGTGCCGTCGACCTCGCTGACCGCGCCGACCTCGGTCAGCGCCGGCCGGGACGGGATCTCGATCCGCCAGCCCTGGTCGTCGCTCAGGTGCAGATGGAGGTGGTTGAGCTTGTAGAGGGCGAGCCGGTCGATGAACCCCTTGACCTCGGCCGGGGTGAAGAAGTGCCGGGCGACGTCCAGCATCGCGCCCCGGTAGCCGTAGCGCGGGCGGTCCTCGACGGTCACCGGCGCGACCGTCCACTCCGGGCCGCCGGTGACCGGGCGCGGGCTCTCGATCTGCGGGGGCAGCAGCTGACGGAGGGTCTGGGTGCCCCGGAAGAGGCCCTCGGGGGCGCGGGCGGTGATCCGCACGCCGGTGGCGTCGGCGGTGAGCCGGTAACCCTCGGTCCCGGTCGCCTCGGGCAGCCCGGGGTCGAGCAGCAGGCTGATGCCCTCGGTGCCCGCCGCGCCCGCGTCGGCCGCCACCGGGAGCGGCAGCCCGGTGGGGCGGCGCAGCGCCTCGGCGAGCTGCTCGGCGATCCGCCGCACCTCCCCGGCCTGCCGTTCGACGGCCTCGGTCCCGGGGACGGTCCGCACGGCGGTGCGCTCGGTGAGCCGGTAGCCGGGGCCGGAGCCGGCGGCGACGGAGAGCGGCACCGGGACGATCCGGTCGGCGGTGCGCGGGCCGGCGGGAACGGCGACGGGCCCGTCCGCGCCGCCGCCCGGGCCGGCGTCCTCGCCGCCCGTCGCCCGCTGCACCCCGAAGCCGACGGCGGCGAGCAGCAGGACGACGGCGAGGACCAGCACTCTGCGGGTCCGGGCGGAGAGCCCGGCGGTTCGAATCGGCACGGCCGCTCCCGGTGTCATCATGCGTCCCACCGGCCGGAGTTCACGGCCGGTTCACCGGAATGGTCTCAACCAATCGCGGACTTGTCCCGTGCTTCGTACGAATTCGCTTCGCAGGACGGCGCCTGGGCGCCGGGGCGGATCGACCGCCGGAACGGACCGGCCGCGCCGGGGCGGATCGACCGCGCCGGGGCGGGGCGGCTCAGGAGAAGACCACCGAGCGGACCAGCAGCCGGTTGCCGGCCCGCCCGCCCGGCCGCAGCGTGAAGGAGGTGTCGCCCGCGCAGCCGGGGTCGAGGAAGACGGTGGCGGTCGAGCCGGTCCGGTTCGACGGCGCGAACGCCGGCTCCTCGGCGGTGGCCTCCGGCAGGTCGATGCAGGCGCGGCTCTCCGGGTCGATCAGCGCGCCCGTGTAATCGGCGCCGTACCTGTAGCGGAATTCGCCGGTGGCGGCGTTGGCGGAGACCGGGACGGCGAGGACGAGCACGATCGCACTGGTGGCGGCGAGCACAGCGTTGCGCAGACGCATGACGGGTGGCCCTTTCAGGCGGTACACGGCGGTACCTGGGGAATTGGTGCGAGATCACCCTAGAGGCCCAAAAAACGGGGAAACGATTCTGCTGCGCCATCCTTTCGGGTGGTTTAAGCGCGTTTCCCGCGACTTCTCCGTTCGACCATTTGCTCACCCCGCCGGGGCGGTGAAGTGGTAGCCCTCGTCGATCAGCACCGGCAGATAGGTCTTCAGCGCCGCCACCGTCTGCGAGCGGTCCCCGCCGCCGTCGTGGTTGAGCACGATCGCCCCGGGGCGGACGTCCTTGAGGATCCGGTCGGTGATCACACCGGTCCCGGGGCGGGCCCAGTCCCGGGGGTCGACCGACCAGGCCATCGGCCGCATGCCCAGTTCGGCGCTCACCCGCAGGGCCGTCGAGGACCAGTCGCCGCCCGGCGCCCGGAACCAGGTCGGCACCTTGCCGGTGGTCCGGTGCAGCAGGTCGGAGGTGCGCTCCAGTTCGTCGCGGACCTTGCCCTCGGAGAGGCCGCGCAGGTCGGGGTGGGTCCAGGTGTGGTTGGCGATGTGGTGGCCGCGGGCGGCGATCTCGCGGACCAGGCCGGCGTGCTCGACGGCGTTCTCGCCGATCAGGAAGAAGGTGGCCCGGATGCCGTACTGCTCCAGCAGCGCCAGCACGGTCGGGGTGTGCCGGGGGTCGGGACCGTCGTCGATGGTGAGCGCGACCACCCGTCGGGCGGCGTCCAGCTCGTAGACCGGCCGGCTCTCGCCGTCCGTCAGCGCCCGCCCGGGCGTCGGCGCGGCCGAGGCGGGGGCGGAGGCAGGGGCCGAAACGGGTGCCGAGGCGGCGGTGGACGACGGGGCGGCGGACGGCGCCGCGTCCGCGGCCGGCGCGGCCGGCGGGGCGGCGGACGGACTCGGGGCCGCGGAGGGAGCAGGCGCGGCGGACGGGCTCGGGGTGGCGGACGGGGCGTCCGGCACGGCATCCGGCCCAGGGGAATCCGCCGCCCGAGCGGCCCGCACCACCTCCTCGGCCCGGCCGCAGCCGGCCAGCCCGAGCAGCGACATCCCCGCCGCGACCAGCAGCAATCTTCGTGAAGTAATCTGACGATCAGACAGCATGGCGGATGTCTCCCCCGTTCATCGGCCCGCCTCCCAGCGGCAACCCCGACGGGCTTGATCACCACCCCAACGGCCCATGTCACGACCGGTTCGCGCACCCCCTGACCGGATTCCCGCCGGGCCCGCTACTCTGACCTCTCCCAGTGTGATGATCTGTCTTCAGAGGACGTGGCCATGACGTCAAGTCAGGATTTCGCCGACCGCTCCGACAACGACGACGCCGAGCTGAGCCAGTGGGAGAAGTACGGGGTGGACACCAGCACCCCGCACTCCGCCCGCGTCTACGACTACTGGCTGGGCGGTAAGACCAATTTCCCGCCGGACCGCGCGATGGGCCAGGCCATCGAGCAGGCCGTGCCCACCATGAAGGCGCAGGCCAAGGAGAACCGCGGCTTCCAGAAGCGCGCCGTGCGCCACCTCGCCGAGCGCTACGGCATCCGCCAGTTCCTCGACCTCGGCACCGGCATCCCCACCTCGCCGAACACCCACGAGATCGCCGAGTCGGTCAGCCCCAACACCCGGGTGGTCTACGTGGACAACGACCCGATCGTGCTGGCCCACGCCCGTGCGCTGATGGTCTCCACCCCGGCCAGCCGCACCACCTACATCCACGCCGACCTGGGCAAGCCCGCCGAGCTGCTGGCCGACCCGGCCCTCACCTCGACGCTGGAGCTCTCCCAGCCGGTCGGCCTGCTGATGATCGCCGTGCTGATGCTGATCGCCGACGAGGACGACCCGTGGGGCAAGGTCGCCGCGCTGCGCGACGCGCTGCCCTCCGGCAGCTACCTCGCGCTCACCCACCCCACCCAGGACTTCAACGAGGCCGCCGTCTCCCAGGTGACCGCCTCCGCCCGCGCCGCCGGGATGACCCTGGTGCCGCGCAGCAAGGAGGAGGTCACCCGGTTCTTCGACGGCTGGGAGCTGATCGAGCCCGGCGTCGCCCCCGTGATGGCCTGGCACCCGGACGGCGAGCAGCCCGAGGACCCGTACGCGGCCTACTACTGGGGCGGCGTCGCCCGCAAGCTCTGAGTCACCACACCCGCTCCCCGGCCGCACCGGCCCCGCCACCCCCACCGGGCGGGGCCGGCCCGCAGCCGCGAGCGGGCGAACCCGCGGGCCTCACTTCAGCAGCCGGGAGAGCCTCCGGTCCGCGAGCGGCTTGCCGCCGGTCTGGCAGGTCGGGCAGTACTGCAGCGAGGAGTCCGCGAAGGACACCTCCCGCACGGTGTCCCCGCAGACCGGGCAGGGCTGCCCGGTCCGGCCGTGCACCCGCAGGCCCAGCTTCTTCTCCGCCTTCAGCTCCCCCGCCGCCAGCCCGCGCGAGCGCTCCACCGCCTCGCGCAGCGTCGTGCCGAGCGCCTCGAACAGCCGGGCCGTCTCCTCGTCCGACAGCTCGGCCGCCAGCTTGTACGGGGACATCCGCGCCGCGTGCAGCACCTCGTCCGAGTAGGCGTTGCCGACGCCGGCGAGCACGCTCTGGTCCCGCAGCACCCCCTTGATCCGACGCCGCTCACCGCTCAGCAGCGCCCGGAAGCGCGCCAGGTCGAAGCCGGGGTCCAGCGGGTCCGGGCCGAGCCGGGCCACCCCGGAGACGTCCGTCGCCGCCCGCACCACGTACACCGCGAGCCCCTTCTTGGTGCCCGCCTCGGTGAGGTCGAAGCCGTCGGCGTCCGGGCCCTCCAGCCGTACCCGCAGCGCCAGCGGGTTGCGCCCGCCCGGCCGCGGCGGCAGCGCGGGCAGGCCCTCCTTCCAGCGCAGCCAGCCGGCCCGGGCCAGGTGGACCACCAGGTGCAGCCCGCCGGCCTCGATGTCGAGGAACTTGCCGTGCCGCACCACCGGGCCGACCGTCCGGCCCGCCAGCGCCGTCACCGGCGGGTCGTAGGTCTTCAGGGCGCTGATCGCCACCGGCTGGACCTCGGCGATCACCCGCCCGGTCAGCCGTCCGGAGAGATAGGCGGTCAGGGCCTCGACCTCGGGCAGTTCCGGCATGCGACCAGTCTCGCTCAGCCGCCCCCGACCCGCCCGCCGCCTTTGCCGTCCACCGGCCCGCGGCGCAGGCTGGAGGGGTGGACCGCGCGCCAGCCGAGGAGGTCCGGCCCCGCCATGAGCACGCTCGAGGAACAGATCGACATCGAAGCACCGGTGCTGGCCGCCTGGGAGCAGCTGCACCGGGTCCACGACTACCCGCGGTTCGTCGACGGCGTCCGCAACGCCCAGCCGCACGGCCGCAACCTCGCCCACCTCGAAGTGGAGATCGCCGGCACCGAGCGGGACGTCGAGACCGAGATCACCGACCGGGGGCGCGGCCGGGTGATGACCTGGCGCACCCTGGACGGCCTGCCGCTGCAGGGCGCCTTCGCGCTGCGCCCGCTCGACCGCGCGCACACCCGGGTGCAGATCCGCGTCGAGTACGACCCGCGGGCAGTGCACGAGGTGTTCGGCGGACCGGGCGGCTTCGCACTGGCCGGGGCCATCGAACGCGCCGTGCGGACCGACCTGGCGCTGTTCCGGGAACTGGTCGAGGCCCGGGTGGCGGCCGCCGCCGTCCCGCCCGCGCCGGTCGCGCAGACCCCCGGGATCGTGGACGTAAACGGCATATAAGCGCAGCTCAGAGGCGGTGGTGAGGATCTTCACAGCTGTCCGCCCGGTCCGTCGTCCAGCCCTCCGGCTGTGGCACACTCGGGTCCCATGAGCACGGCCCCGCTCCCCAGGACGCTGCGCGCGGCGATCTTCGCCGCGCTGCTCGTGCTGCTCGCGGGGCTCGGCCAGGTCCTGGTCACCGGCCGTCCGCTGCCGCTCGGCACGCTGGCCCTGGCCGGCGCCGCCGTCTTCGCGGTGGCCTTCGCCCTGGCCGGCCGCGAGCGCGGCTACCGGGCCGTCGCGGCGGTGTTCCTGCCGCTGGAACTCGGCCTGAGCGCCCTGTTCGACCTCGCCCAGTCCACCTGCCCCTCGCTGCCGCCCGGCACCGGGCGCGGCCTCGAACCGCTGCTCTGCGGCGGCGGCTCGCTCGGCGGCTTCCTGCTCGGCCACGGCCTCTCCCGGCCGGCCGGGCTGGTGGCGCTGCTGCTCCTGCACGGCGCGCTGGCCCTGGCCGCCGCCGCCTGGCTGCGCGGCGCCGACGCCGCGCTGCGCTCGCTGGCCCGCACGGTGCGGATCCTCGGCGACTTCGCCCAGCGCTTCCCCGGCGCGGCCGCCCGCCGGCTGCTGCTGCTCGTCGCCCCGCTGCCGGCCCGCCCGGTGGCCCGGGTGCCGTTCCCGCGCGCCAGCCGGGTCCGGGTACCCGCCGAGTCCGTCCTGCTGCGCCCCGCCGTCCGGCGCGGACCGCCGGTGCTCGCGCACGCCCGCTGAGCAGACCTCCGCGAGGTCCCCGGCCGGCCGTGCCGCTTCCGCGCCCGCACGCCGTTCCACGAGCACCAGGACGACTTTCCGATGAGCACCTCCCCCAAGAAGACCCCGAAGACCGCGAAGACCACCGCGAAGACCACCGCGAACGCCGACCGCAAGGCCGCCCGCCGGGCCGCCACCGAGCGGATGCGCGAGGAGCGCGAGCGCGCCGACCGTTCCGCGCGGGTCCGCCGCCGCGTCGTGGTCGGCGCCGCCTCCGCCGCCGTGCTCGCCCTGGTGGCGGGCGTGGCCTTCGCCGTCGGCGGCTCCTCCGGCTCCGACGACGCCGCGGCCTCCGGCCCGGTGGTGGTGCCGGCCAACGCGACCGGCGCGGACGGCACCGTGATCACCTACGGCAAGGCCGACGCCCCGCACACCCTGGAGGTCTACGAGGACTTCCGCTGCCCCTACTGCGAGCAGCTGGAGACCACCACCGGCCCGACCATCCAGCAGCTCGCCGACGCCGGCAGCTACAAGATCGAGTACCACCTGGCGACCTTCCTCGACCAGGGCCTCGGCGGAAAGGGCTCGCGCACCGCGCTGGCCGCCGCCGGCGCGGCGCTGAACGAGGGCGTCGACAAGTTCAAGCAGTTCCACGACGTGCTCTACGCCAACCAGCCGGACGAGCGCGACGACGCCTTCGCCGACGTCAACCACCTGCTCGACCTGGCCGGCCAGGTGCCGGGCCTGAAGACCGACGGCTTCGTCAAGGCGGTCCAGGACGGCACCTACGTGCCGTGGGCCAACCAGGTGAACAAGGCCTTCGACAAGAGCGGCGTCACCGGCACCCCGACGGTCCGCCTGGACGGGCAGAAGCTCGACGTCTTCGCCGGCGGCGCGCCCGCCTCGCCGGAGAAGTTCACCGCGATGGTCAAGCAGGTGACCGGATGACCGCCGCCGCCGAGCGCCGCACCTACGGCGCGAGCCGCCCGTTCGCCCTGCTGCTGGTGATCGGCGGCGCGCTGGGACTGTTCGCCTCGGCCGTCCTCACGCTGGACAAGATCCGGCTGCTCAAGGACCCGTCGTACGTCCCCAACTGCAATATCAATCCGATCATCAGCTGCGGCTCGATCATGCGCAGCGACCAGGCCGAGGCCTTCGGCTTCCCGAACTCGCTGCTCGGCCTCGCCGGGTTCGCGGTGGTGGTCGCGATCGGCGCCGGGCTGCTGGCGGGCGCCGCGTACCGGCGCTGGTTCTGGCTGGGCCTGCAGGCCGGCACGGTGTTCGGGATCGGCTTCGTGACCTGGCTGATGTACCAGGCGCTGTACCGGATCGGCGCGCTCTGCCCATACTGCATGGTGGTCTGGGCGGCGATGATCCCGCTGTTCTGGTACACCACGCTGCACAATCTGCGCTCCGGGATCATCCCGGTGCCGCGGGGCCTGCGCCCGGTGGTGCGGGAGGCGGCGCGCTACCACTGGGTGGTCCCGGCGCTCTGGTACGCCGTGATCGTGCTGCTGGTCCTCAAGCGGTTCTGGTACTACTGGTCCACGCTGATCTGATCCCCGTCCGCCTCCGGACCGCGCAGGTCCGGAGGCGGACGCCCCCGCGATCCCGGGCGAGGCCGCGATGTCGAAGATCGTTCTTTTCATGTCCGTCTCGCTGGACGGCTACTTCGAAGGACCGGACCGGGACATCTCCTGGCACCGCGTCGACGACGAGGTGCACCGCTACCTCAACGGGGAGCTGGGCAGGATGGGCGGCTTCGTCTCCGGCCGGGTCACCCACGAGCTGATGGCCGACTTCTGGCCCACCGCCGCCGACGACCCGGACGCCCCCGCCACGATCGTCGAGTTCGCCCGGATCTGGCGGGAGACGCCGAAGACGGTCTTCTCCCGCACCCTGCGCCGGGCCGGCTGGAACACCACCGTGCTCCCCGAGGCCACCCCGGAGGCGGTCGCCGCGCTCAAGGCCGCCACGCCCGGGGACCTCGCCCTCGGCGGCGCCGGCCTGGCCGCGTCCCTGCGCGCCCACGGCCTGGTCGACGAGTACCACCTGCTCGTCAACCCGGTCCTGCTCGGGCGCGGCCGTCCGCTGTTCACGGACGGCCTGCCCGAGGACCTCGAACTGCTGACCACCCGCGCCTTCGGCAACGGCGTGGTCCTGCTGCGCTACGCCCGGACGGCGACGCGCGGCGCGAACTCGTAGGCGGCGACCTCGGCCAGCAGGGCGGCGCGGCGCTCCTCCGTCAGGAACGCGGCCTGGAAGGAGTTGGCGGCCAGCAGCCGCAGGGTCTCGTCGTCCAGGCCGAGCGCCTCGGCGAGGGCGTCGAAGTTGTCCCCCGCGTAGCCACCGAAGTAGGCCGGGTCGTCGGAGTTGACGGTGGCCAGCAGGCCGGCGTCCAGGATGGCCGGCAGCGGGTGGTCGGCGAGGGTGTCGACGCAGCGCAGCCGGACGTTGGAGAGCGGGCAGAGGGTGAGCGGGATCCGCTCCCGGACCAGCCGCTCGACCAGCGCCGGGTCCTCCAGGCAGCGCAGCCCGTGGTCGATCCGCTCGACGCCGAGCACGTCCAGCGCCTCGGTGATGTACGCGGCCGGGCCCTCCTCGCCCGCGTGGGCGACCCGGTGCAGGCCGGCCTCGGCGGCGCGCCGGTAGACCTCGCGGAACTTGGCCGGCGGGTTCCCGACCTCGGCGGAGTCCAGGCCGACACCGGTGATCCGCCCGCCGAACCACGGGCGGGCGGCCTCGAAGGTCTCCAGCGCGGACTCGGCGGACTCGTCGCGCAGGAAGCACATGATCAGCCGGGTGCTGATGCCGTGCCGCTCCTCGCTGCGGTCCAGCGCCCGCCCGAGACCGTCCACGACGACGGCCAGCGGCACGCCACGCGCGGTGTGCGCCTGCGGGTCGAAGAAGATCTCCGCGTGCCGCACGCCCTGCGCCGCCGCCCGGGCCAGGTAGGCCTCGGCCAGCTCGGCGAAGTCCTCCTCGGTCCGCAGCACGGCCATCAGCGCGTAGTACAGGTCGAGAAAGGACTGCAGGTCGGTGAAGGCGTAGGCGCGCCGCAGGTCCTCGGTGTCCGCGTACGGCAGGGTGACGCCGTTGCGGGCGGCGAGCGCGAAGGCGAGCTCGGGCTCCAGGGTGCCTTCGATGTGCAGGTGCAGTTCGGCCTTGGGGAGGGGCATCGGTGCCTGTCCGGGGATCGCGGTGCGGATACGAAGTGGTCATCCTACGATTCCGCCGGCCCCGACCACGCATCGGGCAGGTCGCGCACCCGCCGCAGCGGCGAGGCGACGAGCAGGCCGGCGGCGGCCACCAGCAGCGAGACCATGATCCACATCGTCGGCCGCAGACCGAGCACCTCCCCCAGCAGGCCGCCGGTCACCGCGCCGAGCGGGATGGTGGCCTGGTTGGCGGCCAGCGAGGTGGCCACCACCCGGCTGAGCAGCGGGGACGGCACATAGCGCTGCCGGAAGCTGCCGAGCACCACGTTGGCGAGCACCACCCCGCCCACCATCACCGCCAGCCCGGCCGAGTACTGCAGCACGCCCGCCCCGGGCCGGGCGCTCGGCAGCAGCAGGCCGAAGGGGGTGATGCCGAGCAGCGCGAGCAGCACGCCGCGCGCCGTGCCGAAGCGCCGGGTGACCGGCCGGGCCAGCATCGCGCCGGCCACACCGCCGAGGGCGCCGGCCGCGGCCGGCCAGCCGACGGCCGAGGGGGCCATGCCGAGCTCCTCGATCAGGAAGAGCACCGCCACCGCCTGGTAGGCGGCCAGCGCGAAATTGGCGACGGCCCCGTAGCGCAGCAGCGCGCCCAGGTACGGGTCGCGGCGGACGAAGGCCAGCCCCTCGCGGATCCGGCAGCCGAGCGGCGCCGGGTCCGGCTCCGCGGCCACCGCCCGCCGGTCGCGGATCAGCAGCAGCGCGCCCGCGGCGGCCAGGAAGCTCACCGCGTCGACCAGCAGCGCCGCGGCCGCGCCGAAGGCCTGCACCGTCAGCCCCGCCACCCCGGGCCCGGCGACCTGGGCGGCCGAGGCGCCGCCCTGGAGCTTGGCGTTGCCCTCGGTGAGCCGCTCCGGCGGCAGCAGGTCCGGCAGGTAGGCCTGGTGGGCGGCGCCGAGGAAGACCGCCGAGGTGCCCGCGAGCAGGGCGACCAGCAGCAGCTGGGCGAAGGTCAGCACGCCGGACCACGCGGCCGCCGGCACCGAGGCGTACACGACCGCCGAGACGAGGTTGCCCCGGACGAGCACGGTGCGCCGGCTCCACCGCCCGATCCAGACCCCCGCCGGCAGGCCGACCAGCACCCAGGGCAGCCAGACGGCGGCGCTCAGCAGGCCGGCGGCGAGCGGCCCGGCGTCCAGCGTGACCACCGCGACCAGCGGCAGGGCGACGGCGGTGACGGCCGAGCCGAGCCGGCTGACCGTCTCGCCCGTCCAGAGCAGCCGGAAGTCGCGGTGGGCGAAGAGGCCGGCGGCTAACCCGGGCGTGTCCCGCAGCTCGGTGTCCGTCACGGCCGGGCCGGGACGCTGTGGGCGAAGGCGAACACGGACTCCCGCTCCCGCCCGTCCTCGGGCACCGGGCGGGCGGCCCAGCGGGCCAGCAGCTCGACCAGCTCGCCGGCCAGCTCGCGGGCCTCCTCCGGGGTGAGCCGCAGCCAGGTCTCGGTGGCCACGGCGCAGCCCTCCCGCCAGGGCGCGGGGTAATCGTGACGGGCGGCGGACCAGCCGCGCACCAGGGCGGCCTGGCGCTCCAGCTGGAGCGAGCCGGCGGCGTCGGCGACGGCCTCGGCGGCCGGGTCGGCGGCGAAGTCGGCGCGCCGCCAGCGCGGGGTGCCGGCGGTCGGGCGCCACCAGCGTTCGCGGCGGTCGCGGGCCAGCTCGGGCGCCTCCTCGACCAGGTCGGCGCCGGCCAGCACCTTGAGGTGGTGGCTGATGCTGCCGACGGCCTGGCCGGTGCGCCCGGCGAGCAGGCCGACGGTGGCGGGGCCGTCCACCGCGAGGAGGTCCAGCAGCCGGCGGCGGACGGGGTGGGTGAGGGCGGCCAGGACGCGGGCGTCGGCGATCTGCCGCACGCCGTCCGCGACGGGCTCGGTGCGTTCGGTCATCTCACGAGGATATCCACAAGAACTCTTGTGCAACAGCCCCTGTACGAGACCTCTTGTGCGTCCGGCACCCGTCGCACGGGTGTACGGAAGGGGCTCGCCGGGCAACGGGTACTCGGGGGGTTTCCGGGGGGATTCCGGTTTCCGCCGAGGAGGGAGTGGCCATGCGGCACCCCGAAGCCCCGCACACCAGGCCCGAGGGCATCTCCCCGCACGCCCTGGACAACGACACCCTGGTGCACGAGCTGGAGCAGCTGCACCGGACCAGGCACGAGACCTTCCTGTACGGCTCCGAGGAGGCCCTGAAGCGGCACACCCTGCGGACCGGGCAGCTGGAGGCGGAGTACCTGCACCGCTTCCCCAACCGCCTGGTCATCGCCGGCCGGACCAGGGCCGGCGCACGCGCCCGCGAGGCCTCGGCCCGGGCCGAGGCGCTGCCCGATTAGTCCCCCCTCGGCCCCCGCCGCCGCCCGGCGGGACACGCCGGGCGGTGGTGGCGTGCCCCGGCGCGGGCGGTGGGCGAGGGTGGAAGGACCGACATCCGTACTCCGCGCACCCCCTGGGAGGGCCCCGATGCCCATCGCAAGCGTGAACCCCGCGACCGGCGAGACCCTGGAGACCTTCGAACCGCTGGACGCGGCCGGCCTCGAACAGCGGCTGGCCCGCGCCGAGGCGGCCTTCCGGACCTACCGCACCACGTCCTACGCCCAGCGCGCCGGCCTGCTCCGCCGCGCCGCCGACCTCCTCGACCAGGAGCGCGAGACGGTCGCCCGGACGATGACCGAGGAGATGGGCAAGCCGCTCGCCGCCGCCCGCGCCGAGGCCGCCAAGTGCGCCAAGGCGATGCGCTGGTACGCCGAGAACGCCGAGGCGCTGCTCGCCGACGAGCACCCCGAGCCGGCCGATGTCGCCGACTCCGGGGCGGCCCGCGCGTATGTGCGGTACCGGCCGCTGGGCGTGATCCTGGCGGTGATGCCCTGGAACTTCCCGTTCTGGCAGGTGGTGCGGTTCGCGGCGCCGGCGCTGATGGCCGGCAACGTCGGTCTGCTCAAGCACGCGTCCAATGTGCCGCGCACCGCGGTGGCGCTGGAGGAGCTGTTCCAGCGGGCCGGCTTCCCGGAGGGCTGCTTCCAGACCCTGCTGATCGGCTCGGGCGCGGTCGAGGGGGTGATCCGCGACCCCCGGGTGGCCGCCGTGACGCTCACCGGCAGCGAGCCGGCCGGGCGGGCGGTCGCGGCCACGGCGGCCGACGTGGTGAAGAAGGCGGTCCTGGAACTGGGTGGCAGCGACCCGTTCGTCGTCCTGCCGAGCGCCGACCTGGACGCCGCCGTCGCCACCGCCGTCACGGCCCGGGCGCAGAACAACGGGCAGTCCTGCATCGCGGCCAAGCGGTTCATCGTGCACACCGACGTCTACGACCGCTTCACCGCGGCGTTCGCCGAGGCGATGCGGGGGCTGCGGATCGGCGACCCGATGGACGAGGCCACCCAGGTCGGCCCGCTGGCCAGCCGGCAGGGGCGGGACGACCTGGCCGAACTGGTGGACGACGCGCGCGAGCGCGGGGCCCGGGTGGAGTGCGGCGGCCGGCGGCCGCAGGGGCTGGACGGCGGGTGGTTCTACGAGCCGACCGTGCTGAGCGGCATCACGCCGCAGATGCGGATCCACCACGAGGAGACCTTCGGCCCGGTGGCGACCGTCTACCGGGCGGCCGACCTGGACGAGGCGGTCGCGCTGGCCAACGACACCCCGTTCGGCCTCAGCTCGAACGTCTGGACGGAGGACCCGGCGGAGCAGGACCGCTTCGTGCGGGACATCCAGGCGGGCGGGGTGTTCTTCAACGGGATGACGGCCTCGCACCCGGCGCTGCCGTTCGGCGGCGTCAAGCGCTCCGGCTTCGGCCGCGAACTGTCCGGGCACGGCATCCGGGAGTTCTGCAACATCACCACGGTGTGGGTCGCCTAGGGCCGCACGGGATTCCCCCGGGTTCGTACGGGACGGGTTCGCCCGGGACACGTTAGCCCGGGACGCCTTGAACGCGTCGAACGCGCCCCTCGCGCCCCCGGCCGGGGCCGAGCGCCCCGGCCGGATCCGGCCAAGTTTCCGGACAGTTGATTAATCCGCTTTGTCCGCTTACCGCGATGCCGACACGCCCGCCGGAAAGCGCCGCCCTTCACAGCGCCCGGACACGCCCTCCACAGAAATCCCTTCGTTGACAAACCGGAGTGAATTCTTCGGCTCATATGCATAAAAGCTGAGCTGCTTCATTTCACATGGCCGAACGCCGATATATCCCGTACGAAAGAAGCCCGCCGGAGTCGCATTTCCGGATACGTTCGGTGGCGATCCGACCGAAGCGTCGGTCACCACGGGAAGGAAACGCGATGAAGTCCCTCAAGCGCGCCGCTGCCCTCGTCTCCTCGGCGGCCGTGCTGGCCGGCGGCATGACCGTCCTGGCCGCCGGCCCGGCGAGCGCCGCCAGCGAGATCACCCTCCAGAACGTCGCCACCAGCCGCTACCTCGACAGCAACGGCAACGGCAACGTCTACACCCTCCCCGGCAACGGCGGCTCGTACCAGCGTTGGTACGCCAACGACCTGGGCGGCTCCACCTTCACCCTGCAGAACAAGGCCACCGGCTTCTGCCTCGACTCCAACGGCAACGGGAACGTCTACACCCTGAGCTGCAACGGCGGCAGCTACCAGAAGTGGGTCAAGCGGCGCGCCAGCTACGGCTACACCTACCAGAACGTGGCCACCGGCCTCTACCTGGACAGCAACGGCAACGGCGACGTCTACACGCTGGGCGGCAACGGCGGCTCGTACCAGCAGTGGCGCTGACCCTCCGTCAGTCCGTGGGATGACTGTTCGTCAACCCTGAACCGCCCTTTCGTCATTCAGGGTTTGCCCTCCCCGGCGCCTCAATCGCCGGGGAGGGCTTCCCCATGCTACGGTGCCCGCCCGGGGCCCTCGCACCCGGTGGCGTTCGCCCACGGCCGAACCGGCCCGCCGCCCCGGACCGCCGAGCAGAATCGGCCGCACGACCACTCGCACCCGGAACGACGGGGATGTTCAGTGACAATTAGTACACTCACATCAGCACTCCAGCGCAGGTCGGAGGGTGACGAATCGTCAACCGCGTTATCCCCTGCCGACCGGCGGGTGCGGTTCATCCCCTGGGCGGTCGCGCTCACGCTGTTCCTGGTCTACGCGTTCTTCACCGTCCGCCGCCATGAACTCCTGCTCACCAGCGGGTATGACCTCGGAATCTTCGAACAGGGCGTGCGCGGCTACGCCGACGGCCGCGGGCCGATCGTCGAACTCAAGGGCCCCGGCTTCAACCTGCTGGGCGACCACTTCTCGCCCGCCCTCGCCGCCCTCGCGCCGCTGTACTGGATCTGGCCCTCGGCGAAGACGCTGCTGCTGGCCCAGTCCGCGCTGGTGGCCGTCGCCGCCGTACCGATCTGCCGCTGGGCGCTGCGCGCCGCGGGACCGGCCACCGCGCTGGTCGCCGGCTTCGGCTACGGACTCTCCTGGGGACTCGCCTCGGCACTCGGCTTCGACTTCCACGAGATCACCTTCGCGGTCCCGCTGATCGCCTTCTCGGTCACCGCGCTCGGCGAGCGGCGCTGGCTCGCCGCCGCCCTCTGGGCCGCGCCGCTGGTGCTGGTCAAGGAGGACCTCGGCATCACCGTGGCCGCCGTCGGCGGCTACCTCCTGTGGCGCGGCGACCGCCGGATCGGCGCGGCCACCGTGGTGTTCGGCATCGGTGCCTCGCTGCTCGAACTCCTGGTGCTGCTCCCGGCGATGAGCCCCGGGGGCAGCTTCGCGTACTGGGACAACCTGAGCGGCGGCTCGGGCGGGCGGAACCTGCTCACCCTGCCGCTCGACCTGGTCACCCCCGGCGAGAAGGTCACCACCGTCCTGCTGCTGCTCGCGCCCACCGCGCTGCTGGCCGCCCGCTCGCCGCTGATGCTCGTCGCGCTGCCCACCCTCGGCTGGCGGCTGCTCTCCAACAACCCGGCCTACTGGGGCACCAACTACCACTACAGCGCGGTGCTGATGCCGATCGTCTTCGCCGCCTTCGTGGACGTGCTGGTGAAGGCCCGCGAGCGGGACGGCGTCCTGCCCCGGTGGATCGCCCGGGCCGCGCTGCCGGTCAGCGCGGTGGTCACCCTGGCGCTGCTGCCGGGCTTCGCGTTCAGCCAGCTGTTCACCCTCGACCTGTGGCGCACCCCGGCCCGGGTCGAGGCCGCCCGGTCGGTGCTGGCCGCCGTCCCGGACGACGCCCGGATCGCCGCCTCCAACCGGCTGGTGCCGCAGCTGACCAACCGCTGCGAGGTCATCGTGTTCGGCTGGCCGCAGAAGTGGTCCACCGCCGAGTGGATCGTGGTCGACGAGGACCAGCCGATGGGCTGGCCGATGTCGCCCGACCGGGAGCGGCGGGAGGTCGCCACCGTCAAGCAGAGCGGCTACCACGTGATCCGCAGCGACCACGGCATCACCCTGCTGCGGCGCACGCCCGGCGCCGAGGCCGTGCCGGCGGCCGACCCGCCCCCGCCCGGCACGCCCGGGGCCGGCTGACCCGTCGCCCCGGCCGCCGGGCGCGCACCGCCCGGCCCGGGCCGCCCGCCCCGAACCAGCCCCCGTCTCCGACCACTTCAGGGATCCCGTGCCAGTCGAAACCGGGCTCAGCCCGTCCACCCGTGCGAACCGTCCGCTGCTGCCGCGCGTCACCCGCCCGTCCACGCCCGGCGGCGCGGGCCCGCTCGCCGGACGCCGGACCGCCGTCCTGACCCTGCTCTGCTTCGCGGTGACCGCGGCCTGCGGGCTGCAGCAGTGGTCGGCGGTCCTGCTCGGCGGGTTCGACCTCGGCATCTTCCATCAGGGTGTGGCCGGATACGCGCACGGGGGCCTGCCGATCTCCCCGGTCAAGAGCTACCACCACGAGTTCCCGCCCGGCTTCTCGCTGCTGGGCGACCACTTCTCGCCGATCCTGGCCGCGCTCGCCCCGCTGTACTGGATCTGGGAGGACCCGCGCACGCTGATCCTCGGCCAGGCGCTGCTGCTCGCCGCCGGTGTCCCGCTGATCCGCCGGATCGCGGTCCACTGCTTCACCCGGCCGGCCGGCAGCGGCACCGACGGCAGCGCCGACGGCGACGACACCGACACCGACGACACCGCCGAGGCCGCGCACCCCCGGACCGTCGGCCGGATCGCCGACCTGGCCGGCCTGGTCTACGGCCTCGGCTGGCCGCTGCTGGCCGCCGGCCGCGGCGGCTTCCACGAGGTCGCCTTCGCCGTCCCGCTCACCCTGCTGATGCTCGAACGCGGCCTCGCCCGCCGCTACGGCACCGCCGCCCTCGCCGCCGCCCTGCTCTGCGCCACCAAGGAGGACCTCGGCCTGCTGGTCGGCGTCTACGGCCTCGTCCTGCTCTGGCGCAACCGCCCGCGCGGCGACCGGCGGGGCGAGCGCGCCGGGGACCGGCGCGCCCTCGCCTGGGGCGCCGGCCTGCTCGTCGGCGGCCCGCTGGCCTCGGCGCTCGCCATCGTCCGGCTGATCCCCGCGATGGGCGGCCGGCCGGACTACTACTGGGTCTACGGCCCGATCGGCCCGGACGCCGGGAGCGCGTTCGCCAACCTGGTCGGCGACCCGCTGCTGCTCCTCCGGGTCGCCACCGACGCCACCGTCAAGCCGCTGCTGCTGCTCTGGCTCTTCGGCACCCTGCTGCTGCTCCCGCTGCGCTCCGCGACCACGCTCTGCCTGCTGCCGCTGCTGGCCGAACGGGTGCTCTCCGACAACCCCAACCACTGGTCGATCGCCCACCACTACGACGCCCTCCTCTGGCCGGTGCTGCTCACCGCCGTCCTGGAGGTGCTCGGCCGGCTGTACGCCCGGGGCGGGACGCACCGGCGCGCCGCATACGGCCTGGGCACGGTGGTGGTGGCGGGCTCGCTGGTGTGCAGCCTGCTGCTGGGCGGCATCAGCGTGCTGACACCGGCCTTCTGGCGCCCCTCGGCGAGCAACGCCGCCCTGGTCCGCGGGGCCGAGCGGATCCCGGACGGCGCGCTGGTCGAGGCCGACAACCAGGTGGTGCCCCGGCTGGTCGGCCGCACCGACGTCGTCCTGGTGGACGCCACACCGCGCGGGCGCGACTACGTGCTGATCCGCTCCGACACCCGGACCTTCCCGTTCCAGCGCGCGGCGGAGCAGGCCGAGCGGATCGAGCTGCTGCTCGCCCACGGTTACCGGCAGATCTGGGCCGAGGACGGGGTGGTGCTGCTGCACCGCGAGAGCGACGAGCCGGTGCCCGGCGCCCGGGTCCCCGACGACGACAGCACACCGGTGAAGGAGATCGTCCCCTCGGACGTCGGCCACAACCTGTTCCGGGGCTGAGGACGCCGTGGTGTCCCCGGCCCGCGCGCGGGCCGGGGCTCCGTCCTCCCCCCTCAAGGGACGCCCATGACCATCCAGGC
>NZ_JBEOSF010000020.1:0-156716 GCF_040302725.1 Kitasatospora sp. NPDC097605 | reverse complement strand
GGGCTGCCCTCGGTGCGGTCCGCGCAGTCGCACCCGTCCGGCTCGCAGAGCGGCACCCGGACCGGCTCCGGCGGCACCGCGAAGGTCTCCGGGGCCGGGGCCACGGACGCGTCGACGGCCGGTCAGTGGTCCGGAAGGCCGAGGGCCGTGGCGGCGCGGCAGACCGCGTCCGTCTCCGGGCCGGGCTCGTCGAAGCCGCCGAAGGACCCGGGCTCCTCCACGGCGTCGGCGTCCAGCCGGTGGCCGGTCGGCTCCGGGATCGCCCGGGTGACGGCGACGTGATCGCGCAGGCGGGGTAGGCCGCTCGGTGGTCGCCGTCGGCGGCATGCCGGCCCGGGAGGGCGTCACGCTCGATGACGCCGGTCTCCTGCGGCGCGTGTCCTTCCAGGCCCACGCTCCCGGGGACGGGCCGACGCTCGCCCGGTACGTCGGCATCCACCTGGACGGGACCCGCCGGAGGGCCGTGCCCTGAAGCGGGGAAGCGGAGAATGGAGGACAGGTTCTGGCCTACACGGCTCCTACTGTGGATCACGTCGGACGGCGGCGCGGGCCGCCGGAACCGCAGCACCCACGGAGGTACAGCCATGAGCGACACCGCGACCACCACCGCCCCGATCGCGGTCACCGGCGAGCGGGCCGACCTGCTGGCGCAGCTCGCCACCCAGCGCCACTTCCTGCGCTTCACCACGCGCGACCTGACCGACGAGCAGGCCGCGCTGCGCACCACGGCCGGCGAACTGTGCCTGGGCGGCCTGATCAAGCACGTCACGTCCGTCGAGCGGTCCTGGGCCGGCTTCCTCCTCGAAGGCCCGTCCGCGATGCCCGACTTCATGAACCTGACGCAGGCCGACCTGGACCAGCGGGCCGAGGAGTTCCGTCTGCTGCCCGGCGAGACCCTCGCCGGTGTGCTCGCCACCTACGAGGAGACGGCCCGGCGCACCGACGCGTTGATCGCCGCCCTGCCGGACCTCGACGTCTCGCACCCGCTGCCCCCGGCGCCGTGGAGCGAGCCCGGCATCCGATGGTCCGCCCGTCGGGTGGTGCTGCACCTGATCGCCGAGACGGCGCAGCACTCCGGGCACGCCGACATCCTGCGGGAGTCGCTGGACGGCGCCAAGAGCATGGGCTGAGCACCGCCGGACAGCCCGCCCCCGGCGCGCGACGCGAAGCGCGCGCCGGGGGCGGCGCCGGTTTCAGCCGAGGTGCCGGCCGAAGAACCGCAGCGCGCTGTCCGGTTCGAAGTCCGGGACGTCGCCGTGCCGGCCGGGGTTGGCGTGCAGGGTCTTCTCCGCGGAGGCGAAGGCCTCGAACAGGGCCAGCCCGGCCGCGCGCGGGACGCGCTCGTCGTCCCACTGGAGCAGGAACTCCACCGGGACGGTGATCCGCGCGGCCTCCTCGGCCGAGGCGAGGGCGCCGCCGAGGCCCAGGACCGCCGCGCGCACCCGGGGTTCAGCGGCGACGAACGGGACGCCGAGCCCGCAGCCCAGCGAGACGCCCCAGTAGCCCACCGGCCCGGCGCCGACGTGGTCGAGCCGCTGGACCGCGTCGAGCACGGCCCGCCATTCGGGCACCGTCCGCCGCGCCACCAGAGCGTGGAACTCGGCGAGCAGGGGCGCCGGTTCGGCCCCGGCCTCGATGCGCGCCTGGTTGGCAGTGGCAATCCGGTCGTACTCCTGGTGCACCGGCCGGTCGCCGTGCCCGGGGACGTCCGGCGCGACCACCGCGAAGCCGTGCTCGGCGACGAGCCGGTGGGCGCGGGCCAGGACGGCGGGAGCCTTCTTGTGCTCGCCGCCGCCGTGTCCGAGCAGGACAAGCGGGCGGGGGCGGGCGGAGCCGTCGGGGGTCCAGAGCGCGCCGGGGGTCTCCCCCAGGACGAAGAGCTGCTCGCGGATGCCGTCGGACGAGGTGTCAGCGGTGAAGCGCATCACGGTACGGGCCTTTCGGAGTGCCTACTGCGGGCACTCCCGGGCCATGCGAGGGAGGGGTGCCCGACCTGTCACAGCGTTGATCGGTCCAGCGTTGATCGGTCCCACCTCCTCGGTTCGCAGCGGCGCACGGCGACGGGGAACATACCACGGCGCACCGCGCCCGCACCGCAGAGTTAGAGGGTGTCACGGACGTTATTGACACTCACGGCGATGGGAGTTACACCTTATAACGAACGCGAAATCCTCTACTTCTCCAGAAAAGGAGGGCGCGGCCATGAGTGACCAGCGCCTGCTTCAGGTCGTCCTGCCGGGTGTGGTGGCTCCGGAGGGGCTGGAGCTCCGGTACGGGACGGTGCCGGAGGCCGGCCGGGGCCAGGTGGTGATCGGCGTGGAGGCGACCGGCGTCTCCTTCGCCGAGCAGCAGATGCGCCGCGGGCGGTACTACGACCAGCCGCCGTTCCCCTTCGTCCCGGGCTACGACCTGGTCGGCCGGGTGCTGGCCACCGGCGAGGGCGTCGACCCGGCGTTGGCCGGCCGACGGGTGGCCGCACTGGTCAAGGTCGGCGGCTGGACCAGCCATCTGGCGCTCGACGCCGCGGACGTGGTGCCCGTGCCGGACGGCCTCACCCCGGCCGAGGCGGAGACCGTGGTGGTCAACGGCATCACCGCCTGGCAGATGCTGCACCGGGTGGCCCGGGTGCGCGCGGGGCAGACCGTCCTGGTGCACGGCGCGAGCGGCGGCGTCGGCTCCGTGCTGGTCCAACTGGCCCGCGCGGCCGGGGTGTCGGTGATCGGCACCGCCTCAGCCCGCAACCACGACGCGCTGCGCGAGCTGGGCGTCGTCCCGGTCGACTACCGGGACGACGACGTGCCGGCCCGGGTCCGGGAGCTGGCGCCCGGCGGGGTGGACGCGGTGTTCGACCACGTCGGCGGGCGCAGCGTGATCGACTCCTGGCGGCTGCTCGCCCCCGGCGGCGCCCTGGTCGCCTACGGCAGCGCCTCCACCCGCGACGACAGCGGCTCCAAGCAGTGGCCGGTGCTGAAGGTCCTCGCCCGCACCTGGGCCTGGAACGCCCTGCCCAACGGGCGCCGCGCCCACTTCTACAACATCTGGGCCGGCCGGGCGCTGGGCAGGGACGGCTTCCGCACTCGGCTGCGGGCCGACCTCACCGAGGTCTTCGGCGCCGTCCGCCGCGGCGAGGTCTCCGCCCGCGTCGCCGCCGAACTCCCGCTCACCAGCGCCGCCGAGGCCCTGCGCCTGGCCGAGTCCGGCACGGTCAGCGGCAAGGTCGTCCTGGTCCCCTGACCGGCGCCCGGCCGAAACCGCCGGAGCCTGTGGATGGACGACCGGTTCGTGCTCATCTGACAATATGTCAATTTCTTACGCCTTTTCGAGTATTGCGAAGGCCGTCGGCACGGACACAGGAGGTCTCATGAAGGTGGCGGAGCAGCGGGCCCGCACCGGACGGCGCGGCACGGCCGTGCGGGTCGTCGCGCTCGCGCTGGCGGGCGCGGGTCTGGTGGGCGTGACCGCCCCCACGGCCGGCGCCGTCGGCGAGGGACAGCCGGGGAACAGTGCGCACCGGGGCGGCGTGGACGCCCGGGCGCTGAACGAGGCGCTGGAGGGCGTGGTCGGGATCGGCGGGGCGTCCAGCTCCCTCGCCCGGGTGACCGAGTACGGGCGCACCGCGTGGAAGGGCGCGGAGGGCGTGGGCGACTTCTCGACCGGCGCCGAGGCCTCGGCGAACGGCCGGTTCCGGATCGCCAGCGTGACCAAGACCTTGGTGGCGACGGTCGTCCTCCAGCTGGTCGGCGAGGGGCGGTTCGGGCTGGACGACAGCGTGGAGAGCCTGCTGCCGGGGGCCGTCCCGGGCGGCGGCTCCATCACCGTGCGCCAGTTGCTCAATCACACCAGCGGGCTGTTCGACTACACCGCGGACCCGGCCATCGACGTCGACCACGCGACCTGGCTCCGCGAGGGGCGCTGGCGCAGCTGGACGCCGCAGCAGCTCCTCGCGGTGGCCAACAGCCACCCGCCGTATTCCGCGCCCGGCACGGAATGGCACTACGCGAACACCAACTACCTGCTGGCCGGCATGATCGTCGAGCGGGTCACCGGCCAGGACTGGCGCCGGGAGGTGGAGCGCCGGATCATCGACCGGCTGGGGCTGACCGGGACCTCGATGCCGGTCCACGCGACGGGGATCCGCGGCCCGCACGCGCACACCTACCTCGATCTGCCCGGCGGCCCGGTGGACGTCACCGAGATGGAGCCGAGCGAGATGGACGCGGCGGGCGTCGGCATCTCGACCACCGCGGACCTCGACACCTTCCTCCGGGCCCTGCTCGGCGGGCGGCTGCTCCCCGCACCGCTGCTCGCCGAGATGCTGACGGTCGCCCCGGCGAGCGGCGGCGCCCAGTACGGCCTGGGGATCCACCGGTTGACCACGCCCTGCGGCGAGGTCTGGGGCAACAACGGCGGCACCGGCCGCGGGCACAACAGCGCCCTCTACGGCACCCCGGACGGCCGCCGGCTGGTGGCGGTCTCGACCAACGGCTACCGCGACACCGGCCAGGGCTGGGCGACCTCGCAGAAGCTGCTGGCGACCGCCTTCTGCGGCCGCCGGCCGGCCACCGCCGCCGACGCCGCCCCGACCGGCTGACCGCCCGCCCGGTCGGACACCGGACCGGCCGGGCACCGGACCGGCCGGGCGGCTGGTGTGCCCGTCCGACCCGCGTCCGACGGGCAGCCGCCGCAAGGAGAGCCCGGAACGCCGGGCCGTTGATCGCCGGGCCGGGCGGCACCCGCAGGGCTTGCGGGTGCCGCCCGGCCCGACGGGATTCCACGCCAACTCCACGATCCTGCCGGGCCGTCCACGCGGAGACGGCTGTGGGCCCTCCTCCGCCCCTGCCGGGGGCCGCCGTCCGCCGATGCCAACTGTCAGTGCCGGGGCCTATGGTGGAGATGAAAGGTTCCGTTGCCGTTGTTTCCAGGGGGGATGCCTGATGTCCGTCGACGGGTTCGAGCTGCTGGCCGAGGCCCACGCGTATCTGCTGGCCGCCGTGCGCGGTGTGCCGGAGGACGGCTGGGGCGCCGCCACGCCGTGCAGCGAGTGGACGGTCCGCCAGGTCTTCCACCACGCCAGGCTCGACCAGCTGGCGCTCACCGCCCAGATCACCGGCGACGCCCCGGACGGCGACCCGTTCGCGCCGGTCGACGCGTTGGACGGCGACGGCCGCGACGCGGTGGTGCGGCTGGCGGCGGTGCTCGACGGGGCGATGAAGGCGTGGGAGTCGGTCCGCGAGGCCGAGACCGTGCCGACCCCGATGGGCCCGATGCCCGCGCAGGCCGCGACGGCGGTCGCCGCCCTGGACGCCGCCGTGCACGCCTGGGACATCGCCCGCGCCACCGGCCAGGACCTCCCGCTCACCGAGTCCCTGGCGGAGCGGCTGGAAGGCCCGGCGGCCCGGATCGTCGACTTCGTCCGGGACAACTTCGGGAAGTTCGGCCCCGTCGTCGACGCCCCCGACGTCGACGCCCCCGACGCCGACGGCGGCCACGCCGCCAGGCTGCTCGCCTTCACCGGCCGCGACCCCCGGTGGACGCCGCAGGCCGGCTGAGGCGTGTCCCTCTCCGGCCGTCCCGGCCGCTCCGGTCAGCCGGTCACCTGACCGGATGGCCGGCGCTCCCGAGGCCGGCACGGCCGCCGAGCGCCAACGGCCGGACCCGCCAGGACGTCACGGCCTCCTCGTCGGGCTCGCCGGCAGGCCGCCGTACGCCGTGGCGGGATCACCGCGCCGCTTCGTAGGCCTCGCGGACGGCCGCGGGGATCCGACCGCGGTCGTGGACGAGGTAGCCGTTGGCCCGGGCCCACCGGCGGACGGGCTCGTCCGCCGGGCGGGGCGCGAGCCGGCGGGCCCGGGCGGATCCGTTCCAGTCACCCGTGGACACCCCTTCCAGCCGGTCCGCCACCTCCTGGAGAAAGGCGGACAGGGAGGGGTGTTCACCGTCCTCGGGGGACGACCCTTCGGACCAGGTCCCGACGGTGCCGGTGCGCGTGTTGACGAACGTTCCGTGGAAGCCGTCGCGTTCCGCGGCGATCGGCAGCCACTCCCGGCGCCAGGACGGGTGGTCGGGATCGCCGGACGGCGCCATCTCCTCGGTGTTCATCATGCTGCGGTGGACGCGCTCGATGTCCGTGAGGCCGAGCAGGAGCGGGCCGTCGGGGACGACACCGTCCAGGCCCAGCGCGACCAGGCCGGCCCCGGCCTCGGGCCGGCGGCCGGCGTCGAGGTCGTTCGCCAGGAGCCACCGGCGCACCTCGGGCGGCAGCTCCACGCCCATGCGCCGCTCGGCCGCGTCGAGGGCCGCCGGGTCCCCGGGGCCGCCGAGGCCGGCGAGGAGGCCGGGATCGTGCCGCGCCAGCCAGGCGGTCACCCGGCCCCACGCCTGCCGGACATCGCCCGCCTCGGGTATCGGCCGATCACTCACGAGCAGTCTCCACGTTCGGTCGGGCCCCGACGACGATCACACCACGCCCCGGACCGGACCGTCCGCGGCGAGGTGTTCGCGGGCGGCCGCCAGGTGGCGGGCGGCCGTGCCGAAGTGGTGGGAGACCAGCGGCAGCACGTGCGGGTCCAGCCTACGGGTGAAGGCCTCGGCCGCCTCCAGCGGCGCCGTCGCCCGGAGCAGCAGCGCGGCCGTCGCTGCCCCGTCCGGCCCCGGCCCGGCCGCCCGGAGTCCGGCCGCGGTCCGGCGCAGCAGGATCAGCGCGTCCTCGGCGTCCGGCGGGCCGTCCGAGAAGTCGTGTCCCCACCAGGACAGTTCGACGGTGACCGCCCGCAGGTGCGCCTCGCAGCGCCGGAACCACCAGGCGGTCCACGAGGCGGGCAGATTCGCGGACTTCGGACTCACGTTGTCACTCGGCACAGGTCGATCATGTCCCACAAAGTCCGCCCGCACATGGGTAATCCGGAAAAGTCGGTCGTTCCGGCATCAGCAGCCGCGGGTGTCGGCGGGCAGCACCAGGCCGGCCGCCACCAGGCGGGCGCCGGTCACCTTGACCTGCTGGCTGTACGGCCCGGTGGGTGCCGGGCTCGGGGCGACCAGGTTCAGCCGCTCCGGCAGCTCGGTGTCCTTCACCGGCTCTCCGGTGTGCACCACGGACAGCACGCCGGAGCAGAGCGAGGTCTCCGGGGGCAGACTGCCCGGGGCGACGCCGTTGGCCGGGCCGAGCGACACCTCGACGGTGTCCAGCGGGCGGTAGGAGTAGGACGGCCGTCCCGTCGCGCCGGCGCCGACGTTGGACAGCCGCACCGCGAACCGGGTGATCTTCACCGGGATCGGGGCGCAGGCCCGCTGGGACTGCTGGGTGTCCAGGTGCAGACCGTCCAACGCCATGTAGACGCCCGGGTCGATGATGCGCAGCGAGCCAGGGAGGCGGGCCAGGTAGCCGCTCAGGGCCGTGTCGCCGAGCAGCGCGGGGTCGTCGCAGGTCGGCGTGGGCGAGGGGGTCTCGGTCGGCGTCGGGTCCGGCGAGGGGGTGTCCGCGGCGTCGGCGGAGGGGCTCGCCGACTCGCGGCCCACGTCCGTCGTCGGCGCACCGGCCGCGCCGTCCGCCCCTCCCGAGGAGCAGCCCGCCACCCCCACCATGGCGGCCGCGGCCACCACGCAGAACATCGTCCGGAACCGGCCCGGATACCCCACACCCATGATCCACCCCTCCTCGAACGAGGCCGATGATGCCAGAACTCTCCGCCGCAGAAGGGCAGTTCGGGAAAGTCCGACCCGCCCCAGCCATTCGCTTGATTTAGGCAGCGCATGCAATTATTGTTCCGACAGTGATTGCAGCTGCAATCACTCAGGGGCCGCGTCACCTCTCCGCCCGCCGACCCGATCAGGAGTCCGACATGCGCACCAGCCTCTTCAGCCCGTACACCCTGCGGTCGCTCACCATCCCGAACCGGGTCTGGATGCCGCCCATGTGCCAGTACAGCGCCGCGCCGGACGGTGCGGCGGCGGGTGTTCCCCATGACTGGCACTTCACCCACCTCGCCGCGCGGGCCGCCGGCGGCACCGGGCTGATCATCGTGGAGGCCACCGCCGTCACGCCCGAGGGCCGGATCTCCCCCTACGACCTGGGCCTGTGGAACGACACCCAGGCCCAGGCCTTCCGCCGGATCACCGAGTTCCTGAAGGCGCAGGGCACCGTGCCCGCGATCCAGCTCGGCCATGCCGGGCGGAAGGCCTCCACCGAGCGCACCTGGGTCGACCACGGCCGGGCCCTCCACCCGGACGAGGAGCACGGCTGGACGCCGGTCGCGCCCAGCGCCGTCCCCTTCGACGCGGCCCGGGTCACGCCGCAGGAGCTCAGCGTCGAGCAGATCGGGGAGATCGTCCGTCAGTTCGCCGACGCCGCCCGGCGCGCGCTCGACGCCGGCTTCCAGGTCGTCGAGATCCACGGCGCGCACGGCTACCTCATCCACGAGTTCCTCTCCCCGCACAGCAACCGCCGCACCGACGCCTACGGCGGCTCCTTCGAGGGGCGGATCCGCTTCGCCCTGGAGGTCGTCGACGCCGTCCGCGCGGTGTGGCCCGAGGACCTGCCGGTCTTCTTCCGGGTCTCCGCGACCGACTGGCTCACCGAGAACCCCGAGGACGGGCGCGAGGGCTGGACCTCGGCGGAGACCGTCCGGCTGGCCAAGGAACTGCTCGCGCACGGCGTCGACCTGCTCGACGTCTCCACCGGCGGGAACGCGCCCGACGCCAAGGTCGAGGCCGGCCCCGGCTACCAGGTGCCGTTCGCCGAGGCGGTCCGCACCGAGACCGACCTGCCGGTGGCGACCGTCGGTCTGATCACCGACCCCGCCCAGGCCCAGCAGATCCTCACCGACGGCCGCGCCGACGCCGTCCTGATCGGACGCGAGCTGCTGCGCAACCCGTACTGGGCCCGCCACGCGGCCGTCGCCCTCGGCGGCGAGGTCGCGACGCCGTCCCCGTACCACCGGGCGTAGCGAACGGCCCGGCGCGGGCAGAGCGGGAAGTCGACCCGGCCGACTTCCCGCTCCGTCGTTCGTCCGGCCCGCGGGGGAACGGACCCGGCGGAAATGCGGTGTCGGGACGGGCTCATGATCCACTAGAGTCCGGCCACCACCATCAGGGAAGTCCGGGCTCACAGGGGGTATCCATGCGCGGGGCACCTTCCGCCGTCGTCGTGACGGTCGCGGCCGCCGTCCTGGCGGGCGGCCTCACCGCCTGCGGCAGCACGGGCGGCGGCGCGGGCGGCGCATCACCGGCGGCCACGGGCCCGGCGGCCGCCGAGGCGGCCCGGACCGATCCCAAGGCGGCGCTGGCGGCGGCGGCCGAGGTGATGCGCAAGGCCGGCAGCGCCCGGTACACCCTGACCGCTCGGGACGGCGGCGAGACCAAGCCCGGTGCGGGCTTCGCCGCCTGGGCGAACCGTCCCGCCGCGATCGACTACCTGGGCGACCTCCCGAACAACCGGATCAGGGTCCGGGTGGTGGCCAACGAGGCGTACTTCGGCCCCACCGAGCAGGCCGCGGCGGCCGTCGGCGAGCAGGTCTTCTGGGTGAAGACGCCCTTCCTGATGTGGCGCCGGCCCTTCTACCCGCAGCTGAGCCTGGCGATGGACCCGGTGAACCAGCTGACCCTGGCCCAGGCGGGCCGGATCAGCGCGTTCGGGACCGAGACGGTCGACGGCGCCCGGCTCACGCACTACCGCGCCGTCGAGGACGTCGCCGCCGTGCTGAACGGGATCCCCGACCTCACCGCCGAGCACCGCCTCCACGTCGAAGCGGCCCTGAAGAAGATCGGCGAAACGTTCACCCTCGACTTCTGGCTCAACGCCGAGCAGGAACTCGTCCGCTTCCGCGCGTTCGGCGACAAGGAGGGCGAGGTGGAGGCCGTCACCGTCACCTACTCGGCGCTGGGCACCGCCCCGGCGCTGCCGGCCCCCGCCGCGAGCGACCTCCGGACCTCCCCCGACCTCGACAAGTTCCTCGACCCGTCGCCCGCCATGGCGGGCCCCGCCGCCGGCTGAGGCCCGGCCGGGTCCGCGCCCGGGTCACTCCGCCGCGGGGGCGTCGGCCGGCGGGGCCTTGAGATCGGCCGGGGGCCGCCTGGTGAACATGAACTCCTCCAGGGTCGCCACCAGCGCGGACCGGCTCCTGGTGGTCCAGGTGCCGAGGTAGGTGTGGTCACGGGCGACCGTTCCGCGCCGCTTGTAGCCGGCGAGGAGGAGGAAGTCGACTTCGTAGCACCCCTCGGGATCCCCCTCGGGCTCCCATCGGGCGTCGAAGCAGAGGCCGTCGTGCACCAGGTGACCGCTCACCAGCACCGACCCGGCGAGCCATTCGACGGTCTCCGGCGAGGGGTCCACGGCGTAGAGGCTGTTCATGTCGATCGTCCAGCCGGGTGCCACCCGCAACGGCTGCAGCCGCCGCCACGTCTCGCTCATGCCGCCCACCCCGCCCTGTCGTCCGCCCGCTCGCTCGCCCGCTCGCTCGGGAAAGCCGGCTTCCCATGATCGCAGGTCGTGCGGCGGGGCCGGTCGGGCGGTCCTGGGCGGCGCTCAGGACCGCCCGACCGGGTGTGACAACGCCCCTGCCGTCCGGGGATGTCGGTCACGGCCGGTACCGTGCGTCCGACCCGCGCGACACGAGGTGAAGGAGTGCTCATGGTGATGCCCGAGAAGGACCAGGCGACCGGCCCCGGTGAGTGGGAGGCCGCGCTGGCCGGTGCTTTCGAGATCCTGCTCGGCGGAGAACCGGACGGTGACCCCGCCGCCCGGTACGGCGTCCACTACGCCTCGGACTCCCTCGACGAGTTCCTGTTCCCGAACGACTGGGCCACCCCTGACGCCCTGTCGGCCGCCACGCCGAGGCACCTTCCCGACCCGGACGGCGAGTTCCCCTTCTCCCCCTGGACCTGGCGGTTCGACCTGAGCGAGTCGCTGTTCCGCTTCGACCCCGACCTCCTGGCCGGCACGGGGCCGTGGGGCGAGGACGGGCACAAGGGCCCCCGGCCGTTCGACGACGCCTTCGTCACCGATCTGCGGGCGGTCGCCACGGTCGACGAGGACGGCGAAACGCTGGTGCGCGGCGCGGAGCTGGGAACGCTCCTGGGCCGGCACGGGGTCGACCTGACCGACCGGCGGTGCGAGAAGCTGAACTGCTGGCTGACGGTCCTGCCCCGCGTCGCCACCGACGGCACGCTCACCGACGCGATGCGGGCCGCCACCTTCACCGAGCGCGGCCCCGAACACCTGGTGTCGGCCCACGACATGACCCGCCCCCGCTCCGCCGAGGCCCCCTGGGAGGAGCGGCTCGGCGCGGTCACCCACCCCGCGCTCCGCGACCACCTCCGCCTGCTCTGCCTCAGCCCGAGCGACGCCCGCAGCGAGGGCGGCTTCTACTACGGCGCCGACGGCTGGCCGTGGGCCGACGTCCTGGAGGCGGCCGGCTGCTCCCTCGTCGCGGGCTGGGGCTTCGGCGAGTCCCAGGCCGGCGTGGCCGTCGTCCGCCTGCCGGACACCCCGCGAGCGCACTGAGCACCCGGAGAGGCTACAGGCGGTCGTACACCGCGGAGAGGCGCTGGAGGACCTCGGCGGCGCTGTCGAGGGCCTCGGGGTCGTAGTCGGCGAGGTCGGTGTCGAGGGCCTCGGCGAGGACCCGCCGGCGGCGCACGTGGCGTTCGCGGCCGGTGTCGGTGAGGGTGACGAGGACCGAGCGCTTGTCCTCGGCCGGACGGGTGCGGGTGACGTAGCCGGCCGCGACCAGGCCGATGACCAGCTGGGTGGTCGCGGCGCCGGTGGTCTCGGTGCCGGCGGCGAGCTGACCGATGGTTCAGCGGGCCCTGGTCGGCGAGGGTGCGCAGGGCGCGGGCGTGGGTGAGCGAGAGGGCGCCGGGGGTGCGGGTGGCCCGGCCGCGCAGGCGGGCGTCGGCAGCGCTCAGGCGGTAGGCGGCACGGGCCAGGCGGTCGAGGGCCTGGGCGACGGTGGCCGCCCAGGCCGAGGAGCGCGCCGCGCACCACGAGCGCAACGGGTTCGCCCGGACCGCCGCCGACCGGGGCTGACGGGCGGGCGCCTCGGCGCCGGCGCTCAACCGGCGAACTGGCCGCGGAGGTCGCCGGGTGTCCGGGGGCGGGGCACCGTGTCCGGCGGGAGGGCGGGCGCCGCGGCCGTCGGGAGCGGGGCACCGCCGGACACGGCGGGGCCCGGCTCCGGCGCGAGCCCGGGCTCCGGCGCCGACTCCGACGACGCGGGCCGCGGCAGGCGGCGCTCCCGGGTGGCTACGGTCAGGCAGGCCACGACCAGCACGATGTTCTTCAGGATGTACTGCCCCTCCAGGGTGGGGACGGGCGGGACGCCGTGAGTCCACACGTCGTTCGGCAGCAGGACCAGCGTCGCGAACACGCCGGTCATGTGGACGAAGAACACCGCGAGGACCACCCGGAGCAGTACTCCGGTGACCAGGCCGAGCCCGATGCCGACCTCCATCAGCGCCAGCAGGAACCGGGAGACGTCGGGCGGTACCGCGTCGAAGGTCATCAGGCTCATGCAACGGGTGGCGAGGTCCTCGGCGGGGCTGGCGCCGGGGAAGAACTTCGGCAGCCCGAACCAGAGGTACAGGACGCCCACGCTGATCCGCAGGACGCCGGGGGCCACCCGCCGGTAGGCGCGGGCGAAACTGTCGGCACGGCGTCTGGACGACCGCACCATCCGTGCGGGAAACGACTCCATCTGCCCCTCCTTCATTCCGGTCCATCAGAGTTCCCAGCACCCGAACGGCGACGGGGCATGTCACGGCCGATGGGATCCGGGTGAGGGGCGGCCCGGAGCACCGACCGTGGCATGGCCTGTCAGGTACTGGCTCAGAAGTCCGCAGCTTAGCGCGCTGTTGCCGCGCCGCATAGGCTTCCCGGAGCCGCTCGACCGTGGGGGCGGCGCGGGGACGGCCCGCGGCGGAATCGCCGGTTCCACCGCGGATGCGGGCGGATGAGGCCGGGATGAGGCCGGATGAGGCCGGGATGAGGCCGGATGAGGCCGGGATGAGGCCGGGATGAGGCCGGATGAGGCCGGGGTGAGGTCGGATCAGGTCGGGGTGAGGCCTTCCGGCATCGCCGTCATGACCCCGCACCCACCCGGCCTCCCGGGCATCGGCCACGCGCCGCCCGCGCCCGCGCTGCGGGCGTTCGTCGAGCGGTACTGGTGGTGCGGGGGCGGGGCGGGCCCGCTGCCCCGGCTGCTGCCGGGGACCGGCGCCGAACTGTGGGTGCACCTGGCGGGCGGGGTGGAGTTGCGGGCCGTCGGCGGAGCCGGGGCGCCGACGCCGCTGCCGGCCGCCCACCTGGTCTGCCTCCGGCGCGCCGCTTGGCAGTTGGACCGGTGCGCCGGCTCGGCCGGCTTCGTCGCGGTGCGGTTCCGGGCCGGCGCGCTGCGCCATCTCTCGCCGGTCGGCGTCGACGAGTTGGCCGACCGGGTGGTGGGCGCCGAGGAGTTGTGGGGCGCGGCCGGGCGGCGGCTCGGCGAACAGGTCCGGGCGGCGGCCGGCCCGGCGCGACGGGTCGCGGTGCTGGACCGGTTCCTCACCGGGCTGCTGGCCGAGCACCACCGCCCGCAGCCGTGGCTGGACGCCGCCGTCGGGCGCGTCTACCACCGGCCGGCCGGTCTGCGGATGGACCGGCTCGCCGAGTCGGCCGGGGTCGGCGCGCGCCGGCTGCAGCGGGCGTTCCCGGCGGCGGTGGGGGCCGGGCCGAAGGAGTTCCAGCGTCTGGCGAGGTTCCAGCGCCTCGCCCGGCTGCTCCTGCGGGAGGACCGGCGCGACTACCTGCCGGCGGCGCTGGCGGCCGGCTACTACGACCAGGCCCACGCCATCCGCGAGTTCCGCCGGTTCACCGGCGCGCCGCCGACCGCCCTGCTCGGGCGCGGCGTGTCGCATTTCTACTATCCGCCGCTCGCCGCCGGCGGCGAGGCTGACCGGGAGTGACCGAGACGAACGGAGACAGCGGATGACCATGGTGCTGGCGATCCTGCGGGCGCGGCCCGGGCAGGCGGACGCCCTCGAAGCGGCGCTGCGCGAGGTGGCCGAGGCCACCTCGCGGGAGCCCGGCGCGCTGGCGTACACCGTCGGCCGCCAGGACGGGAACCGCTTCCTGGTGGCCGAGCGGTACGCCGACGGCGCGGCCCGCGACGCCCACTTCGCCGCCCCCTATGTGACGGGCCTGCTCGCCCGCTTCCCCCAACTCCTCGCCGAGGAGCCGCAGGTGGAGTTCGCGGAGGCGCTCACCGCCCACGGCCGCTGAGCCCCTGGCCGGGACCGGCCGGGGGTGGCCGAAGTGCGACCCCCGGCCGTCGCGCACCCGGGACGGTGCGGGGACGGAACGCTACATTGGGCGCAGTGCCGGGGAGGGGGCGGGCACCGGGTTCGTTCCCGTGCCGCGGCCGTTGGGAGGACCTGTGTCTTCACCCCGAGGAGCGGACCGGCCCCGGGGGCGCCGGGCCGCCCGGCTCGCCGCCGGAACCCTGGTCGCGGCCGCCACCGCCGTGGTCGCGCTGCCGGCCGTCCCGGCGCAGGCCGCCGCGCCCAAGGTCGTCTACCTCACCTTCGACGACGGCCCGAGCCCCCGCTACACCCCGCAGATCCTCACGCTGCTGTCCCAGTACGGCGCGCGTGCCACCTTCTTCGAGATCGGCCAGAACGTGGCCGCGTACCCCGAGGTCACCCGCCTGGTGAGCGCCCGGGGGCACAGCGTGCAGAACCACAGCTGGTCCCACCCGGACCTGCGGAACCTCTCCAAGTCCGCCTTCCAGTACCAGGTGACGGCCACCGACGCGCGCATCCGGGCGCAGACCGGCACCACCCCGGGCTGCCTGCGCCCGCCCTACGGCGGGGTGAACGGCACCGTCCGCTCGGGCGCCGCCGGCCTCGGCAAGAGCATCCAGCTGTGGAGCGTCGACCCCCAGGACTGGGCCCGCCCCGGCCGCGCCGCCATCGAGCGCCGCGTGCTGGGCGCCGTCAAGCCCGGCTCCGTCGTCCTCTTCCACGACGGCGGCGGCGACCGCAGCCAGACCGTGGCCGCCCTGCCCGCCATCCTGCGCACCCTCAAGTCCCGCGGCTACACCTTCGCCGTCCTCCCCTGCAGCTGACCGCCGGGCGCCGGGGACATCGGCGAAAGCGGCGGAAGAAGGCGCGGACGTCGGCCGTGAACAGGCCGGGCTGTTCCATGGCGGCGACGTGACCGCCATGGGGCAGTTCGACCAGTGGACGAGGGTGTGGTCGCGTTCGGCGAGCCGCCGGACCGGCCGGGCGACGTCGGCGGGGAACACCGCGACGCCGGTGGGCGTGACCCGACGCCCACCGCGCGCCGGGCGCGAGGGTCCGGGTGGCGCCGGTCAGTCCTCCTCGGCCTCCAGGAGGTCCTCCTCGGTGATCTCGTGGGTGGCCATGAGGTCGGCGGCCTCGTCGGTGGCGCCGCGCAGGCGCAGGACGCGGACCGTCAGCAGGGCCGCGTCCCAGCTGAGGCCGAGGCCCTCGGCGGCGGTGAGGGCGGCGCGGGCGGCCTCCTCGGCGGCGGCGTGGTCGCCGAGGTGAAGGTGCTCCTGGCCCAGCTCGGTCAGGACGTCGGCGAGGTCCTCGGCGGTGTCGGGGGCGGCCGGGTCGGTGGCGAGGCGCTGTTCGAGGAGGGTGCGGGCGGTGGCGAGGCGGTGGGCGGCCTCACCGTGCCGGCCCGTGGCCCGCATCCGGTCGGCGTAGCCGCGCAGGACGGCGACCGACTCGGTGGCGTGGGCGGGGTCCGGGGCGCCGTCGAGCACCGTCCGGGCCTCCGTCAGGATGTCCCGCAGCAGGCCGGTCGCGGACTCCGGGCCGCCGTGGGGGTGGCGGCCGATCGCCTGCGCGAGTGCTCCGAGGCCGTCGGCCCGCCGTCCGGCGGCGGCGAAGCCCCGGGCCGCGGCGAGGTAGCGGGCGGCCGACTCCTCGCGGTAGCCGAGCAGTTCGCCGAGCCGGACCTCCAGGTCGGGTCGGGACGGCAGGGAGTCGGGCCGGTCGGCGTCGTCCGTCTCGTCCAGGAGCTGGCGCAGCCGCTCGGCGGCGTCGCCGCGCTCGCCGCGCTCCAGGCCGATCCGGGCGAGCAGCCAGCGGCAGGCGGCCGCCTCCCCGGGCGGGCCGTGCCGGTCCAGTTCGCGGACGGCCTCCTCGGCGGCCTCCACCGCCTCGGCGAAGCGTTCGGCGGCCAGCAGGGTCTCGGCCAGCTCGACGCGGGCGCGGGCGGCGCCGGCCGGGTCGCCGGCCGTGACCAGGGCCGCCACCCGGTCGGTGAGCCGGTGGACGCGCTCGCCGCTGCGCGAGCGGAGGTCCGTGCCGGACGCCGGCAGCGGGACGGGCTCGCCGATCGGCCCGGCGGCCATCCACTCCCCCGTCCGGGTGGTCTGGTAGGCGTTGCCGTTGCGGTGGTCGAACCGGGCCGCGAGGCCGAGGGCGCGCTCGCGCAGTTCGGCGGCGAGCCCGGTGACCGTGACGTCCGGCCGGCGCCGGCCCTCGACGGTCGGGAAGCGCAGCAGCAGCGTTCCGTCGCCGCCCGCCTCCACCGCGGAGAGCACCGCGACGGCGGCCGCGGCGAACTCCATCTCGGCCAGCGGGGTCCGCGCCCGGTCCAGCCAGGAGAGGTGGCGCTCGATCAGGTCGAGCCCGCGCGCCGGGTTGCCGCTCTGGGCGCAGAACAGCAGATTGGCGCCGAGCAGGCCGAGGTCGCCCGGGTTGCCGCGGATCCGCCGGTACGCGACGCGGTGCGCCTCGGCCGCCTGCTCGCCGCGCCCGGTCCGCAGATAGGGAAGCAGCAGCTCGGAGTTGATCCACTGCGGCTGCTCGGTGCAGCCCGAGCGGCGGGCCGACTCGCCGATCCGGATCGCCTCCTCGTCCCGGCCGAGCGCGACCAGGGTCCGCACCTGGCTGCTCGGCACGCAGCCGGAACAGTCCGACAGCGCGTCGCGGCGGGTGAGCGCCATCTGCTCGTAGTACTCCTGGGCGCGGACGGGGTCTCCGACGGCCTCGGCCAGCAGCCCGCGGTGCTGGAGGACGGCGTGCGGGCTGTGGCCGCCGCGCCGGTAGCGGCGCTCCATGTCGTCGAGCAGGTCGGCGGAGCGGCCCAGCGGGATCTCCGGGAACTGGTGGACGCTGGAGACCATCCACTTGAACTGCCAGAGCAGGGTCTCCTCGTGGTCGCCGTCGAAGCGCCCCGGCTCGCGGTCGTAGGCCGCCAGGCACCAGGAGAAGGTGAGGAAGGCCTTGGCCGGCGCCCAGCTCTGCTGGAACACCTCGGTGGCCTCCATGCGCACGTCGAAGGCGAACTCGACCAGGCCGAGGGCGTCGGCGTGCCGGATCACCTCCTCCAGGGCGGCGAACCGCGCGGCCCCGTCGGGCATCACATGGGTGCTGCGGAACAGTTCGCGCAGTTCCCGTTCGGTCCGGCTCACGGTGCGCCTCCGGCGACGGCCCGGCCGATCAGGCCGAGGAAGGACTGGTTGAGGGCGGCGGTGTCGGCCGGGCGCAGCGGGTGGTGGCCGAGCAGCAGCGCCTGGACGTAGAGGCCCTCCAGGCACATCGCACGCAGCTCGGGCTCGGCCAGCGCGAGCACCTGCCGGGCCAGCGGGTTGCGGTGGTTGAGGACGAGGCGGGGCCGGGGCTCGGTCTCGCTCTGGAAGCTGCCGAGGATCGCCGCCCAGGTCTCGTCCACCTGCTCGCGGGCGCCGCGCACGTCCAGCTGGAAGGCGGTGTCGTCGTCGAGCAGGTAGAGGGCGGGCAGGCCGGAGGGTTCGAAGGAGCGGACCAGCAGGTCGCAGCCGAGCCGTGCCAGTACCGGGTCGGCGGCGGCGAGGAAGGGCGCGATGGAGCGTTCGTCGGCGGCGTCCAGCCGGGCCAGGTGGGTGGTGAGGTCCGCCGCGCGCAGCCGTTCGGTCTCCAGGGCGCGGTCGACGGTGGCGAACCGGTCGATCAGCTCGGCGTCGTAGACGTAGCCGGCGTTGACGACGGCGAGCCCCTGGGCGGCGGCGACCGGGGCCACCTGGCGGAACTCGTCGAGCAGCGGGGTGTAACGCAGCAGTCCGTAGCGGGCGGTGAACTCGGCGAGGGTCAGCGGGCCGACGTTGGTCTCCATCGGCCAGAACTCGGTGACCAGCCCGAGCATCTCGTCGTCGTGCAGCGCCAGCGCCTTGACGCCCAGGTGGTGCACCCGCAGGAAGGAGCGCAGCCGGGCCGGCTCCTGCACGCTGAGCCGCACCAGCCAGCCGCGCAGCCGGTCGCCGAGCGCCTCCCGGGTCGCCTCCAGCAGCGAGTCCTCGTAGAGCGCCTCCCGGCTCGCGGTGGGCCGCAGCTCGGTGGTGTCCACCACGCAGCGCACGAAGAACGCCCATTCGGGCAGCAGCCGTTCGGCACCCTCGGAGAGCAGCATCTGCTTGAGGTGGACGCGGTGCGCCGCCGGCACGGCCGGGTTGGCCGGCATCGGCAGGACGAAGGCGACGCCGCGCAGGCCGGCCTCCGCCGCGGCGATGTCGACGACATCGAACGGCGCGAAGCCGAACACCTCCTCGCAGTACGCCTCCAGGCGGGCCCGGCGCTCGGCGGCGCCCTCGCCCTCGGGGCGCTCCCAGGGGGCCGGTCCGCCGGTGACCGGCTCGCCGTCGACGGTGACCGGGTGCGGCAGCCGGGCGCCGTAGTGGGCGGCCAGTTCGGTGACGGCGCGGCGGGTCAGCAGGTGTTCGCGGCCGGGGCGGGGGCGCAGGGTGACGGTGGTGCCGGCCTCGGGGCGCTGCCGGTCGGCGGGGGCCGGCTCCAGCGTGTAGCCGCCGTCGGAGCGGCCGTGCCACAGCACGGTGGGCTCGCCCTCCCGGCGGGTGGCCACCTCGATGGCGTCGGAGACCATGAAGCAGGAGAGCAGTCCGATGCCGAACTGGCCCATGAACTCGTGCCGGGCGAAGCCGAGGTCGTCGCGCTTGGAGCTGCGGCCGATGGTCGCGAGCAGTTCGTGCACCTGGGCCTCGCTCAGCCCGATGCCGTTGTCGCTGATCGTCAGCGAACCGTCGCCGGTCGCCTCGGCGGAGGAGATGGCGATCCGGGGTGTGCGCTGCGGCGAGGCGTCGTCCTGGCGGACGGCGGTGATGGCGTCGACCGCGTTCTGCAGCAGTTCGCGGACGTAGACCTGCGGGCTGGTGTAGAGGTGATGGCTCAGCAGATCGACGATTCCGCGCAGGTCGACGCGAAACGTTTGGCTCACGGGTTCTTCTCCCAAGTCGTGTTGGGAGCACCCTAGGGCGGGGCACCGACACACGGGAGCGAATTTCGTGCGGGGGTTCGACCTGCGGAGGCCGGGGCCGCCCGCCGTCCGTCGCGGCGGCGGACGGCGGACGGCGGACGGGCACAGCGGGCCTGACGGTTCACGGCCGGGGGGCGCGGCGCATGGCCCAGAGGGTGGGGCCGCCGCCGGGGAGGTCGAGTTCGGCCCGGACGGTGAACCCGAAGTGCTCGTAGACGGGCAGGTTGGCCGCCTTCGAGGACTCCAGGTGGACGGGCAGGCCGGCGGCGTCGGCCCTGGCCAGGCCGGAGCGGAGCAGGGCGGCCCCGTGGCCCTGGCCCTGGGCGGCCGGGTCGGCGCCGAGCAGGGCCAGGTACCAGTGCGGCTCGTCGGGCGCGTGCGCGGCGACGGCCTCGGCGGCGTCGCGCAGCAGCGGGGCCCGGTCGCCGAGGATGTCCTGGAGCTCCCCGATGGTCTCGGCGTCCGGAACGGCCTTCGCCCGCGCCTCGGGCGCGACCCAGAAGGCGGCGGCCGCGCCGGTGCGCTCGCACAGCCCGTGGCGGGCGTACTGGCGGGTGAAGATCGTGCTGAAGTAGCGGCCCAGTTCGGCCTCGCGGACGGTGGCGTCGGGGAGGAACCAGCGCATCATCGGATCGTCGTCGAAGGCGCGGGCCAGCAGCCGGCTGATCGTTTCGGCGTCGTGGGCGGTCGCGGTCCTCGGCAGGTTCGCCGGCCCGGCGGCCGGAGTGTTCGTGGTCGACATGACGGCCATTCTGCATCGTGTTGATCTTGGGCGAAGGGCCGGGGTTGCGAGGCGGGTGCGAGGCCGGGTGACGGCGGGCGGTCGAGCGGAGGGCGCGGAACGGCGGTGTCGCGGCGGCGACTTCGGCCACCGGCACCGCAAGCGCCCCGGACCGCCGCGCGGGCGGCCCGGGGCGCCGCCCGGACGGCGGGTCAGGGGCGGCCGGTGACCAGGGCCTCGATGTCGGGGACGAGCTCGGCCGGGCTCGGCAGCGCGTCGTTCTCGGCGCGCAGCCGGGTGGCGGCCGCGCGCAGCCCGGGGTCGGTGACCAGGCGGGTGAGCAGCGCGGTGTCGACGTCCGCGCTGGTGGAGCGCAGCGCGGCCCCGGTGGCGACCAGGGCGTCGGTCACCGTGAAGTTGTCGGCGCCCTGGGGCAGCAGGAGCTGGGGCAGGCCGGCCTGCATCCCGGTGAGGGTGCTGCCGGACCCGCCGTGGTGGACGACGGCGTCGCAGACCCGCAGCAGTTCGGCGAGCGGCACCCACGGCAGCGGGTGGACGTTGGCCGGCAGGCTGCCCAGGTCGGCGAGGTCGGCGTCGCCGACAGCGAGCAGGAACTCGGCGTCGACCTCGGCGGCCGCCGCGGTCAGCGGGGCGATGGCCTCCAGGCCGTCTATCCCGGCGATCACCGTGCCGAGGGTGACGGCGACCCGGGGCCGGACGCCCCGGTGCAGCAGCGCGGCGGGGACGACGCCGCCGCCGTTGTACGGGACGTAGCGCATCCGCAGGCCGCCCGGGTCGCCGCCGAGCGAGGCCGGCACGATGTTCAGCGGGGTGGTGTCGGCGGGCCCGGCCACCCCGTGCTTCTCGTAGACGTCGGTGAAGTGGGCGGCCAGCCGGGAGGCCATCTCAAGGCCGGAGCTGATGCCGAAGTTCTGCAGCGCCGCCGGAATGCCGAGCTTGGCCGCGACCAGCTGGGCGGAGGCCAGACAGGAGTCGTGGACGATCAGCTGGGCGCCCCAGCCGGCGGCCACCGCCAGCAGGTCGTCCACGGTGGAGCGCGAGGCCAGGGCGAAGGAGGCGGCCCCGATCTCGAGGATCTCCGCCTGCGTCAGATCCGGCTGGGTGTAATGCGCCTGGTGGCCGGCGACCTCCTCGAAGGAGTCCCGCACGGGCCGCCCGTCGCCGATCTCGACGATCGGGAACCCGGCCTGGCGGAGCTGGTCCAGCGGCCGCCCGCTGGCGAACAGCACCTCGTGCCCGGCGGCCCGCACGGCCTGGGCGGTCGGCACCATCGGGAACAGGTGGCTGGGTGCTGCCGGGCCGGTGAAGAGTATGCGCACAGCTGACTCCTGGTCGTTCGCGGGTCGGTCGTCATCGGGATCGCGCGGGGGCGGTCCCCATCGTCCGCCCTCAACTGACGGACGATCAGTTGCTCTTCCCCGTGGGATCGATAATCGGACGTTCTGGAGCGCGAAGGTGGGAGGTCGGGGCGGCCGCTCGGCCCGTGTTCCCGGCGCGCGCGTGCGGGGCACGGCGCTCGCCGGGGGTCCGCGCGCCCTGGCGGGGGCCCCGGAGCGGGCAGGCCACCGACGTGGCCGAGCCGCCGGGCGCCGCGCCGGGGCCGGGTCCACACCTGGCCGGTTCCCGCCGGTCGCGCGCGGCGAGGCCGGGCGCGTCGGCCGGTTCGGGCGGGTGGCGCGAGCACCCGGGAACCCCCGCGCCACCGCTCCTCGGCGCCGGGTGGCGGAGCGGTCCAGGCAGCGCCGCAGGCCGTCGCGCACCCCCTCGGCGGGGACGGTGGCGGCGAACCGGACAGCCTCGACGGCCGGGCCCTCCGCGATCGGCCGGTTGACGCCCCGGTCACCGCCCGCAGACAGACGGCCACCGCGGTCGGCGCGTGCCGGGTGCTCCGGGCCGCCGGCTCCCGGGCGGCGTCGAGGAGTTCACCGGCCGGCACGACCGCGTTGACCAGGCCGATTCCGGCCGCGCGGCGAACTCGCCGGCCTGCTCGCCCGGCTGAGGGCCGCGATCGAGTCCATCGCCCCCTGAACGCGGCCGGGCGACGGCGTGCACATGGCGCCCGGTCCTCTATCCTCTACGTCAGGTGTCGGGCAGGGGGCCCGGGTTGTTGTCCATGGGGGTGTGTTGTGGTCACCGGTCGAGTGGTGCGGTACGACAGTGTGCGCGGGTACGGGTTCATCGCTCCGGACCACGGCGGGGAGGACGTCTTCCTGCACGTCAACGACATGCTGATGCCCGAGTCGCTGGTGCACTCGGGCCTGGTGGTCGAGTTCGAGATGGAGGAGGGCGACCGGGGGCTGAAGGCCTCCTCGGTGCGCCTGCCCAAGGGCGCACTGGCCCGTCCGGCCGGTCCCGCGGGGTCCGTGGCGCGGGTGCCGGCGCCCGACAGCGACGACGTCGAGTGCGACGTCCTCACCTCCGCGGAGCTGTTGGTGGAGGTGACCGAGCTGCTGCTGGAGCACGCGCCGTCGCTCACCGGCGAGCAGGTCCTGAAGGTGCGCAACGCCATGCTGCAGTGCGCGAAGGGCCACGGCTGGACCGAGGGCTGAGCCCGGCAGTCGCTGCGAAAGCGCCGTCGGCCGGCCCCGTACGCGGGCCGGCCGACGGTTGTCCGGGATGGCTCAGAAGAGCACGTCGGTGCAGGAGTAGAACGCGTTCGCCGTGTCGGCGACGTCCCAGACCGCGACGACCACATGGTGCCCGGTGCGACCGGTGGGGAGGGTCGCGGTGTGGGTGGTGACGGCGGCGGGCTGGCGGCCGTTGTAGGGCACCGTCAGGAACGGCGTGAGGTCGAGGCCGGCCCGGGTGATCTTCTGGGTCGGGTCGTAGCCCTGCTTGGTCAGGAAGTAGCGGAAGTTGGTGGTCGAGTGCCGGGCCTCGATCTCCCAGGTGAAGGTCTGCTGGCCGCCGGCCGTCACCTTGGTGGTCGGCCAGGCCCCGTTGCGCGGGTTGTCCAGCGGCGCCCAGCGGGCGTCGGCGCCCGCGCAGATGGTGCCGTCGGCGGGACCGCGGGTCGGGAAGCCCTTCGGGCCCTCGACGCTCTGCGGCTCCCACTGGATGTCGCCGCAGTTCTTGACGACACCCGCGCCGCACAGGGCCGAACGGCTCGGCGGGAGGTTGATGAACCCGTGCGAGTTGGCCGGGACGGCCATCGCGAGCGGGACGGCGACCGCGGCCAGGGCCGCGCCGACGATGTGGCGTTTGCGCATGATGCTCCTCCGTGGGGGGATGGAGAGTGCGCCTGACCGCAGGAAGCGCGTGGGGGTGCGCCAGCCGTAGATCTTGGCATGCCTGCGCCAGGTGGATGCCCATACCGTAGGGAGCGCGACGCCCACCGTCAATGGTCTGGACCACCTTGACGTTCGGTCAACCGGAGCCGGCGCCGGGGCCGTTGGGGCGGGGTTCGAGCGCCGTGACGGTGACGGCCGTCCACGGGCGGATTCCTTCCGGCACCGGGCCCGGACGTCCGACGTTGCGGCGCGCGGGCCGTGCTGCCTACCGTCGAGGAATCCCCTCCCCGGCGGGCACGGGCTCGCGCTCACCCCACACCCAGGATGGCTGTCATGGGCATCCGCCACCAGAAGGTCGCCGTCGTCACGTCAACGTCACCACCAGCCTGGTCGACAACGCCGACGCCCGGGTCCCCGCCGTACTCGCCTCGCTGACCAAGGGCGGCCTGCAGTCCGCCACCAAGTCGCTCGCCGTCGAGTACGCCACCCGCGGCATCCGGGTGAACGCCGTCTCCCCGGGCTCCGTAAGGACCCCGATGCACCCCGAGCAGACCCACCCGTTCCTCGCCGGGCTGCAGCCCGCCGGCCGGATGGGCATGAGCGCCAACCACTGACCGCGGGGCTCCCGTCGCTCCGGCCACGCGGACCGCACCGCGTGCGGCGGCGGGCGCCGGTCCGGTAGCGTGTCGGCCATGTCGAGCCCCGAGTCGGACGAGGTGGGGGCTTTCGGTCACGCGCCGTCAGCCCCCTGAACCCCGATGAACCGCTGAGCCCGCAGTCCCGGCCGCGCCGCCACCCGGCGCGGCCCGACGCGTGCGGCCCCTGGGCCCCTGGGTGCTGACCGCGGTGACGAGTCGCCCTTTCCGCGCCTCTCCTCACCCCGGAGCCACTCGATGCCTCTTTCGCTGTACCTGCTCGCCGTGGCGGTCTTCGCCATGGGCACCTCGGAATTCATGCTCGCCGGTCTCCTGCCGGCCATCGCCCCGGACCTCGATGTCACGGTCGGCGCGGCCGGCACGCTCACCTCGGCCTTCGCGATCGGCCTGGTCGTCGGCGCGCCGCTGACGGCCGTGCTCGCCCGCGCCCTGCCCGGCCGGTGGAGCCTGCTCGGGTCCCTCCTGCTCTTCACGGCGGCGCACGCCGCCGGGGCCGTCGCCCCGGACCTCCCGGTGCTGCTCGCGACCCGGGTGGTCGCGGCGCTCGCCTACGCCGGGTTCCTCGCCGTCGCGCTGACGACCGCCGCCGCACTGGTGCCCGCCGACCGCAAGGGACGCGCGCTCGCCGTCCTGCTGTCGGGCACCACGGCGGCCACGGTCGCCGGCGTGCCCGCCGGGGCGGCGCTGGGCTCGGCGCTCGGCTGGCGGGCCGTCTTCTGGGCCGTCGCCGCGCTCTGCCTGCCCGCCGCCCTCGGGATCCTCACCGGGGTCCCGGCCCGCCGCACCCCGCAGGACGCCGCCGAACGGCCCGCCGTGCGCGCGGAGTTCGCACAGCTGAGGAATCCCCGGCTGATGGCGGTCATGCTGCTCGCCGCGCTGGTCAACGCGGCCACCTTCGCCGGATTCACCTATCTCGCGCCCGTGGTCACCGGCACCGCCGGACTGGAGGAGTCGTGGGTCCCGGTCGTCCTGGTGCTGTTCGGCGCCGGCTCGTTCACCGGCGTCACCGCGGCCGGGCGGCTGTCCGACCGGCACCCCGGCCCGGTCCTGGCCACCGGCGGCGCGCTGCTGCTCCTCGGCTGGCCCGCGCTGGCCTTGCTGGCCCACCGACCCGCCGCGCTGCTCGCCCTGGTCTTCGTCCAGGGTGCGCTGTCGTTCGCGGTGGGCAGCACGCTGGTCACCCGCGTCCTGTACGAGGCCGCGGCGGCCCCGACCCTGGCCGGCGCCTGCGCGACCGCCGCCCTCAACCTCGGCGCCGCCACCGGCCCCCTCGCCGCCGCGACCACCCTGGACACCCCGGCCGGGGACCTCGGTCCGTTCTGGCTCAGCACCCTGCTGGCCCTGTCCGCCCTCCTGCTCGCCGCTCCCCTGCACCCGGCCCTCCGGGGCACCGGCCGAACCGACGCACCCGGGTAGCCGCGACCACGGCACCCGCCGTGCCGAGGCGCCCGGGCTCACCGGCCCCACGACCGGCGAGCCCGGGCGCCGAGGACACGCAGTCGCCGTCCGACTCCCCGCGCTCGGCGAGCAGGCGGTCCGGCTCCCGGGCCGGACCGCCGGCCTCCGCCGGGCACAGCCGCCGCCGGCGATCCTGCGTCGGTCCGACGATCCTTTCGGGCGTCGGCGTCAGACGCCGAGCACGTCCAGGGACAGACGTCCGGCGCGGTCCGCACCGGTGTCGTCGCCGAAGAGTGGGTAGCGGGTGCTGGCGGCGCGCAGGTGGGCGTCGACGCGGAAGGCGTCGTCGGCCGGGAAGCGGCTGCCGGCGGCGGACAGTTCGGACTCCAGCAGGTGCAGCCGCTCCCGGACGAGGTCGCGGACGGCATCGGCGACGGGGCCTGTGCGGCGGCCGTATTCGACCGAGGTCGTGGTGATGAAACACCCGCCGGGGAAGACGCCGTCGCGCTGGTAGGCGACCCGGCTGTCGAGCAGGGCGCAGAGCCGGGGCCGCCCCGGGGCGGCGGCCGACGACGGCTCGACGACGTGCCGCAGGTACAGGACACGGGCCTCGGCGACGGCGGAGATCCGGATGGCTTCCCGGTTGGCGAACACCGGGAGGATGCCGCTCTTGCTGTGCCCGGTCCGGGCGGCGAGCGCGCCGACGGTGATGGCGTCCAGCCCGTGCACGGTCGCGGACATGGCCGCCTGCCGGGCGACTTCGTGCCGTGTCCGGTCGCCGCGGGCGCGGCGGCCGTCGGCGCGTGGCGCGGGGGGCCGCGGCGGAGTCGGGGGTGTCCGGGGCCATGCGCCGACATCCACGCGAGCGGGACCCACGTGACGCATCCCGCCCTCGACCACGCACCCGGCCCGGCCTACCTCAGCGGCGGATCGTCGAGGCGGACTCGCCGAAGGCGCGAAGGCGGTGGTGGGCGTGCAGCCACCGCAACTCCGTGCCGCAGGCGCGCAGGGCAGTGCCGAGGGCGTGGCGCATCGCGCCGTCGACGGCTGTCCGGGCGGCGGCGGCGCGGGCGGCCTCGGGGAGGGAGCTGTCGGCCAGGTCGGCGAGGCGGCGCGCGGGGTTCCAGCCGAGGTCCGCCGCGCCGGGCCGGTCGTCCGCGCCGCCGGTCGGGGTGAAGGGGGTAAGGGTGATACCGGTGGCGCCGAGATGGGCGGCCAGCGGCAGGCCCGCGAGGGTGGCGCTGCGGCGGACGGTGTGCACCACGCCCGCCGGGAGCCCGAGTTCGGCCGGCGTCGGCCCGGCCGGACGGGCGACCAGGACGCCGGGCGGGACGGTCAGGCCGCCGCCGAGCGCCGCCCGGCCGTCGACCCTCAGTTCCCGGCCGGTGCGGTCGCGGCTCGTCTCCAGCCCGAGCGCCGGCAGGAACTCGGCGAGCGCGTTGATCATGGCGGTCTCCACCACCTCCCGCGCCGACCCGGCCGCCGCGCCCGGCTCCGCCATCGCCGCGGCGCCGCTCAGGCGCGGGGACGGCAGCCAGTCGAGGGCGGCCACGCCCGCGCAGCGGTCGCCGTCGTCGACGGGCCGGGCGGGGCGGATGCGGACGCCGGGCCCCTGGTCACCGAAGGCCACCGGCAGACCGGCGAGCAGCACCGCGTCGGTGAGGCGGTCGGCGAGGGTGGGATCGACCCGGCCGGCGGACGGGCCGGCCCCGGCCGGGGCGGGCGGCTGCCGGTGCGACGGGATGCTCAACGGGGCGGGCCCTTCTGCACGGGGGAAGAGAGCGGGGACGGGGACGGGGGCGGGTGTGCCGGCTACCCGGGGCGCGGGATCCGGGACCCGGCGATGGTGCGGACGCGCCGGGTGCGACCGTCCCCGGCCAGGACCGCCAGGGCGGCCGGGGCGAGCGATCCCTCCGCGACCCGCGGCTGCAGCCAGGTGGACGCCGCCAGCAACTCCTCGGCGTCCCACGGCTCGTCCACCGCGATCGCGCGCAGCAGCGACCTCTCCCGCAGCCGCCGGGCGGTGAAGCCGTCCACCGCCACGGGCCCGGTCAGCTCCCGGCACCAGGCCGGGTAGCCGGGGTCGGTGAGCAGTTCGGCGGCCCGCCGGTCGAGGTACTCGCAGACCGCGCTGTTCGCCATCGCCGGATCGGGGTCGGTGAGCACCCGGGCGACGAGATCGGCCGCGTCCTCCGGGGCCACCGGGCCGAGGGCCCGGCGGTAGCGCGCGAACCGTATGTGCTCGTCCGGATCCGGGTCGGGGACGCCGGCCGGCGCACGCTCGCCCTGGACCACGCCCCGCCCCCTTTCCGCTGCCATGACGCGGGATCGTATCGCGGCCCGGCGCATTTCGAACCTCAGTTCCCCGGCTGTCGCGGCCTCAAACGCCGTGGCCGGAACCGCCGTACGGCGGCCGCCGACGGGCACTATCAGCCACTCCGGGCGATCGACGCCGCGTTCCGGCCGATCGCCCCGCTTCGGGGTTGACCATCAAATTGGTCTATGCCACTTTCTGATCGCGCGGCCCGCCACCTCCTCCCCCACCACCGCGTCCGAGGTGAACCGGGCTCCCCTCCGCCGGTGCCGCGCGCCATCCCCCACAGCAGGAGAGGACCCCCATGACCGTCCCCACCAGCCGCCGGCGCCCCCGCCTGCGCGCGGCGCTCGCCGCCGCCGTCGCCGCCGGGCTCGGCGCCGGCGTCCTCGGCGCCCTGCCGGCCGCCGCCGCCGGCGAGCCGCTCGCCGTGCAGTACCGCAACGGCGGCAGCGGCACCTCGCAGGCCTCGCCGTGGCTCAAGGTCGTCAACACCGGCTCCGCGCCGGTCACCCTGGACCAGGTCAAGCTGCGCTACTACTTCAGATCCGACTCCCCCTTCGCCGCGTACCGCTTCGCCTGCGACTGGGCCGTCCGGGGCTGCGCCAACGTCACCGGCACCATCGGCACCATCAACGAGTCCGGCGCGGCCGCCGACCGCTACCTGGAGATCGGCTTCAGCGCGGGCGCCGGCACGCTCGCCCCCGGGGCCGACAGCGGCGACCTCCAGCTGCGCGTCCACCGCACCGACTGGCAGTCCATGGAGCAGGGCGACGACTACTCCTTCGGCGCCGCGCAGACCGGGTACGCGAACTGGTCCAAGGTCACCGCCACCGTCGGCGGCGTCCAGGTCTGGGGCACCGCCCCCACCGCACCGACCGTCCCGACCGGCGCGGTGCTCTTCGACGACCTCGACTACACCGGCCACGACGACCCCTCGCTCGCCGCCCACGGCTGGAACGCGCGCTCCGGCGGCGGCGGGCCCGGTGTGGCCGGGGCGACCTGGGCGCCCGAGAACGTCACCTTCGCCAAGCAGGCCGGCAACTCGGTGATGACCCTGCGGACCTCGACCTCCGGGACCGCCGAGTCCACCCGGCAGAGCGAGTTCCACAGCCAGGCCATGAAGTTCCGCAACGGCACGTACGCCGCCCGGGTCCGGTTCACCGACGCCCCGGTCAGCGGCCCCGACGGCGACCACCTGATCCAGAGCTTCTTCGCGATCAACGACCTCAAGGCCCCGAACGCCGACGACTACTCCGAGTACGACTTCGAGTACCTCCCCAACGGCGGCTGGGGCGAGACCTCCAACATCTTCTTCACCACCTCCTGGGAGACCTACGGCCCCGAGGGCTCCGTCAACCAGTACACGACCTCCCGGACCTCGTTCGCCGGCTGGCACGACCTGGTGCTGACCATCGACGACAGCGCGATCGTCTACTACGTCGACGGGGTCGAGTTCTCCCGCCACGACGCCCGCTACCTGCCCGAGCGGCCGATGGTGATCGCCTTCAACCAGTGGCTCACCGACCTCGCCGGCCAGACCGGCACCGAGGCGCGCAGCTACGAGGAGCAGGTGGACTACGTCCTGCACGTCAAGGACCGGGTGCTGACCCCCGCCCAGGTCGGCAGCGCCGTCGCCGCCTACCGCGCCGCGGGGACCACCTTCACCGACACCGTCCCGGCCTCCTGATCCCGACCGTCCAGATCCTGCCGGCCCGGCCGCGCCACCACGCGGCCGGGCACGGCGGGGCGGGTGCGAAGCACGCCGGGGGCGCGCGGTGCTTCGTGCACCACGGCCGGACGACGCGCACTGCGGCGGACGGGTGGGCCGACGGGCCGCCCGGCCCCCGGCCCACGGGGGCAAGGGCCGGGTGAACCCGCAGGTGGGCGGGGGTGGGCCGGAAGATCGCTCCGGCAAACCGGCGCACAGGCGCCCGGCTGTCACCACCCGCACCACCGGGCGCCGCCGTCCCACCCTTGGCCCCGGCCCCGGGAATCCGCACGATCTCAGGTGTCCGGCGCCCACCGCCCACCGCGGAGCGCAGCAATGGGTAGTGGCCCCCATTGATCCCCGTACCGTTCCGGCGGTCCGCTGGACACCGGGCCGCGGCCGCACTCCCCCACCCCGCACTCCCCCACCCCCGACCGCACCCCCACCCGTCACAGTGAGTCACAGTGAGCAAGGCCAGGTGAACGGCATGCACGACCCCCACGAACCGGTGCACCGGTCGGTCCGGCGGTCCGCGATGTACCTGCGGTGCCGTCCGTACGACCCGCAGGAGGCCGACTACGTACGCTCGGCGATGGAGCACCTCGCCCACCGCCTCTCGCTGCCCTACCCCGATGTGTACGCCGACCACGGGCTGAGCACCCGCGGCCCGCTGCCGGCCCTGGCGAGCCTGCTGACGGCGGCCGAGCGGGGCTGGCTGGACGTGGTGCTGGTGCCCGGCCCGTTCGTGTTCTCGCTCGACGACCGCGCGGCGGCGGACACCGTCGAGCGCCTGGCCCGCGCGGGCTGCGAGGTCGTCGAGGCCCGCGGGCGGGTCGTCCGCCCGGGCGGCCTGCGCCGGGAGGCCCCCGTCCGCCGGCACCTCCCCGCACCCGCCGTCCCCGCCGTCCCCGCTGCCGCGGCCGCCCCTGCCGTCCTCGCCGCCACAGCCGCGCCGGCGCCGCTCGTCGGCGGCGGTCCGGTGGCCTACGGGGCGCTCTGAGCGGGCATGCCCGGCCCCGCCCGACGGGTGCGCGGCGGGCGCGGGCATCATGGGGGCATGTCCGCTCACACTCCCTCCGCCTCCGGCCGGGCCCGGTGCCGGTGAACCGGGCGCCGGCGCCCGACGCCTCCGTGGGACGCGCCTTCGTGGGACGGGCCCGGGAGCTCGCCCGGCTGGCCGACGCTCTGGCCCGGCCGCCGGCCGTGCTGACCGTCGAGGGCGAGGCCGGCGTCGGCAAGTCGCGGCTGGTCACCGAGGCGCTGCGAGCGCTGGAGGGGACGCGGCGCGCCGTGCTCGTCGGCCGCTGCCATCCGCTGCGCGAGCCGGAGCCGTTCGGCCCCGTCGTGGACGCCCTGCGGGACGCCGCCGCGCTGCTGCCCCCGCCCGGTGAGCTGCCGCCCAGCACGGGCGCGCTGCGCCGGGTGCTGCCGGACCTCGCCGACCGGCTGCCCGCCGCGCCGGCGGACGGCGGCGAGCTGCTGCCCGCCCGGCGGCTGCTGACCCAGGGGGTGCGGGCGCTGCTGGCGGCGCTCGACGACCCGGTGCTGGTGGTCGAGGACGTGCAGTGGGCCGACGGGGCGACCCTCGACCTGCTGCTGCGGCTGGCCCGCGATCTGCCGCCCCGGCTCTCCCTGGTGATCACCTATCGCCCCGAGGACCTGCCGCCCGGCGCCCCGGCACCCGCGGCCGCCTACCGCAGCGCGCCCGCCGGGCCCGGCGCGGGCGTCGGCCTGGTGCGGCTGGACCCGCTGGACTCCGCGGACGTGGCGGAGCTGGCCCGGACCGTCCTCGGTCCGGCGGCCACCGCCGAACTCGTCCGGGTGCTGCACGAACGCGGCCAGGGCCTGCCGCTGGCCGTCGAGGAGGACCTGCGGGCCCTGGCCGGCCGCCCGCGGCCCCGGCGGGCGTCCGATCTGGCCGCCGAGCTGGCCGACGCCGAGGTCCCGCGCGCCGTGGTGGACGCCGTGACCGGGCGGCTCGCCCGGCTCGGCGCGAACGGCGCGGCCGTCGTCGCCGCGGCGGCCGTGCTCGGGGTGCCCGCCGACGAGGACCTGCTCACCGCCGTCGCCGGGCTGGACGCCGGGGAGGGCGCGGACGGCCTGGCCGAGGCGCTGCACGCGGCCGTCCTGCACGAGACCTCGCCCGACCGGTACGCCTTCCGGTACCCGACGGCCCGGCGGGTCGCCCACGGGCGGATCCCCGGGCCCGGCCGCCGGCTGCTGCACCGCCGGGCGGTCGCCGCGCTGGAGACCCGCGACCCCCGGCCGCTCGCCCGGATCGCCGAGCACACCCTGGCCATGGGCGACCGCGCGGCCTGGCAGGACCTCGCCCAGGACGCCGCCGAGCAGGCCCTCGCCCTCGGCGACCCGGGCGGCGCCCGCCGGATGCTGCGCGGCCTGCTGGACGAGCCCGACCTCGACCCGCGCCGGCGCGGCCGGGCCGCCCTGGCGCTGGCCCGGCTCGCGGCCGACGACGTCGACCCGGCGGCCAGCGTGCAGGTGCTCAGCGGCATGGTCGCCGACCCCCGGCTGCCGGTCGCCGACCGGGGCGAAATCCGGCTCGCGCTCGGCTTCCTGACCGCGGTGCACAGCGGCAACCGGGCCGGGTTCGGCCGGATCCGGGAGTCCCTGGAGGAGCTGGAGGACCGCCCGGTCCGGGCGGCCCGGGCCATGGTGGCGATCTCCATGGACGAGCGCGACGGCGCCGGCCGCCACGCCCGGGAGTGGCTCGACCGGGCGGAGCGGCTGCTGGCGGCCCACCCGGACGAGGACGTGGCCGCCGCCGTGCGGGCCACCTCGCTGACCTTCCAGGCCCGGGCCGGCGATCCCGCGGTCTGGGGCCGGCTGGACGAGCTGCCGCGCGCCTCCGAGAGCCCCGAGGTGATGCGCCAGACCACCCGGGCGCTGTACAACACCGGCGAGATCGCCATCGAGCTGGGCTACGACACCCGGGCCGCGCACCTGCTGACGGAGAGCCGGCGGCTGGCCATGCTGACGGCCATCCCGTACCTGGAGTGCTACAGCCGGCTGGCGCTGATCCGGCTGGACATGCTGGCCGGGCGCTGGGACGGGGTGGAGCAGCGGTTCGCCGCGCTGGGCACGGAGTTCGACGACCTGGCGATGGCCGGGGCGGAGCGCTCGCTGCTGTTCGGACGGCTGGCGGCGGGGCGGGGCCGGCTGGCGCCGGCCCGGGAGGAGTTCACCGTCGCCGCCCGGTACGGGCAGCGGGAGTCGCAGGTGACCGTCGCGCTGCGGGCGGCGGCCGGGCTCGGCGGGCTGCAACTGCTGGAGGGCGACAGCGCCGGCGCCGCCGCGACGGTCGGTCCCGCGCTGGCCACCGCGCGGCAGGCGGGCGCCTGGGCGCGCACCGCCGAGCTGCTGCCGGTGGCGGTGGAGGCGCTGCTGGCGACGGGCGGGCGGGACGAGGCCGGCGCCGTCGTCGCGGAGGCGGCCGAGGCGCTCACCGACCGGAGCGCGCCCGCCGTGTCGGCGGCGCTGGACCAGGCCCGGGGGCTGCTGCTGACGGCGGACGGCGGGCCGGGCGCGGCGGAGGCGTTCACCCGGGCCCGGGACCGCTGGCAGGACATCGGGCGCCCGTACGAGGCGGCGCGGGCCGACGAGCGGATCGCGACCGCGCTGGCCGCCGTCGACCGGGCCCGGGCGGCGGAGCGGATGGCGGCCGCCGAGCGGGTCTACCTCGACCTGGGCGCGACCACCGACACCGCGCGGTGCCGCAAGCTGCGCCGGGACCTGGACCTCGGCGGGATCGGCTCGCCGGGGCGCCGGGGCTACGGCAAGCAGCTGTCGCCGCGTGAGCGGCAGGTGGCGGAACTGCTCGCGCAGGGCACCGCCAACCAGGACATCGCCCAGGCCCTCTTCCTCTCGCCGCGCACGGTGGAGCACCATGTGGCGAACGTGCTGCACAAGCTGGGCACCAGCCGGGCCGGGACGGCGGAGGCGCTCGCCCGGGCGGACGCCGAGCCCGGGGCCGACGACGCGGCGGACGGCTGAGCGGGGCCGGGGCGCAGCCGGCCCCTCATCGTTCCCGGGGACCGATAGGTAGTCACCCGCATTGATCCGGCCACCCCGAGCGGGTTCCCTGGTGGCACCGGCGAGCGAGCGGGGCAGCCGCTCCCCGACCAGGAGGGATCCCAGGATGAGTGCACGTCACCACGCGCCGAGCGCGACCGCCGTCCAGGCGACGGACGGACCGGCCCCGGCGGGGGCAACCGTCCGGCTCTCGCCGTCCCCCCGCAAGGCGGGGAACCATCCCGCCCTGGTCCGGCTGGCCCGGCTGAGCCGCTCCGGCCCCGCGCACTGGGCGCACTGACGCGCACCGGTCCCCGGCCGCTGCCGCGTGCGGGCGGCGGCGGCCGGGGACCGGCTGATCATGGAAGGACGAACGGCCCTGCCCGGGGAAGCGGGCAGGGCCTTCGCCGTGCCGGGGGCCGGCGGGATCAGCAGCCGGCCGCCACGGTGATGGTGGCGGTGGCGGGGGGCCAGCCCCACGCGGTGGTCTCCAGCGTCGCCGTGGCGCTCGAACCGCACGGCACGGTGCCGGAGATCCGGCCGACCGGCGTGCTGGAGTGGTCGACCAGGACGGTGGGCGTGATGGTGCCGAGCGCGGCACCGCCGACCACCGAGGCGGTCATCCGGTAGGGGACGGTGCGGGCCGTCCAGCCGACGCTGCCGGGCGTGGTCTGGCCGTAGAAGGTGACCTGGTCGCCGCTGACGACGGCGCAGATCTCGTTGACCACCACACCCCGGTATCCGGTGACGCAGACGCCCGGAGCGGGCGAGGACTCGAGCGCGTCGGCGGCGGGGGCGGCGCCCTGGGCGACGGCGCCGGTGGCCCCGGCGACGGTCAGGACGGCGCTGGTGGCGAGGGTGGCGAGGAGCCGGTTCATCGGGTGATTCCCGTTCATGGGTAGGGACGACGGCATGAAGCCATGTGACATTTCACGCTTCACACCGCACATGCTGGCATCGATTCGCGCGGAATTCCTAATTCCACCCTCCCAATTGAAGACTGATGTCGATTTCGGCCTTTCAATGACCGATTCCCATCGGGAGGGCAACCCTTCATGGCCTCCGGTTTCCGCGCGTGAAGACTTCGTTGCGACCGTTGCCCGGCCGGTGCGCCGACGCGCAGGATGAGCGGGCCCGGCCGCGCGGACGAACGCGCGGCGAACGGGCGGCCGACAGGAGGCGATCGTCGTCGTGTCCGCACAGCAGATCCATCTCGCCGTACTCCCGCCCGTGGCCGACGACCCCGGCCCGGACGGCCTGGCCGGGCTCACCCGGCTCGCCCGCACCGCCGAGCGCGGCGGGTTCGACTTCCTGCTCCTGCCCGAGAGCGCCCCGCCCGGGCCCGAGGTCCTGACCGCCCTCGGCGCCCTGGCCGCCACCACCACCCGCCTCGGCCTGGCCGCCGGCCTCGGCCCGGTCGGCCGGCAACCCTACGAACTGGCCCGGCGGCTGGCCTCGCTCGACCACCTCAGCGGCGGCCGCGCGGCCTGGAGCGTGACGCCCGGCCCCGAGGGCCCCGCCGTCGGCGCGCTCCGGCATGCCGCCTCGCCCCCGGACGCCGACCGGCCCGCCCACGCCGCCGAGTTCCTGCGCGCCGCCCGGACGTTGTGGGACAGCTGGGCCGAGGACGACGTCCCGGCGGACCCGGACGGCGGCGTGTTCGTCCGGCCCGGCGCGGGCGCTTTCACCCACCGCGGCGAACACTTCGCCCTCGACGGCCGGTTCACCACCCCGCGCGCCCCGCAGGGCCACCCCGTCGTCGTCCGGACCGTCGCCTCCGCACGGGACCTCGACCCGGCGGCGGCCGACGCGGACGTGGTGATCGTCCCGTTCACCGGGCTGGAGGAGGCCCGGAGGATCCGGCAGGACCTCGCCGGCCGGCTCGCCGCCCACGGCCGGTCCCCCGACGGGCTCAGGATCCTCAGCGCCGTCGGCTACGCGCTCGGCGAGACCCCGTCGGCGGCGCGGGACGGCGCCGCCGACGTCACCGGCACCCCGCGCCAGGTCGCCGACGCGCTCACCGCGCAGGTGCGCGGCGGCGGCCCGGACGGCTTCCTGCTCACCCCGCACCCGGCCTCCGGCCCGCTGGAGGACTTCGTCGACCTGGTCGTCCCCCTGCTCCAGGCGGACGGCGCGCACCGCACCCTGTACGCCGGCACCACCCTCCGCGACCACCTCGGGCTCGCCCAGGCCCGCCGACCCAGCCGGGAGAACGCCGTATGACCGGCCCCGCCGACACCGTTCACGGCCTGCCGCCGCTGCACCTCGCCGTCGCCCTGGACGGGGCCGGCTGGCACCCGGCCGCCTGGCGCGCCGAGGGCGCCCGCCCCGGCGAGCTGTTCACCGCCGGCTACTGGGCCGGCCTGGTCACGGAGGCCGAGCACGGCCTGCTCGACCTGGTCACCTTCGAGGACGCCCTCGCCGTCCAGTCGGTGAGCCTGCGCGGGCCCGACGAGCGCACCGACCAGGTGCGCGGCCGGCTCGACGCCGTCCTGATCGCGAGCCGGGTGGCACCGCTGACCTCCCGGATCGGGCTGGTGCCCACCACCAACGTCACCCACACCGAGCCGCTCCACCTGTCCGCCGCCCTGGCCACCCTCGACCGGGCGGGCCACGGCCGGGCCGGCTGGCGCCCGCAGATCTCCGCCCGCGCCGACGACGCCGCCCACTTCGGCCGGCGCCCGCCGGCGACGCTCAGGGAGGACGACCTCGGCTCGCCCGAGACGATCTCCGCCCGGCTCGCCCCGCTCTTCGACGACGCGGCCGAGGTGCTGGCCACCGTCCGACGGCTCTGGGACGGCCACCGGCCGGCCCTCCCCGTCACCGTCCTCGCCCACGCCCGCATCCCGTACGAACTGGCGGCCAGGGGCGGCGACGTCGTCTTCGTCACCCCGCACTCCCCCGCCGACGCCGCGGCCGTCCTCACCGAGGTCGCGGCCGCCGCCACCGCCGTCGCCCGGCCGGCCGACCGCCCCCTCAAGGTCTTCGCCGACCTGCTGGTCCTCCTCGACGAGCGCCCCGGCGAGGCCGCCCGGCAGAAGGCGCGGCTCGACGACCTCGACGGCGCCCCGCTCGCCTCCGACGCCGAGGTCTTCACCGGCACCCCCGCCGAACTCGCCGACCTCCTCCTCGCCTGGCACGCCGTCGACACCGCCGGCCTCCGCCTGGACGGCTTCCGCCTGCGCCCCGCCCGCCTCCCCCACGACCTCCTGGCGATCACCCGCGCCCTCGTCCCCGAACTCCAGCGCCGCGGCGCCTTCCGCACCGCCTACACGTCCCACACCCTCCACGGCCACCTCGGCCTGCCGGCCGGATCGCCCCGATGGGCTTGATCTCCTCGATGAGCAGGGGCGCGCAGTCTCCGCGGCCGACCGCCAGGCCCGATGGGCAACACCGCGGTCACGACGGGCTTCTGTTCACCGCGTGGGCCGGTCGGACCGGGGCGGTGCCCCGGTCCGACCGGCCTTCTCGACGCGGGACGGTCAGGCGCAGGTGACCTTGCCCGCGGTGTCGGCGGTGCAGAGGAGGGTCATGGTGCCGTTGTTGGGATCGCTCGGGTAGGGGCTGGCCGACAGGCGGGTGATGGTCAGCGGGTAGCCGGTGCCCGGGGTCAGCTGACCGAGGGTGAAGGAGATCAGCGGGGTGATCGCCTGGTGCCCGGCGGCGATGTCGACCATGTCGCAGGTCAGGAGCCGCTGCGCCGCGTCGACGGTGCACGCGGACGGGCTGGTGCGGCTGGTGAAGCCCTCGGGGTAGCTGAGCTGGTAGCGGACGTTCGTGGCGTCGTTCGTACCCACGTTCACCATGTGGGGCGTCACGGAGAAGGTGCCGCCGCTGACGGCCCCCTTCGTCCAGGCCACGAACGGCAGCGGGTTGGTGGACGGGGCGGGGCGCGACGGGACGGAGGCGGGGCCCTGCCCGCGCTCGTTCACCGCGGTGACCTGCACCTCGGCGTGGTCCGCCTCGATCTGCGCGACGCGGTCGGCGGGGATCGCCAGCGACGTCTCGGTGCCGGGCACCCTCCCCAGGACCGTTTCGGCGCCGGCCGGGTCGCTCCGATCGTGCACCACGGTCACCACGTACTCCTGGATGGCGCTGCCGCCGTCGGCGGGCGCGGTCCAGCTGACGGTCGAGCCGTCCGGGCTGATCCCGGGGTGCTTCGGGGCGCCCGGGAGGGTCGAGCCGTGGTGGACGGCCGCCTGGGCGGTGGCCGGCGGGCAGGTGGGCGTGCCGGCGGTGGTGGCGTTGACCAGGTCGACGTAGTGGCTGGGGCGCGGGTGCGGCGGGGTGTAGAGGCCGTTCTGGTCGACGGTGCCCAGCGAACCGGGCGTCATGGACCAGGTGACCCCCTGGCCGGGGTCGCATCCGGCGGGCCAGGTCACGGTGTACTGGTGCTGCCCGGCCGCCGCGGTCAGGCTCTCGGAGGACGCCGCGCCGCGCGCGCCCAGGGCGAGGGACGAGCCGCCGGACAGGGACGGTCCGGGGAAGGGGCCGGCGGCCTTGTACAGGTCGAAGCTCGTGTTGTACAACTCACCGCCGGCGGACATGCTGGCGACCTTGAAGTCGACGACGAAGTACAGCGCGACCTTCAGTGGTGCCTTCACCGTCAGCCATGGGTTGGCGGAGGTGTCCGCGTTGATCTCGATGGCGGGCGTGATCTCCAGCCGCGGGCCGACGAGGTTGTAGACGAGGATCTCGAGCGCCACGGGGAAGGCGAAGGTGACCTTGGCCGCCGCGTTCAGCGAGTAGTCGAACGTGGTGACGGGGTCCTTGGTCAGGTCCGTCTTGTGGACCGTCCCGGTGTTGTCACGGTTGATCCTGCCGCCCATCGTCCGCTCGTAGGAGGCGGAGAAGGAGAACTTGATCGACCCGTCGATCGAGGTCTCGGTGTAGACCGTCAGCGAGGGGCACAGCACGACCGCGTACACCGTCAGGCAGGTCGCCGGCTTGAGGCTGAGCAGCGGTTCGCGCTGCGTCTCGTGCTTGTACGCGATGCCCAGTTCGCCTTGGATCGACGCCTTCGCGGTCGCGGTCGCGGAGAAGTCGTAGGTGAGGGTGTAACCGCGGGGATCCACGGCGTAGTAGTTGGGGTCGCGTTCCATGCCGGCGGTGGCCGACCAGTTGGTGCTCAGGCTCAGTGCCGCGGTGAGCTTCGCCGTGACCGTCGTGTTGTCGCCCAGCCGCTCCTTCATCTTGGGATCGTTGGTGAGCTTCTCGGCCAGGTCGAGGGTGAAGGTCTTGCTCGCTCCCGGGCCGGAGCCCTGGGAGGCCACCGACGCCTGGACGTTGGGGTTGAGCATCTTGATCCGGTAGCCGTCGGGACCGGAGGCCAGCCGGCTGCCGGTGGCGGTGAAGGCCAGGGACAGGAAGGCCTGCTCCAACGCGGCATGGCTGGTGGTGACGGTCACCCTGCCGCCGACGGTGCTGATCTTCTCCACCGTGCGCAGCAGTCCGTCGTGGAGCAGCGGGTTACTGCTCTCCCCGACGACGATGACGTTCTTCACCTTCAGGCCGGTCACCTGCGCGGGCGGGTCGGTGAACACCACGCTGTTGCCGGTGACCTCGGTGACGGCCGCCGCCGAGGCGGCGGACAGCAGCACCGTGCCGGCCGCGAGGACCGGGGCGGGCTCGGCCTTGACCACGGCGCTGGTGGCGCCGCGCGCGCCGTCCTGCTGGGTCGCGGTGACCGTGATCGCGTACTCGACGCCCGGAGCCAGCGAGGTCAGCGTCGCCTGCTTCGTGGCGGCCGGCACGGTCGCCGTGGCGGGCGGGTGGCCCGGGGCGGTGGCGTCCACGGTGTAGCTGGTGAGGGTGTTCCCACCGTCGTCCAGCGGGGCGTCCCAGGTCACCTTCAGCGAGGACGGATCGGGCTGGCCGCCGTCCGCGCCGACCGGCGGCGGCGCGGCGATCACGTCCTGCGGGGCGCCGGCGGTGTAGGCGGGCCTGGTGAGGACGGTGCCGTTGTCGTTGGCGCCGGTGGTCTGGCTGTCCGAGGTGCCGGCCGGTCCGGTCCCGGCCGCGTTGGTGGCAGTGACCGAGACGAAGTAGTACCTGTTGTCGACCAGCCCGGTGACGGCGGTGCTCAGCACATCGCCCGCCACGTTCACGGTCACGCTCGCGCCCGGGCCGTTCGGCGTCGCGGTGACGGTGTAGCCGGTCACGGGCGAGCCGTTGGGGTGGGCGGGGTTCCAGGAGGCGATCAGCCCCTCGTGCCGGCCCAGCAAGGTGGCCAGGGTGGGGGCCAGCGGCGCCTTGGGCGTCTGCGGGCCGCCGATGAAGGCGGGCGAGGTGCCGGAGACGGTGCCGCCGGCGGTGGTCTCGACGGCCCGGAACGCGTAGTTGACGTCGTCGGTCAGACCGCCGATCTCGACCACCGGCGGGTTGGCCGGGTCGGGGTGGTTCACGGTACCGACGGCGAACGCCGGGAAGCCCGCGTTGCCGTCCGCGTCCAACGGGTAGACGTACACGTCGACCTTGGCCAGCGCTTCCTGGGCGGTGTCACCGGGGGTGACGGTCACGTGCACGGTGCCGGAGGCGAACGGCTGCACGGAGTCGATCAGCGGCGCCTGCACCGCCTGGGTCAGGGCGCCGGCCCGGGCCGGCGCCGGAGCGGCGCCGGCCGCTCCGACCGTTCCCGCGCCCAGCCCCAGCACGATCGCGACGGCCAGGACCGAGCGGCCGCGTAAGCGCCCGGTCCCGGTCTTCCTCGAATGCCACATGGTCACTACCTCTCCGCCCGCGGCACACACGGGTCCGCGGGACCGGGCCCCGGTGGGGCCCCGCCGGATGCTACCGACGGGGAAGCGGAACCAAACCATCCTCAACTCAGTGCAATTGCACCAGAATTGGCGTCCAGTGAGCCTCCCGCGACAGGCGTACGGAACGTGGTCAGGGCCCTTGGACTCCGGGTGTCGGCGGGGCCCCGTAGATTCGGCGCGACCGCCTACCAGCCGAGCGATTCCCGGACAGGACAGCGAGCCCCATGAACCCCGCGATCCCGATCCCCCCGATCCCCCCGAGCGACGCGCACGGCGTCGCGCTCACCGAGCGTGCCGTCGCCGCCGTGGCGGCCGACCCGCACCGGCCGATCCTGGAGTACGGCCCGTGGGCCGGGCCGTGGCTGACCGGTGCGCCCGAGCCGCTGCCGGACGGGCTGTTGGCCGGGGCGGTCTTCCCGAGCGGGCGGCCGCTGCCGCCGAGCCTGCGGCGCTGGCTGGCGTTCGACGCCGGGCTGCTGCGCCGGTTCGGGTGGCTCGACGGGGACGGCCGGTTCACGCCCCGGTCGCTGGGCGAGCTGGCCCGGGAGGAGCTCGGCGAGGTCTGGGGCTCGTGCTTCGACACCGTGTCGGACCGCTTCGACGAGTGCTTCCTGCTCGCCGGCGGCTCGGACTCGCGCCGGGTGCTGGCGACCGGGGCGGGCGACGAGTACGGCGAGTACCCGGTGTTCGCGCTGGACATCGACGACGTCCCCTGTGTCGAGCTGATGTACCCCGGGCTGGACGTCTACCTGGCCGACACCGCCGGCGTCATCACCGTCGGGCTCGACGGCTACTCCCGCCTGGCCCGGGACCCGGTGTACGCCCGGCGGATGCTCACCCACGCCCGGCGGGTGTTCGGCGGCGAGTTCGCCGAGCAGTGCTTCCCGGAGTTCTGAGGCCGGGACAGCAGGGGGCGCGGGGCGTGCGCCGGGTCACCCCGCCCCCGTGTGTACGCCACCGGACATGACGCCTGCTCCGCTCATCCACGCTGGCGTACACACGGGGCCCGCGGGCGGTGCCCCGCGCAGGGAAGGCGGCACCGGTCGTGCGACTTCCGCTCACCGCCCACACCCGTCGGCCGTGGCGCGTCCACGAGGTGACAGACTTGCCCGCCATGGGTGAGAGCGAGGCCGCGCGGGGTGTTCCGCTGCTGGTGGTGGACGGGGCCAACGTCGTGGGCTCGGTGCCCGACGGCTGGTGGCGCGACCGGCGGGGCGCGGCGCAGCGCCTGCGCGACGCGCTCGCGCCGCTCGGCGGCCACGGACTGGGCGGCGCCGCGGGCGAGGAGCGCCCCGGTCTGCCCGCGTGGGCGCGGACCGGGCCGTTGGAAGTCGTCCTGGTCGTGGAGGGCGCCGCCCGGGGAGTGGCGGCGACGCCGGAGGTCCGGGTGGAGGCCGCGAGCGGCAGTGGCGACGATCTGATCGTCGACCTGGTCGCGGCGGCGCTGGCCGCGAGCCCCGGACGGGACTGCCTGGTCGTCACGGCCGACCGCGGGCTGCGTGCCCGGGTCACCGCCCTCGGCGCCGCGGTGACGGGGCCGCGCGCCGTCCGCCCCCGCTGACCACCGGCGCCAGGCCGCTCACAGGGCCGGCGGCAGCCGGCCGTACAGCTCGGCCACCGCCCCCGGCAGGGACGGCCCACCGGGGTCCGCCGCCCACCGGCCGGCCACCGAGGTGGGCAGCATCACCACCGCGACCAGCAGCGCCGCGGCGGCGAAGGCGGCGAACCCGGCGAGGCTCAGCGGCAGCTCCATCCAGGTGCTGAGCCAGGTCACCAGCCACAGTTTCAGCAGGTTGCCCGCCGTCGCGACCGCCAGGCCGGCCGCCGAGCGCAGCCGCACGCCGCGCCCCGGCAGCGAGAGCCGGCTGAACTTGGGGCCGAGCACGGCCCCCAGGGCGACCAGGGTGAGCAGTTGCCGCCAGCCCGGGCCGTTCGCCAGCACGGCGCCGTCGAGCACGGCGACCACCAGCGCCAGGCCGGCCACGGCGAGCAGGTGCCGGGCGACGCCGCGCAGCGCCGCGCCGTCCCCGTCGTGGTCGGCCAGGACGGACCAGAGCTGGCGCACCGTCACCCCGACGAGCATCACCACCACCGCGGCCACCACCGTCGCGCCCGGCCCCGACAGCCCGGCCGGCAGGCCGAGCCCGCCGGCCAGGCGCACCGCCAGCCAGAGCGCCGCCGGCTCCGCCGCCAGCAGCACCGGTACCAGCAGGAGCGCCCCGAGGCAGGACGCGCACGAGCGGTCCGGCGGGAACCGGCGGACCAGCGCGCCCCCGGCGGCGTGCACGGCCACCAGCAGGCCCGCCGCGCCGAGCACGGCGGCGCCCCGGTTGGCGGGCGGACCGCCCAGGTCGAAGCCCGCCACCACGGCGGCGGCCACGGTGAGGCCCACGGCGGTGGCCACCAGGTCGAGCAGCTGGGCGGCCGGACCGGTCGCCGGCCGGGATCCGTTCGACATCCGTCCCCCCGGAGTCGGGCGTGTTGGGCCATGGTTCCCCCGCCGCCCGCCCCCGACCCGTCCGACGGTTCGTCATTTCGGCTGATCAAGGGCGCACCGGAGCGCCGGCCACAGCAGTACGCCGGGGCGCACCCCCGCGCTCCCTAGCACGAAACGGCGCGTGCTCGTGGCAAGTTCACCGGGAGTCCGCTCGCATTGGCGAACTGGGCGTGGGCGCCCGTGCGCGGGGGGCGGCGCACGGTAAACCTGAGCCCGACACCGGCCCGGTCGCGGGTCCCGGAGTCCGGCCGGGCCGCTCCCGCCGGCGCGCGCAGCGCACGGCGACGGCGGGCCCCGGCGCCACCCGCCCCGCCCTGACCACGCACGCCCCCGGGCCGACCGCCCGCCCGTCCCTTCCCCCCGCTCTTCGACCGTTCTGAGGATGCTGAATGCTTGGTGCTGGTTCGTCACCCGGACGCCGGCGCTCCGCCCCCGTGCTCGTCTGGCTCCTGCCCACCCTCGCGACGGCCGCCGTCGCCGCCGTCACGGTGGCCGCGGCCTCTCCCGGCGCCCGGACCGGGGTCGCCCTGTGCGCGGTGGTGGGCACCCTGGCGGTGGTCCTGGTGGCCGCCGAGGCCGCCCGCCGGGGCCGGACGGCGGAGGAGTTGCGCGCCCGGGCGCTCCAGCGCGAGGGCGAGTTGCTGCGCCGGCTGACCCGGCAGGAGACCGAGTACGTCCGGCTGGCCAAGTCCGTCCTGCCCGCCGCGATGACCAGGCTCTCGATGGGCGAGGGCCTGGAGAACGTGGTCCGCGCGTACACCCTGCAGGACGTCACGGTCGGCGCCGAGTTCCGGGCGGCGCAGCAGACCCTGCTGCGCGCCGTGCTGGAGATCGTCGAGAACGAGGAGGCGCGGCGCGAGGCCGCCCAGCGCTCCTTCGTCAACATCGCCCGCCGCGTCCAGGCGATCGCCCACCGGCAGGCCGCCGAACTGCGCAGCATGGAGCACGCGCACGGCACCGACCCCGCCGTCTTCGGCGACCTGCTGCTGCTCGACCACGGCAACGCCCTGATCGGCCGCCTCGCCGACAGCATCGCGGTGCTCGGCGGCGCCCGGCCGGGCCGCCAGTGGAACAAGGCGGTGCCGCTGTACAGCGTGCTGCGCGGCGGCATGTCGCGCATCCTCGACTTCGAGCGGGTCGAGCTGCACCCGGTCTCGGACGTCGCCGTGGTCGGCCCGGCCGTCGAACCGCTCATCCACGCGGTGGCCGAGCTGCTGGACAACGCCACCCGCTACTCCCCGCCGCACACCCTCGTGCACCTGACCGCGGTCGAGGTGCAGAGCGGCATCGCGATCGAGATCGAGGACGGCGGGCTGAGCCTCAGCGAGGAGGGCCGGGCCCGGGCCGAGCGGATGCTGGCCGAGGCCCAGGCCGGCCTCGGCCTCAACGAGCTCGGCGAGACGCCGCGGCTCGGCCTCGCGGTGGTCGGCCGGCTCTGCCGGGCGTACGGCTTCCAGGTCTCGCTGCGCCCCTCGGCCTACGGCGGGGTGCGGGCGGTGCTGGTCTTCCCGCAGGAGCTGATCACCACCGCCCCCGCGACCGGGCGCGCCCACGGCATCGGCGTCACCGGCTCGTCCGGCCCCGACCCGGTGGACGACCGCCGGCCGCACACCTCGCCGCCGCCGCGCCGCCCGCTGTTCGGCCCGCCGCCCGGGCCGCTCAGCGGCACCCGCAGGGCGTTCGACGGCACGCCGACCGGCGGGGACGGCGTCCCGCTGGTGACCGAGCGGACCGCGGGCGGTCTGCCCCGGCGCCGCCGGCACTCCGCGCCGGCCGTCCGGTTCGGCGCCGGTCAGGCCGTCCCCACCGGCGGCACCCCCGCCCGCGGCACCCCGACCGGCGGCGGACCCATCGGCGGCGGACCCATCGGCGGCCCCGGCCCGGCCGCGGCCGGGCCCGGTGGACCGGCGGACGGGGGCAACGACGCGGTGCAGCCCGGCCTCTGGCTGGCCGCCTTCACCGAGGGCATCAACGGCACCGGACCGGCCGACCACAGCGACGGAGACCCGACGGGGACGCGGAAGGACGAGCGATGATTCAGCCACGGACCAACCTGGACTGGCTGCTCAAGCAGCTCGCGGACGAGGTCCCGCTCGTCCGCAACGTCGTCGTGCTCTCCGCCGACGGCCTGCGGATCGCCCAGTACGGCACCGCGCCCGACGCCGCCGACCGGCTCGCCGCCGCCTGTGCCGGGCTGCAGAGCCTGGCCGCCGCCGTCGGCCACGAGTTCCCGCACGGGGACGGCCGGATGCGGCTGGTGGTGATCGAGATGGGCGGCGGCTTCTTCTACCTCATGGCGGCCGGTGCCCGCGCCTACCTCGCGGTGCTCGCCGACGAGGGCGTGGACGCCGGGCTGATGGGCCACCGGATGCGCGACCTGGTCGCCCGGATCGGCGAGCACCTCAGCACACCTCCGCGAAGGGGCGAGCCCGTCGCATGAGCACCACCGGCGGGGACTGGGGCGACGAGGCCCCGGAACGCTTCTACGTGGTCACGCGCGGCCACACCCAGCCGGCCGGAGAGGCCGCGCTGGACCTGGTCACCCTGATCGTCTCCCGGGCGGAGCCCGCCCCCTCGATGCCGCCGGAGCACGCGGCGATCCTGCGCCTGTGCGGATCGCCGCTCTCGGTGGCCGAGGTCTCCGCCTACCTGCGGCTGCCCGTCAGCGCGGTCACCCAGCTGCTGGCGGACCTCGTGGCCGGGGAACGGGTCGAGGCGCGCGCCGCCGTCCCGGCCGCCCTACTCCCCGACCGTGCCCTGTTGGAGGCGGTGATGCATGGACTTCAGCGGCTCTGACACGGTGCTCGGGCCGGCGGACGAGGATCTGCTGCCGGACTCGGCCGCTGCGGCCGTCAAGGTGGTGATCGTCGGCGGCTTCGGCGTCGGCAAGACGACCCTGGTCGGCTCGGTGAGCGAGATCCGCCCGCTGACCACCGAGGAGACGATGACCCAGGCCGGGGCGGAGGTCGACGACCTGGCCGGGATCGAACGGAAGTCCGAGACCACCGTCGCGATGGACTTCGGCCGGATCAGCATCAGCGACGAGCTGGTGCTCTACCTGTTCGGCACGCCGGGGCAGGAGCGGTTCTGGTTCCTGTGGAACGGCCTGTTCGAAGGGGCGTTGGGGGCGGTCGTGCTGCTCGACACCCGCCGGCTGGAGATCAGCTTCGACGTGATCGGGCGGCTGGAGGACCGCGGCGTGCCGTTCGTCGTCGCCGTCAACGCCTTCCCCGGCTCCCCCGACTGCCCGGACGAGGAGCTGCGGCTCGCGCTCGACCTGCCGGCCGAGGTCCCGATCGTGGCGTGCGACGCCCGGGTCCGCGAGTCCGGGCGGGACGTGCTGCTCGCACTCATGCACTACCTCTACGACCTCGCGGGGCCGCCGCCTGCCCACTGACCCGCGCCCCTCCCCACCTCCGTCCCCCGCCCGCCGCACACCCCCGGAGCCACCGTGACCTCCCCGTTCCGTGACGACGCCCCCCTCGCCCCGCCGGCCGGCTGCCCCGCCCACCGGGCCGGCGCCCCGGGCGGCCGGGACCAGGCCGTGCTCGACGCGCTCGACGACCCCGGCCCCGACGAACCCGGCCTCGACGAGCTGCCCGTCGCGGGGCTGCGCCGGCTCTACGGGCCCGCGGCCGAGGCCGACCCGTCGGCCCTCTACGAGCAGCTGCGCGCCGAGTACGGCGAGGTCGCGCCCGTGCTGCTGCACGGCGACCTCCCGGCCTGGCTGGTCCTCGGCCACACCGCGAACCTCACCGTGCTGCGCACGCCCTCGCGCTTCTCCCGGGACTCGCGCCGCTGGACGGCGTTCCGGCAGGGCCGGGTCGCGGCGGACTCCCCGCTGATGCCGGTCATCGCCTGGCAGCCGCTCTGCGTGTTCGCGGACGGCGCGGAGCACCGCCGGCTGCGCGGCGCCGTCACCGACGGCCTGAACGGCACCGACCGGCGCGGGGTCCGCCGCTTCGTCACCCGCTACACGGCCGAGCTGGTCGAGGAGTTCGGCGGAGACGGCCGGGCCGAGCTGGTGAGCCGGTTCGCCGAGCACCTTCCGATGCTGGTGATGACCCAGCTGGTCGGCATGCCCGAGGAGTACGGGCCGCGGCTGGTCGAGGCGGCGCGCGACCTGATGAAGGGCACCGAGACGGCCATCGCCAGCAACGACCACGTGGTGGCCTCGCTGCGGCGCACCGTCGAGCGCAAGCGCAGCGACCCCGGCCCCGACCTGTGCACCCGGCTGATGCAGCACGAGGCCGGGCTCACCGACGAGGAGGTGCTGGAGCACCTGCGGGTGGTGCTGCTGGCGGCGAACGAGACCACCGTCAACCTGATCGCCGACACACTGAAGATGATCCTCACCGACGAGCGGTTCCGCGCCCATCTGTCGGGCGGTCATATGACCGTGCCGGACGCGCTGGACCAGGTGCTGTGGGACGCCCCGCCGATGTCGCTGGTGGCCGGGCGGTGGGCGACCGGCGACACCGCGCTCGGCGGCCGCCGGATCAGGGCCGGCGACATGCTGCTGCTGGGCCTGGCCGCCGGGAACGTCGACCCGGTGGTGCGGCCGGACCTGGCGAAGCCGCTGCACGGCAACCGCTCCCACCTGTCCTTCGGCAGCGGCCCGCACGAGTGCCCGGGCCAGGACATCGGCCGGGCCATCGCGGAGACCGGGATCGACTGCCTGCTCACCCTGCTGCCGGACCTGCGGCTCGCCGTCCCGGAGTCGGAGCTGACCTGGACCTCGGCCTGGCTGTCGCGCCACCTGGTGGAGCTGCCGGTGGAGTTCACCCCGCGCGAGCACCTGCCGGAGGCGGTGGCGGCCGCGGCGAGCGCGGGGGCCGCGGCCCCGGCGCCGGCCGAACCGGTGCCGGTGGAGTACGTGGAGCCGGTGGAGCCCGAGGCGCCGCCGCCGCCCGGGCCGCGGCGCGGGTGGTGGGACACGTTCGCCGGCTGGCTGCGACACTGACCGCCGGACCGGGGCGCCGGGGCTAGAGTCGGCCCGAAGCCCCAGCTCCGACCACCGGAGGGTGACCTCGTGTCCCTGGTACGCGTCCACAACTTCTCCGTCTCGCTCGACGGCTACGGCACCGGCGAGGGGCAGACCCTGGAAGCACCGTTCGGCCACGCGGGCGACCGGCTGCACCGCTGGTTCTTCCGTACCCGGACCTTCCGCGCCATGCTCGGCGAGGAGGGCGGCGAGACCGGCGTCGACGACGCCGTGGCGCGCACCTGGGGCGACGGCATCGGCGCGGAGATCATGGGGCGGAACAAGTTCGGCCCGCAGCGCGGCCCGTGGCAGGACCACGACTGGAACGGCTGGTGGGGGCCGAACCCGCCGTTCCACACCCCGGTGTTCATCATGACCCACCACCCCAGGCCCAGCGTGGAGATGGCGGGCGGCACCGTCTTCCACTTCGTCGACGGCTCCCCCCAGGAGGCCCTCGCCCGCGCCCGCGAGGCCGCCGGCGACCTCGACGTCCGGATCGGCGGCGGCCCCAGCACCGTCCGCGCCTTCCTCGCCGCCGACCTGGTCGACCACCTCCACGTAGCCGTGGTCCCGATCCTCCTCGGCCGCGGCGAACGCCTCTGGGACAGCCTCGAAGCCCTGGAGGACCGCTACGACGTCGAGTCCGTCACCACCCCCAGCGGCGTCACCCACATGACCTTCACCCGGCCCCCGGCCGACCGTCGGACCGGCACCGCGTCGTCGTAGCGGTCGGACAGCGCCTGAAGGCAGTCCTCCGGGCGGGCGGCCGGCAGCGGCGGTGTCAGGTCGGTGCGGCCGAGCTCACGCCACGGGACGGCGGCCTTCTCCGCGCGGCCCGGCCGGGTCCTCGACGGCCGGCCGCCGCATCTGCGACGTCCATCCGCCGTACAGCCGATCGGCGCCGGCGAGCCGTTCCCCGCCGCCGGTGGCGGCCGCCCGCCCGGTCACCCCTAACGTTCGAGGAACGGGAGCAGGGCGGTGGTGAGTTCGGTGGGGGCGTCGACGGGGATGAGGTGGGCGGCGGTGGGGAACTCGATCAGCTGGGCGGCGGGGATCCCGGCGGCGTAGCGGCGGCCGATGTCCTGGAAGTCGGCGACGTCGAGGCTGCCGGTGGCCACCAGGGTGGGGGCGGTGATGGTGGCGAGGTCGCCGGTGGTGACGCCCTGGGAGTGCTCGCCGACGGCGGCCTGGTTCGCCAGGGAGGTGCGCAGCGGGCCGCGGAGGCGGTCGGCCGTGCCGGGGGCCACGTCCTCCCAGCGGCGGGCCGGGCCGCGCACCCACATGTCCAGGTTCACCTGGACGGCGGTGTCGAGGTCGCCCGCGGCCAGCGCCGCCGTCTCGGCCTCGTCGTAGGCGATCATGTCGGCGGACCAGTGGTAGCCCGGCCACGGCGCGGCGAGCAGGGCCAGCGCGTGCACCCGCTCCGGGTGGGTGAGGGTGAAGTCCACGGCCACCCGGCCGCCCCAGGAGGCGCCGACCAGGCGGACGCGGTCGTGGCCGAGGTGGTCCAGCAGGCGGCGCAGGTCGTCGGTCTCGCGGAACGGTCCGGTCGGCGGCGCGGACTCGCCGAAGCCGCGCAGGTCGTAGCGGATGACGGTGTGCCGCTGCGCGAGCGCCGGGACGACGGCGTCCCACATGCGGTGGTCGGCGATGCCGGCGTGCACCAGGACTACGGGCGGGCCGTCGCCGGTGACGACGTAGGAGAGGTGGCCGAGATCGTCGGTGAGGGTGAGCATCCGCAGATGCTCGCAGGTGGCGGGCGCATGCGCCACCCATGAACGATCACCGCGGGCGCGACCGGTGCGCCCCCGGCCCGCCCGGGTGCGCCCCGGCCGGGAGGGTCGGGTGAGGTTTACCGCTCCCGCCGGGGTGCGATATCCGAGGCTGCAAGCCGGATCCGGCGGTCGGCCGGATCGGGCGGTCGAGGGAGGGGACACCCGGATGACAGACATCCACCGGTCCGCGCTGCGGTACACCGCCGACATCACCGCGGAGGACATCGACGGCCTGGCGGGGTTCATCGGCCGGCGGCTGGTGCTGCTGAGGGAGGGGGCCGGCGCGGCGGGGAGCGAGGAGGAGCGGGTCGGGGACGCGCTGTCGCAGACGGTGGCGGCCCTCACCGACAGCGCGCGGGAGGTGCTCGGCGCGCTCGCCGAGCGGGCGGCGGCCGCCGCCCCGGAGGAGGAGGGCCGGCGCCCCGACGACGGGGTGGAGGAGTTGATGGTCCGGCTCAGCACGCTCTGGCGGTACCTGCTGACGGCCGCCGAGGCGTGGAGCCACCTGCCGGACTACGACGTGGCGCGCTGGCGCCTCGACGGCCACCTGGACGCCGAGCACGAGGCCCGGGCCCGCTGGCTGGCGGCCGGTCAGGCCTGGTAGGACGGGGGCCGGCCCGGCCCTGGTGGGCGGGCCGGCCACGGCGAGGATCCGGGTCAGCCGTTCCAGGGGTTGGCGTTCTGGTCGTTGATGTACGTCCAGAAGCGCACGCCCTTCGGCAGGTTGCCGCTGGCCCAGAAGGTCCAGCCACCGGTCCACTGGTAGTAGTCGCCGTAGTGGCCGTCGTGGAACTCGGCCTGCCGCCAGGTGCGCCCGAACTGCGTGCGGCAGACGGTGTTGGCGGCCTCCGGGCTGGTCAGCTCGGTGCCCTTCACGGGGCGGCTGATCTCCACGGCGCCCAGCGCCCAGCCATTGTAGAAGCCGAGCGAGAGCCCGGCCGGCGCGGGGCGGTTGTCCTGGTTGAGGCAGAGCACCGGCAGCGCGTTCCAGGCCGGGGTGTCACCGTCGTACGCGTTGCTGGCGGTGCCGCCGGGGCCGCCGACCTGGACGGTCCCGCCCACCCCGTAGTTGAGGACCTCCCAGGTCATCCCGAGGTGGTTGGCCGTCGTGGTGGCCTGCGCGGCCGGGGCGGCGGTCAGCGGGGCGAGGGCGGCGACGGCGGTGGCGGCAGCGACGGCGGCGAAGCGCTTGATGCGGTTCATGGGTCCGTTCCTCCAGGGAACTCCGGGGGGTGATCACGGCGCCGCTCCCCTGCGGGGCCGGCACACACAGACCCTCTCAACGACGCGCACGATTCTGGCATGATCTGCTCATCGGATCGTCACCAAACGCGACTGTCCGACAGCGGTGCGCAGGCCCTGGGGAGGGGAACGCATGGAGTTCGCGATTCTGGGACCGCTGGAAGTCCGGACCGACGGGGGTGACAGGGTCCGGTTGGGGGGCGTGCGCCAGGAACGGCTGCTGGCGGTCCTGCTGCTCAACGCGGGCGGCGCCGTCCCGGTGGCCCGGCTGGTGGACGCCGTCTGGGACGACCGTCCGCCGGCCACCGCCGACCGCCAGGTCCGCAACCTGGCGGGGCTGTTGCGCCGTGGCTTCCGTAAGGCCGACCCGGCCGGGCCGCCCGCGCTGGAGACCGACGGACGCGGCTACCGGATCCTGCTCGACGGCCACCGGCTGGACGCCAGGAGCTTCGCCGACACCCTCGCCCGCTCCCGCCGGACGGCCGCCGCCGGGCAGCCGGCCGAGGCGGCGACGGAGTTGCGGGAGGCCCTCGCACTCTGGCGCGGGCCCGTGCTCGACGGACTGACGGGGCGGTCGATCGCGGCGGGCGCCGTACCGCTGGACGAACTGCGGCTCACCGCCTGGGAGGACTGCCTCGATCTGGAGGCCGCGCTCGGCCGGCACCGGGCGAGCATCCCCGAACTCACCGCGCTGGTCGCCGACCATCCGCTGCGGGAGCGGTTCACCGGGCAGCTGATGCGGGCGCTGCACGCCTCCGGGCGCACCGCCGACGCCCTGGCGGTGCACCGGCGGTTCACCGGCCGGCTCGCCGAGGAGCTGGGCCTCGACCCGAGCCCCGAACTGCGGCGGCTGCACCTGGAGCTGCTCAGCACCGAGACGCTCCAGGAGGACGGTCCGCGCGGCGCGCGGGACCCGGACGAGCCGCGCCACGCGCCCCGCGCCACGCCACCCCGTCCCGCCCAACTGCCGCCCCCGCTGGCCACCTTCACCGGGCGAGGCGCGGAACTCGCCGCCCTGGACGCCTTCGCCGAGGCCGCGACCGACACTTCGGCAACGGCCGACGCCACCGCGACGACCGCTCCCGCCGCCCGGATCTGCGCCGTCTCCGGCAGCGCCGGGATCGGCAAGAGCACCCTGGTCGTCCAGTGGGCGCACCGCCGCCGCGAGCACTTCCCCGGCGGCCAGCTCTACGCCGACCTGCACGGCTTCTCCGCCGAACCGCCGCTGCCCCCGCACGCCGTGCTGGCCCGCTTCCTGCGCGCCCTCGGAGTACCCGGCGACCAGGTGCCGAGCGTCCCCGAGGAGGCCGCCGCGCTCTACCGCTCGCTGCTGGCCGGCCAACGGGTGCTGGTGGTGCTGGACAACGCGCGCAGCGCCGAGCAGGTCCGCCCGCTGCTCCCCGGCGCGCCGGAGTGCCTGACCGTGGTCACCAGCCGCTCCGGCCTGGCCGGGCTCACCGCCCGGGACGGCGCCCGCCCGCTGGCCCTGGACCTGATGCCCGCGCGGGACGCCGTCGCGCTGCTCGATCGCGTCATCGGCGGCCGGCGCGCCCGCTCCGAGCCGGCCGCCGTCACCGAACTGGCCGCCGTCTGCGGCCGGTTGCCGCTCGCCCTGGCCATCGCCGCCAGCCGCCTCGCCGAGCGCCCCGGCCGGACCGTCGCCGACCACGTCGCCGAACTGCGCGACACCGGGGACCGGCTGACCGCGCTGGCGATCGACGGCGACGCCACCTCGGCCGTGCGGGCCGCCCTCGACCTCTCCTACCGCGCGCTGCCCGCGACCGCCCGTACCCTCTTCCGGCTGCTCTCGCTCGCCCCCGGCCCCGGCCTGTCCGCGGCGGCGGCCGCCGCGCTCTGTGGCGAACGCGCCGCCGTCGTGCGCCCCGTCCTGGAGCAGCTGACCACTGCCCACCTGCTCACCCACGAGGGCGGGGAGCGCTACCGGCTGCACGACCTGCTGCACCTGTACGCCGCCGAACGCGCCGCCGCCGAGACCGGCCTGGCCGTGCGCACCGCCGCCCGGGAACGGCTCGGCACCTGGTACCTGCACCACGCCGACGCCGCCGCCCGGCTGCTCACCCCGCACCGCCGGCGGATCCCGCTCGACCCGCCCGGTCCCTGGTACGAGCCGCCGGCGTTCCGCACCGCCGCCGAGGCGCAGCGCTGGTGCGAGAGCGAGCACCCCCAGCTGCTGGGGGTGGTGCGGGCGGCCGCCGGGCACGGCCCGGACGACCTGGCCTGGCGGCTGGCGGTGGTCCTGTGGAGCTACTACTTCACCAGTCCGCACCTGGACGACCGGGAGGAGGCGGCCCGGCTGGCGGTGGCGGCGGCCGGGCGGGCCGGCGACCGCTACGGCGAGGGCCACGCCCGCGACGACCTCGCCACGGCGCTCGGCGCGCTCGGCCGGCACGACGAGGCGCTTGCCGAACTCCGGCTGGCCCGCGCCCTGTTCGCGTCGATCGGGGACCGCGAGGGCGAGGCGGATGTGATCGGCCACCTGGGCGACCACTGTCTCGGCACCGGCGCCTACGGCCAGGCGCGGCTGTACTACCAGGGGGCGCTCGCGCTGCTCCGGGCGCAGCCGGAGGAGCGCCGGGACGACTGGGCGATCCGGGTGTGCGAGACCAACATCGGTGTCACCGCGATGCTGGCGGGCCGCGGCCGGGAGGCGGAGGAGTACCTGCACCGGGCTCTGGACCGCCACCGCTCCACCGGGGACCCGGTGTTGGAGGGCATCACGCTCTACCACCTGGGCGACCACCACCGCCGGCTGGACCACCCGGAGCAGGCGGCCGAGCGGCTGCGCCAGGCGCTCGCGGTGATCGACGGGACGACCGGCCACCCGCGGCTGCGCGCCGAGGTGCTGGCCGCGCTCGCCGCCCTGGGCGAGCGGCCCGAGGGGCCCAAGCGGACCGAGCGGACCGAGCATCCCGAGCGGTCCGGCAGGCCGGAGCGGCCCGACCGGACCGGCGGACGGTCTTGACGAAGAAGCCAAGGAAAAGGTGTTCTGTACCACGGAGCCGACCCGCCGGCCGCCGCGCCGCCCCGGTGGGGGTATAGCCCGGAGCCGTACCCCCGGGTGACATCTCCCCCGCCGGCGGACGGGGCTCCTACGGTTTCCCGCAACCCCCACACCCTGACCGCGGGAGACCCCCATGCTCCGACGACCCGCCAGGGCCGCGTGCGCCGTCCTGGCCACCGCCGCCCTCGCTTTGACGGCACTCCAGGGCACCGCCGGCGCGGCCGCCCCGGACCCCGGTTCCACCGCGGCGGTCCGGGCCGCCGCCGCGGCCGCCTCGGCCGCGCCGGACACGCTCGGCGTGGCCGCCGCCACGCCCGAGGTGCTCGACGCGCTGCAGCGCGACCTCGGCCTGACGGCCGGCCAGGCGCGGGCCCGGATCACCAACGAGGCCCGGGCCGGCGCCAGGGCCGGCGCACTCGCCCAGGGCCTGGGCGGCAGTTGGGCCGGCTCCTGGCTGGAGGGCGCCGACGCGGCCGGGCTGGCGGTCGCCACCACCCTGGCCGCCGACGCCGCGACGATCCGCGCGGCGGGCGCCCGGCCGGTGCTCGTCGCCCGCCCGCTGGCGGCGCTGGAGGGCGCGCTGGCCGCGCTCGACCGGGCCGCCGGGCACGACGCCGCGGGCCGGGCGGACGCGCTGGCGGCGCCGGTGCGCTTCGTCGACGTGCGCGACAACACCGTGGTGGTGCAGGCCACCGACCCGGCCGCGGCCGAGCGGCTGGTCGCCGCCGCCGGGGTGGACCGGGCGGCGGTGCGGGTGGAGACGCTGGCCGAGGCCCCGCGTCCGCTCTACGACCTGCGCGGCGGCGACGCCTACTACATCGACGGCAGTTCGCGCTGTTCGATCGGCTTCCCGATCACCCGGGGCACCACCCAGGGCTTCGTCAGCGCGGGCCACTGCGGCCGCGCCGGCTCCAGCACGACCGGCGCCAACCGCGCGGCCCAGGGCAGCTTCCAGGCCTCGGTCTTCCCGGGCAACGACATGTCCTGGGTCGCGGCCAACAGCAGCTGGACGGCGACCCCGTACGTGAACAGCGCGTCCGGCGCGGTGAGCGGCTCGGTGCAGCAGCAGGTCGGCGCCTCGGTCTGCCGCTCCGGCTCCACCACCGGCTGGCACTGCGGCACCATCCAGCAGCACGGCACCAGCGTCACCTACCAGGAGGGCACCGTCTCCGGGGTGACCCGCACCACGGTGTGCGCCGAACCCGGCGACTCCGGCGGCTCGTTCATCTCCGGGACGCAGGCGCAGGGGGTGACCTCCGGCGGCACCGGCAACTGCTCGCAGGGCGGCACCACCTACTACCAGCCCGTCAACCCGATCCTGCAGGGCTACGGGCTGACGCTGAAGACGAACTCCTCGGGCCCCGGCCCCGGCCCGGGTCCGGGCAACCCCGGTGGCACCTGGGCGGCCGGCACCGTCTACCAGGCCGGTGACACGGTGACCTACGGCAGCACCTCCTACCGCTGCCTCCAGGGCCACCAGGCGCAGGCCGGCTGGGAGCCGCCGAACGCGCCGGCGCTCTGGCAGGCCGCGTAGGGCCCCGGGCGGGGCACCCCGCCCGCAGCAGGACAGCGCGACGGCGGGCCGGCGGTGTGAGACCTTGGACGGGGGCGAACCACCAAGGAGGCCCGATGTCCTCGAAGCGTCGCCGCAAGAAGAGGGCCCGCCGCAAAGGCGCCAACCACGGCAAGCGGCCGCAGTGCTGAACCAGCACTGAGCCGGTGTCGCGACGCCGCGCCGGTCCGGACTCCCCGTCCGGACCGGCGCGGCGTTCACGCGTCGGCGGGATCCCCGTCCTGCGGCGCGTAGAAGAGACTCGCCATCGGCGCGCGCACGCTCCAGCCGAGCGCGGAGTACAGCGCCCGCCCGTCGGGCGTGGCGACCAGGATCCCGGTGCCGGCGCCGGCGCGGTGCCCGGCGTCCTGGAGGGCGCGCATCACCACGGAGCCCAGGCCCCGGCGGCGGTGTCCGGGGTCGGTCTCGATCTGGTCGGCGACGGCGGTCGCCCCGGTGACGGCGAGCTGGCCGCGCGCGGCGAACCGGCCGTCACCGGTGCGCACCAGGACCCGCACCACGCCGCCGCGCCACCAGCTGGTGAGGGTGTATCCGGCGGGCACCACCGGGCTCGCGGCGGCGAGCGGGACGGTCATCAGATAGCCGGGGACGTCGTACCGCCAGCCGGGGCCGAGCCAGGGGCGGACAGTGTCGTCGTCGGCGAAGAGCTTCAGCCAGGTGCCCGGCGCGGTGGTGGCCGCGACCAGCTTCCGGACGTCGGCCTCGGCGGGTTGCGGCAGCACGTGCCGGGCCACCTGCCGCGGCTGCCCGACGTCGACGCTCCATCCCCAGGGCTCGTCCACCGGATCGGCCGCACCCCGCGACACGATCCAGCCCCCGACCCAGGCCCGCACCAGCTCGTTGACGGTGGGCTCGTCCACCCGCCACCCCCTGTAAGAGTCACTCATGGACTTCACATCTTACCCGGGCTGGGCGGCACTGGGGCGGGACGGGTCCAGGGGGTGCACGGCGACCTCCTCGGCGGGCGGGGCGGAGGTGATGACCGTCCACCCGCCGCCCGGGCCCGCCGCGACCGCCTGACCGCCGCGACCGGTCCCGTCACGCCTTGCGGGCGCGGCGCGGTGGGCGCAGCATCCTGGGCATGACGACCGACGAGGAACAGATCCGGGCCCTGATCGAGGCGTGGGCGGCGGCGGTCCACCGGGGCGACCTGGCGGGCGTGCTGGCGGACCACGCGGCGGACATCGTCATGTTCGACGTGCCGCCGCCCTACGAGGGCGTCCGGGGCATCGACGCCTACCGGGCGGTCTGGCCACCGTTCTTCGAATGGCAGGCGCGCGGCGCCGCGTTCACGATCGAGTCGCTGGACGTCACGGCCGGCACCGACGTCGCCTTCGCGCACGCGCTGCTGCGCTGCGGGACGCCGCAGGACCTCGCCGAGCGCCCCGCGCAGCGGCTGCGGCTCACCCTCGGGCTGCGCCGCCAGGACGGCCGCTGGGTGGTCGCGCACGAGCACCACTCCTTCCCGGAGGTCACCGCGGCGGAGTAGCCGCGGAGAGGTAGCCGGGGGTTTCGGCCGTACGCGGGCGGTTAGCCGCGTCGGTGGCACGTTCCGACCGACGAAGCGAGGCCGCCATGACCGCTTTCGGCTACTTCCTGTCCTGTGAGGAGTTCACCCCCGCCCAGCTCGTCGACCAGGCGCGGTGGGCGGAGCGGGCCGGCTTCACCCGGCTGGCGATCTCCGACCACTTCCACCCGTGGAACGACGAGCAGGGCAGCAGCCCGTTCGTCTGGGGCGTGATCGGGGCGCTGTCGCAGGTGACCGGGCTGCCGGTGACCACGCTGGTCACCTGCCCGACGGTCCGGCTGCACCCGGCGGTGACGGCGCAGGCGGCGGCGACCGCCGACGTCCAGCTCTCCGGCGGGCTGCGGCTCGGGGTGGGCACCGGCGAGGCGCTCAACGAGCATGTGCTCGGCGACCGCTGGCCGCCGTTCGAGCAGCGCGCCGAGATGCTGGAGGAGGCCGTCGCGGTGATGCGCGAGCTCTTCACCGGCGCGCAGGTGTCGCACCGGGGAACGCACTACACGGTCGAGAACGCCCGCCTCTACACGGCGCCGGCGGCCGGCCGGGTGCCCGTCTACGTCTCGGCGTTCGGCACCAAGGCGGCCGAACGGGCGGCGGGCTTCGCCGACGGACTGGTCACGATGAGCCCGGACACCGAGCTGATCGGGCGCTACCGCGCCGCCGGGGGCGGCGGACCGGTGCTCGGCGGGGTCAAGGTCTGCTGGTCCACCGACCGGGCGCGGGCCGTGAAGACCGTCCACCGGCTCTGGCCCAGCGAGTTGCTGCCCGGCGAGCTGGCCCAGGTCCTGCCCACCCCGGCGCACTTCGAGCAGGCGACCGAGCTGGTCACCGAGGAGCTGGTCGCGCAGGCCGTGACCTGCGGCGACGATCCCGGCGAGCACGCCGAACGGCTGCGCGGGTACCAGCGGGCCGGCTTCGACGAGGTGTACGTGGGCCAGATCGGCGACGAGCAGGAGGGCTTCTTCGACTTCTACCGCGAGCGGGTCCTGCCGCAGCTGGGGTGAACGGGCCGGAACCCGCCGTGACCGGCTACCCGCCCCGTGTCCTGGGCGACTACGCGCTGCTCGCCGACGGCGAGCGCGGCGCGCTGATCGGCCCGGACGGCGAGGTGGCCTGGCTCTGCGCCCCGCGCTGGGACAGCGACCCGGTCTTCGCCGGACTCATCGGGGGCGGCGGCGTCCACGCCGTGACGCCCGTCGGCCGCTTCGTACCGGGCGGCTACTACGAGGACGGCTCACTCGTCCGGCGCAGCCGCTGGGTCACCGAGGAGGGCGAGGTGGAGTGCCGGGAGGCGCTGGCGCTGCCCGCCGACCCGCACCGGGCGGTGCTGCTGCGCCGGATCACCGCCCGGCACGCCCCGGCCCGGCTGCGGCTGCTGCTGGCGGCCGGTTCCGGCTTCGCCGCCCCGGACGCCCCCACGGGCGCCCACCGGACGCGCCGGACCGGGGACGGCGGCTGGCGGATCAGGGCCGGGCGGCTGCGGCTGCGCTGGTCGGGGCCGGGCGCGGCCCGGGCGCGGCCGGTGGGCGGCGTCCTGCGCGCCGAGGTGGTGCTCGCCGCGGGAGAGTCGCTGGACCTCGCGCTGGAGGTCTCCGACCGGCGGCTGGACGGCCCGCCGCCGCGGATCGACGCCTGCTGGCGGGCCACCGAGCGGGCCTGGCGGGAGGCGGTGCCGCGGCTGGAGGGCAACCCGGACGCGCGCGACGCCCGGTTCTCCTACGCGGTGCTGCGCGGCCTGACCTCACCCCGCACCGGCGGCATGGTGGCCGCCGCCACCACCAGCCTGCCCGAGCGCGCCGAGGCGGGCCGCAACTACGACTACCGCTACGTGTGGATCCGCGACCAGTGCCTGGCCGGCCAGGCGGTGGCCGCCTTCGGGCCGTACCCCCTGCTGGACGAGGCGGTGCGGTTCACCACGGCGCGGGTGGTCGAGGACGGCCCCCGGCTGTCCCCCGCCTACACCGTGACCGGCGGCCCGGTGCCCGACCTGCGGCCGGTCGACCTGCCCGGCTACCCGGGCGGTCACGACCGGGCCGGCAACCGGGTGTCCCGGCAGTTCCAGCTGGACGCCTTCGGCGAGGCGCTGCTGCTGTTCGCGGCGGCCGCCCGGCACGGCCGGCTGGACCCGGACGGACGCCGGGCGGTGCGGATCGCCGCCGAGGCCGTCGCCCGGCGCCACCGGGAGGCCGAGGCCGGCATCTGGGAGCTGGACGCCCACGCCTGGACGCACAGCCGGCTGATCTGCGCGGCCGGACTGCGCGCCGTCGCCCGGCCCGACACGGCGCCGGCGGCCGGCGTCCCGGACGGGCTGGCCGCCCGCTGGGCCGCGCTCGCCGACACCCTGCTCGCCGACGCCTCCCGGCGCGCCCTGCACCCCGCCGGCCACTGGCAGCGGTCCCCCGAGGACCCGGGGCCCGATGTCGCCCTGCTGCTGCCCCCGGTGCGCGGGGCGCCGGCCGCCGACGACCCGCGCACCGTGGCGACGCTGCGCGCCTGCCGCGCGGAGCTGACGGACGGCCACTACGCCTACCGCTTCCGCCACGACGACCGCCCGCTCGCCGAGGCGGAGGGCGCCTTCGTGCTGTGCGGGTTCATGATGGCCCTCGCCCTGCACCAGCAGGGCGAGGCCGTCGAGGCCGCCCGCTGGTTCGAGGCCGCCCGCGGCTGCTGCGGCTCGGCCGGGCTGTTCGCCGAGGAGTACGACATCGCCCAGCGCCAGCTGCGGGGCAACCTGCCACAGGCCTTCGTGCACGCGATGATGCTGGAGTGCGCGGCCCGGCTGGCCGCGCCGCCGTCCTGACGGAACGACACCACCACGGAGGCACCGCATGACCGCTTCACTCGCCGAGCTCACCGGCGACTACGTGCTCGACCCCGCCCACACCCGGATCGGCTTCGTCGCCCGCCACGCCATGGTGACCAAGGTCCGGGGCTCGTTCGGGCAGTTCGAGGGCACCGCCCACCTGGACGGCGGCGACCCGGCCAAGTCGGCCGGCCAGGTGACGATCAAGGCCCAGAGCATCGACACCGGCGTGGAGCAGCGCGACCAGCACCTGCGCACCAACGACTTCCTCGACGCCCCCGCCTACCCCGACATCTCCTTCCGCACCACCTCGGTCGAGCCGCGCTCCGACAGCGACTACCGGGTGACCGGCGACCTGACCATCAAGGACGTCACCCGCCCGGTCACCATCGACTTCGAGTACACCGGCAACGCCGTCGACCCCTACGGCAACCTGCGGGTCGGCCTGGAGGGCTCGGTGACGATCAGCCGCAAGGAGTTCGGCGTCACCTGGAACGCCGCCCTGGAGGGCGGCGGCGTCCTGGTCGGCGACAAGATCGTCCTGGAGTTCGACATCTCCGCGATCAAGCAGGGCTAGCAGCCAGGCCCGCAGGCACCGCGGACCGGCCGGGAACACCGGCCGGTCCGGTCCTGCGCCGGGGTGACGTCTTCGTGGTGGCCCGTTAGCAGGCCGGCAGGGGGCGGGGCGGGGGGAGGGCGACCTCGCACCAGACGGCCTTGCCCGGGCCGTGGGGGTGCCAGCCCCAGCGGCGGGCGAGGCGGCCGAGGAGGAAGAGCCCGAGGCCGCCGACGTCCTCCGGGCGGCGGGGCGGGCGGGGGCGGGGCGGGCGGGGGCTGCTGTCGGTCACCTCGATCCGCAGCAGGCGCGCGTCGCGGACGAGCAGCAGGGCCCCGGGCTCGGCCGCGTACCGGACGGCGTTGGCCACCAGTTCGGAGACCAGCAGCAGGACGTCCGCGACGACGGCGCGCTCGGTGATGTCGTCGAGCCAGTCCGCGGTGCGGGCCCGGGCCTCGGCGCTGACGCCGGGGCGGGCCGACAGCGGGAAGTGGAGGACCGTCAGGGCTCCGTGGAAGTCGGTGGCGGGCAGCGTGGCCCTGGGCATGCGGTCGCTCCTCCTTCCTCGGCGCCGTGGTCGGCGCTCAGCGGTCAGCGGTCGGGTTGTCGGCGGTCGGCGACCGGCTCCCCGGTGACCCGCTCCTCGGCGACCGGCTCGTCGGCCGGCGGTTCTTCGGCCGGCCGTTCGGCGGTGCGCGGTGCCCGCGTCCCGACGGCTGCCCGGCGCTCACGCCGGGTCGTCCGGCGCAGCGGCCTGGTTCGCGCCCTGCGGGCCGCGCCCGCCAGCGCGAGGCCGAGGCAGAACAGCAGCGCCAGCGCCAGCCCGGCGAGGAAGATGCCCAGGCTGCTGAGCTTCACCAGGTCCTGGCCCAGGATGGTCACCTGGTACTCCGGCCCGCCGGACAGGTTGTCGGCGATCAGCAGCCCGGTGAAGGCCGCGGTCGCGGCGACCAGGAGGAGTCCGAACAACAGCATGGCGGTGTCCCTTCGGTCCGTGCCCCCTCGGTGTCCCCGATCCCCTCCGTCGGGTCGCGCCTACCCGGGCGGGCCCCGGCCTAACGCGGGGCGCCGCGACGGCCGGGCGGACCGTCCTGCTCGACGCGGACGGCCACCAGGCAGGTGTCGTCGTCGGTGTCGGCCGGGCTCAGCTCCAGCAGCAGGTCCAGATAGCGCTCCAGATCGGGCCCTGGCGGCCCGGCGGCCCGGATGAGGTGGTCGACGGACTCCTCGACCGGCCGGTCCCGGCGTTCGACCAGGCCGTCGGTGTAGAGCAGCAGCACGTCGCCCGGTGCCAGCCGGGCCGAGTACTCCTCGTACTCGGCGTCCGCCAGCGCGCCGAGCAGCACCCCGTGCGGCAGCGGCAGCACCTCGGCGCCGTCCGGGCCGAGCCTGATCGGCGGCAGGTGGCCGGCCCGGGCCCAGCGCAGCGTGCCGTCGTCCGGGCCGAGCAGCACGCAGACGGCGGTGGCGGTCACCTGTCCGGGCTCGCGCAGGGCCACCGTGTTGGCCCACTCCAGCAGCCGGCCCGGGCCCGCGCCGGTGACGGCGAGCCCGCGCAGCGCGTGCCGCAGCGCGACCATGCCGGTGGCCGCGCCGACCCCGTGGCCGGCCACGTCCCCGACGGCGAGCAGCACCTGCCGGTCGGGCAGCACCAGCACGTCGTACCAGTCGCCGCCGACCCGCTCGCGCTTGGCCGCCGGCCGGTAGCGGACGGCGGCGTGCAGCCCGGTGGCGCCGAGCGGCGGCGGGGCGGCGGGCAGGATCGCCTGCTGGAGCCGCAGCGCCAGCTGTTCCCGCTCCGCCGACACCTGCTCGCTGTCGGCCAGCCGCTCCCGGGTGGCGCCGAGCGCGACCTCCGTCCAGTGCTGGGCCGACACGTCGTGGTAGGCGCCGCGCACCGCGCTCAGCGCGCCGTCGGCGTCCAGGACCGGTTCGGCCACCACCCGGGTGTAGCGCTGCGTGCCGTCCGGGCGGACCAGCCGGAACACCGCGGAGGCGGTGCGCAGCCGGTGCTGGACGGTGTCGAGCAGCCGTCGCACGGCGGGCTCGTCGTCCGGGTGGACGTACCGGGCGAGGTGGGCCAGCGGGACGGCCGGGGCGCCGGCCGGCAGGCCGAACAGCTCGGGCAGGCCGGCGTTCCACAGCACCCGGCCGGTCCCGGGCTGCTCCTCGAAGCCGGCCACCCGGGCGAGGCGCTGGGCCTGGCGCAGCAGCGCGGTCTGGTCGGACTCGCCGGACTCCTCGTCGTCCCGCTGCCAGCTGAGCAGCAGCCGTCCGTCGAGCGGGGCGACGGCGATCCGCAGGGTGGTGGGCTGGGTGATGCCGCCGCCCTGGAAGACCAGGTGGAGGCGGTCGTCGGTGCGGGTCTCGCCGGTCTCCTGGGCCCGCAGCAGCGGTTCGAGCAGGCCGGTGGCGCAGGCCACCGGGTAGGCCTCCAGCAGGGAGGTGCCGTCCAGGCCGCTGCGGGGGCGGCCGAGCGGGTCCCGGAACGCCCGGTTGGTGCGCAGGATGGTGAAGTCGACGGCGTGTCCGTCGCGCAGGACGGGGGCGAGCAGCAGGGCGGGGGTGAGCAGGCCGTCGAGGAGGTCGGCCTGGCGGTCCGGCGGGACGGCGGGCTCGGGGTGGCCGAGGACGGTGGCGCAGAGGTCGGCGAGGGCCCGCAGCTGGCGGCGCTGCGGGGGGCCGAGGGCGGGGGCGGGGCCGGGCCAGAGCACTTCGAGTGCGCCCCGGCGGCGGCCCTCGTCGAGCAGGGGGAGGACGGCCCTGGGGGTGTCGGGGCCGCCGACGCAGGGGGCGGGCGGTGCCGGGCCGTCGGGCCAGTGTTCCTCGCCGGTGGCGAGGGCCTGCCGGGCTGGGCCGGGAACGCCGGGCGGCACCCGGCTCCAGGCCTCGGCCTCGTCGGCGGTCAGCCCGGCCTGGGCGGCGAGCGCGAGGGCGCCGGCGGGCAGCCGCTGCCAGACCAGGACGGCGTGGGCGCCGAGCGGGGCGGCGCCCTGGCGCAGGACGGCCTCGACGGCGCCGGCCAGGTCGGGCACGGCGGCGAGGGCCCGGCCGGGGGCGGGCGGGAGCCATGCGAAGGACTCGGACGCCTCCGGTGGCCCGGACGCGCCGGCGCCGTCGGGCGGTGGGGCGGAGTCGCGGCGGCCGGGCTCCGCGGACCGGCCGACGATGTCGGCGGCCAGGGTGACGACCGGTACGCCCGCCTCCCGGGCGAGCCGGGCCAGCCGGGCGGCGGCCTCGGCGGGCGGGACGGTCAGCCGCTCGGCGAGCATCCCGGTGGCGAGGTCGACCAGCGCGCGGGTGCCCTCCTCGGCGCGCATCCGTTCGGCGGCGTGCTGCAGCCGCCGGACGGCGGTCGCGAGCTGCCGCGCGACGGCGTCCCCGTCGGATCCGCCGCTCTCGGGCAGTCCGGAGGCGGGCGGTCCGGCGGGCGGTCCGGCGGACCTGGCGGCGCCGGGCGGCCCGGCGGCCGGCGGGCCGGGTTCGCGCGGGGTGCCGGGCGGCGGGCCGGGTTCGCGCGGGGTGCCGGGCGGCGGGCCGGCGGTCATGACGCGTCCAGCCAGTGCCGCATCCGCTCCACCAGCACGGCGGTGTCCACGGGCTTGGTGACGTGGTCGTCGGCGCCGGCGTCCAGGCTCTTGGCCCGGTCGCCCGCCATGGCCTTGGCGGTGACGGCGACGACCGGCAGGCGGGCGAAGCGCTCGTCGGCCCGGATGGCGGCGATGGTGGCGTAGCCGTCGAGCCCGGGCATCATCACGTCCATCAGCACCAGGTCGGTCTCGGGGTGGCGGCGCAGCAGGTCGAGCCCGGCGCGGCCGTCGGCGGCGTGCAGGACGGTCAGGCCGTGCTGTTCGAGGGCGGCGGCGAGCGCGAAGACGTTGCGGATGTCGTCGTCGACGATCAGCACGGTGCGGCCGGCGAGCGGTTCGTCGGCGCGGGAGCCGGGCGGGCCGACCGCCGCCACCTGGCGGCCGCCCAGCAGGGCGATCAGGCGTTCGCGCAACTCGTCCAGGCCGGAGAGGAGTTCGAGGCGGTCGACGGCCGTGCCGACGCTCGCGGCGGGTCCGCCGTCGCCGTGGTAGCCGAGGACGGGGGTGCTCTCCGGGAGGGCGGTGAGCAGCACGGGGGCGAGGGCGGCGGCGTGGGCGAGGTCGACGACGGCGCAGCGGTAGGGGCCGTCGGCGACGGCGGCGCGCAGCCCGGCCTCGTCGCCGGTGCTGCGGATGCCGGTCGGGGGGTCCTCGCCGTGCGCCTCGGCGGCGGTGCGGGTGAGCAGGGTGAGCAGGGCGGGCGGGTCGGCCTCGACGACCAGGACGCGGGTCTCGGCGGGCGGGGCGGCGGCGGGCCGGTCATGGCGGGCGAGCGGGAGGTAGAAGCTGAAGCAGCTGCCCCGGCCGGCGGTGGAGCGGACGGTGAGGGCGCCGCCGAGCAGGCGGGCGAGTTCGCGGCTGATGGACAGGCCGAGCCCGGTGCCGCCGTAGCGGCGGCCGGTGGTGCCGTCGGCCTGCTGGAAGGCGCCGAAGATGCTGTCGAGGTGGGCGGGGTCGATGCCGATGCCGGTGTCGTCGACGTGGAAGGCCACCGCGGCCTCGGCCTGGCCGAGTTCGGCGGGCAGGGCGGCGGCGTCGGCGCGTTCGATGCGCAGGTCGACCCGGCCCGCGTCGGTGAACTTGATGGCGTTGGACAGGAGGTTGCGCAGCACCTGGCGCAACCGGGCCTGGTCGGTGACGAGTTCGGGCGGCACGCCGTCCTCGACGGTGATCCGGAAGGCCAGGTCCTTCTGGTCGGCGAGCGGCTTGAAGGCGGATTCGACGTAGGCCAGCAGGTCCTGGACGGCGAAGGGTTCGGGGGTGATCTCCATCTTCCCGGCCTCGACCTTGGAGAGGTCGAGGATGTCGTTGATGAGCTGGAGCAGGTCGGAGCCGGCCGAGTGGATGACGCCCGCGTACTCGACCTGTTTGGGCGTGAGGTTGCCGGCCGCGTTCTGGGCGAGCAGCTGGGCGAGGATCAGCAGGCTGTTGAGCGGGGTGCGCAGTTCATGGCTCATATTGGCCAGGAACTCCGACTTGTACATCGAGGTGAGGCTCAACTGCCGGGCCCGCTCCTCCAGTTCCTGGCGGGCCTGTTCGATCTCCAGGTTCTTGGCCTCGATGTCGCGGTTGCGGTCGGCGAGCTGTCCGGCCTTCTCGGCGAGTTCGGCGTTGGAGCGCCGCAGCTCCTCCTGGCCGTCCTGCAACTCCTCGGAGCGGGCCTGGAGTTCGGCGGTGAGACGCTGGGACTCGCCGAGCAGTTCGTCGGTGCGGGCGTTGGCGAGCAGGGTGCCGATGTTGACGCCGCAAGCCTCGGCGAACTGTTCCAGGAAGTCGCGGTGGACGGCGCTGAACGGGTGGACGGAGGCGAACTCCATGACGCCGAGCAGCCATTCCTCCAGGGCGATCGGCAGGATCACCACCGAGCGGGCGTGGGTGGCGCCGGCTCCGGAGGTGATGGTGGCGTAGTCGGCCGGCAGGTCGTCGACGGTGACGGTGCGCCGGGTGCGGGCGGCCTGGCCGACCAGCGACTCGCCGAGCCGGACCCGTTGGGGGCCGCCCCCGCCGGACGGCAGGCCGTAGGCGCTGATCCGGGCCAGCGCGGTGGACGCGCCGTCCTCCTCGGCCAGGTAGAAGGCGCCGTACTGGGCGTCGACCAGCGGGGTCAGGTCGTCGGTGATCAGCTCGGCGACGGCACGGATGTCGCGTTTGCCCTGCATGGCGGCGGTGAAGCGGGCGAGGTTGGTCTTCAGCCAGTCCTGTTCCTGGTTGGCGCGGGTGGTCTCGCGCAGCGACTCCACCATGAAGTTGACGTTGTCCTTGAGGTCGGCGACCTCGCCGGAGGCGTCCACGGTGATCGAGCGGGTGAGGTCGCCGGCGGCGACGGCGCTGGTCACCCCGGCGATGGCGCGCACCTGCCGGGTGAGGTTGCCGGCGAGTTCGTTGACGTTCTCGGTGAGCCGCTTCCAGGTGCCGGAGACGCCCTCGACCTCCGCCTGCCCGCCGAGCCGGCCCTCGGTGCCGACCTCCCGGGCGACCCGGGTGACCTCGTCGGCGAACGAGCCGAGCTGGTCGACCATGGTGTTGACGGTGGTCTTGAGCTCCAGGATCTCGCCGCGCGCGTCCACGTCGATCTTGCGGGTGAGGTCGCCCTCGGCGACCGCCGTGGTCACCTGGGCGATGTTGCGCACCTGGCTGGTGAGGTTGTGCGCCATGAAGTTGACGTTGTCGGTGAGGGCCTTCCAGGTCCCGGCGACGTTGGGGACGCGTGCCTGGCCGCCGAGGGTGCCCTCGGTGCCGACCTCCCGGGCCACCCGGGTCACCTCGTCGGCGAACACCGAGAGGGTGTCCACCATGGTGTTGATCGCGCCGGCGAGCGCCGCCATCTCGCCCTTGGCCTCCACGGTGATCTTCCGGGACAGGTCGCCCCGGGCGACGGCGTTGGCCACCTCGGACATCGAGCGGACCTGCCCGGTGAGGTTGGAGGCCATCACGTTGACGTTGTCGGTGAGGCCCTTCCAGGTGCCGGAGACGCCCCGGACGGTGGCCTGGCCGCCGAGGTTGCCCTCGGTGCCGACCTCCCGGGCGACCCGGGTCACCTCGTCGGCGAACGCCGAGAGCTGGTCGACCATCGTGTTGATGGTCTCCTTGAGCAGCAGGATCTCGCCGCGCGCGTCCACCCGGATCTTCTGGGTGAGGTCGCCCTCGGCGACGGCGGTGGTGACCTCGGCGATGGCGCGCACCTGGGCGGTGAGGTTGTCCGCCATCACGTTCACCGACTCGGTGAGGTCCTTCCAGGTGCCCGAGACGTCGCGGACGTCGGCCTGGCCGCCGAGCCGCCCCTCGCTGCCGACCTCCCGGGCCACCCGGGTCACCTCGTCGGCGAACGCGGACAGCTGGCCGACCATCGTGTTGACGGTGTTCTTGAGCTCCAGCAGCTCGCCGCGCGCGTCGACCTCGATCTTCTGGGTGAGGTCGCCGCGCGCCACCGCCGTGGTCACCTGGGCGATGTTGCGCAGCTGCCGGGTGAGGTCGCCGGCCATCGCGTTGACGGCGTCGGTGAGGTCCAGCCACGTCCCGGACGCGCCGGGGACGTGGGCCTGGCCGCCGAGGCGCCCTTCGGAGCCCACCTCCCGGGCCACCCGGGTCACCTCGGAGGTCACCCGGGCGAGCTGCTCCACCATGCCGTTGAACACGGAGGCGATCTCGCCCGGTACGCCGGGCAGGTCGGTCCCCAGCCGGGTCCGGAAGTCGCCGTCGCGCACCGCCGTCAGCCCGGCGAGCAGCTGCCGCAGGACCTGGTCGGGAGGGTCCGCGCGGCCCGCTCCGGCGGCCGGCGCGCGGCCCGGCACCTGGTGCTCGTCCATCCGTCCACCGCCCGGATCGACCGCACGGCCGGATCGCCCGAGGGCGGGCCCGGCCGCGGGGAGCGGCGGCGCCGCCCCGCCTCCCACTGTGCCACCGTCACGCGGGACGTGACACGCGAGCGCCTCCGCCGGTGGTGGCGCGTCGCGCGTTTGCGGGCGCCCGGCCGGGTAGACGCCCGGCCGTAACGACCGGGGAACCGAGAGGAGCACGGCCATGCCCCGAGGATCGAGCCCCAAGCGGGAGCGCCAGTACGAACACATCAAGGAGAGCGCGCTGGATCGCGGCGAGAGCGAGAAGCGGGCCGAGGAGATCGCCGCCCGGACGGTGAACAAGGAACGCGCCCGGCACGGCGAGTCGCGGACCGCGAGCCGCAGTTCCACCCACGACATGTCCTCCGGCCGGCGTGGCGGGCAGCGCTCGCACCGGGGCGCCGGCGGGCCCACCTACGACCAGCTGTACAACGAGGCCAGGCAGCGCGGCATCAAGGGGCGTTCGAAGATGAACAAGCGCGAGCTGTCCCACGCGCTCGGCCGGTGAGTCCGGGAGGCGCGCCATGACCGTCACCGGCAGGAGCGTCACCGCCATGACCGTCCCGACCGTGCCGCCGCCGGGCCATCCGGACACCGAGCCGTTCCCGCATCCGCACCCCAACCCGGCGCCGCATCCGGAACCCGATCCGGCGCCGCCGCCGGTGCCGCCGTTCCCGCCGCCGGAGCCCGATCCGGGCCCGCCGACCCAGCCCCGGCCGCTCTGAGAGCGGGCGCGCGCGGGCGGCGGGTCAGCCCGGCGGTCCGCGGTGGTCCAGCGGCGACGGCACCTCCAGCCAGACCGACTTGCCCGCGCCCTCGGGCCGCGATCCCCAGGCGCGGGCGAGCCGGTCCACCACGCGCAGCCCGTGGCCGCCCGGCCGGGCCGGGTCGGCGGACGGGCGCAGCCGCGGCGGTTCCGGGCTGGCGTCGCTGACCTCCACCCGCAGCCGCAGGGTGTCCCAGCGCAGCCGCAGCTCGCGCGGGCCGCCGGGTGCGTGCAGGCACGCGTTGGTGACGAGTTCGGAGACCATCAGCAGGACGTCCTCGAAGACGGCCACCCGCTCGTCCTCGGGCCATTGCTCGCCGTCCGCCGCCAGCCAGTGCCAGTCGAGCAGGGCCTGGCGGCTGAAGTCCCGTGACCGCTGGACCGGGCCCCGGGTGCCGCTCAGGGCCAGCCTCCGGGTCTCGTCGTCCCGGTCCGGGTCCGCGGCCGTGGCGGGATCGGGAAGGGTCATCGCGGGCCCCTCACGCGCCGGCGTCGGGACCGAGCGCGACGGCGACGCTGGGGTGGACGCGCAGCACGGTGTCCGCCCCGGTGACCGCGAACAACCGGACGACGGCCGGGCGCGGTCCGGAGACCTCCAGCCTGACGCCGGCCAGTTCGGCGTCCTGACGCGCGCGCAGCAGGATGTTCAGGCCCGTGGAGTCGCAGAACCGCAGGTCCGCGAGGTCGACCAGGATCCGGGCGAGGCCCTCCTCCGACAGCCCGGCCAGCGCGGTGCGCAGCCCGTCCGCCGAGTCGTGGTCGAGTTCTCCGTCGAGGGTGACGATCCGCACCGGCCCGTCCCGGCGCACCACGACCCGCAGCTCCCCCGGCCGGTAGGGCTGCGGGGACTCGCGCCGCGCACCGCCCGGGCCGTCCCCCGTGTCCCCGGCACCCCCGGCGCCCCCGGCGGACAGATGCATGGCTGGCTCCCGGTCCGGTCGCAACGGCCTCGTGCCGTCGAGACCATGATGCCGCGCGGCGCGGCCCGCCGCGCGGACGGCGGGGGGCCCGCCGGTCCGCGGTCGGGCACGGCGGGTCCGGCGGTCTCCGGACGGCCTTCTCCACGGCCCGCGTTTGCCCAGCCCGCGGCCCGGCTACACGCCGGGGCGGGCACGGCCGGAGGATGATCGGGACGGGGATGCGGACGGGACCCGACGGACAGGACGGAGGCGGGCCGGATGGCAGCGGGAGCGACCGGGCGGGACGGCCCCGCCGGGGACCGGACCGGGCGGCAGGAGTCCCCGGAGGAGCGCGCGGACCGCCGCTGGAGCGATCTGCTCCAGGAGGTCCGGGTCGCGCAGACCGGCTCCCAGGTCCTGTTCGGCTTCCTGCTGAGCGTCGTCTTCATGCCGCGCTTCGCCCAGTTGGAGCAATTCGACCGCAATCTCTACGTCGTCACCGTGGTCCTGGGCGCGCTCGCCACCGGTTCGCTCGCCGCGCCGGTCTCCTACCACCGGCTCTTCGCGGGCCGGCGGCTCAAGCCGCAGCTGGTCACGGCCGCCGCGCGGCTGGTCGCGATCGGTCTGGTGCTGCTGGCGCTCACCATCGGCTCGGCGCTGCTCCTGCTGCTGAGGGAGGCCACCGACGGCGCCGCGGCGGCCTGGATCGCGGGGGCGGTGATGGCCTACTTCGCCGCCTGCTGGCTGCTCCTGCCGATGGTCCACCTGCGCCGGCACAACGGCCGCTGCCGGCGCCCGAAGGGCTGAGGAGCGGCGGCGCGGGACGTTTCGCCCACGCCGGGGCGGCAACACGCCCGCCATGAGGACTCACCGCCATCCGCCGCCACGCACCGTCGTCGTCACGGGGGCCGGGGCCGGCGTCGGCCGTGCCTGCGTCCGGGAGTTCGCCGCCCGCGGCGACCGCCTGGTGCTCACCGGCCGCGGCCGGGCCGGCCTGCACGCGGCGGCCGCCGAGGCCGGGTCGGCCGGCGCACCGGCGCTGGTCGTCCCGGCCGATGTCGCCGACCCCGAGGCCTGCGAGGGCGTCGCGGCCCGTGCCGAGGAGGAGTTCGGGCCGATCGACGTCTGGGTGAACGACGCCTTCGCCGGGGTGTTCGCGCCCTTCGCGGACATCACCGCCGCCGAGTTTCGCCGGGTCACCGAGGTCACCTACCTTGGATATGTGAACGGCACCCGAGCCGCGCTGCACCGGATGCTCCCCCGCGATCGCGGCACCGTCGTCCAGGTCGGATCCGCCATCGCCTACCGGGGCATCCCGATGCAGAGCGCGTACAGCGGCGCCAAGCACGCCCTCCAGGGCTGGCACGAGGCGCTGCGCTGCGAGCTGCTCGCCGCCCGCTCGGGCGTGCGGATCACCATGGTGCAGCTTCCGGCCGTCAACACCCCGCAGTTCGACTGGGTGCTCAACCGGCTGCCCGGTCGCGCCCGACCGGTCGCGCCGGTGTACCAGCCGGAGCTCGCCGCCCGCGCCGTCCGCTACGCCGCCGACCACCCCGGCCGGCGCGAGTACTGGGTCGGCGCGAGCACGGCGGCCACCCTGCTGGCCAACGCCGTCGCCCCCGGCCTGTTCGACCGCTACCTGGCCCGCACCGGCCGGTCGGCGCAGCAGGAGGACCGGCCGCAGCCCGCCGACGGCCCCGGCAACCTGTGGGAGCCGGCCGACGACGTCCTCGACCACGGCGCGCGCGGCCGCTTCGACGACGAGGCCCACGGGCGCAGCCCGCAGCTGTGGGCGTCCCAGCACCACGGCCTGCTGGCGGCGGCCTCCTCCGGCCTGCTGGGCGCGGCCGCCGGCGCCGCGGTGGTCCGCGGGCCGCGGCGGAGCCGGCCGTGACCACCTACCCGCGCCCCAGGACGGTGCCGACCGTCGGGGTGGAAGAGGAGTTCCTGCTGGTCGACCGCCGCACCCGGCTGCCCGTCGCCCGCGCCTCGCAGGTGCTGGCGGCCGCCGCCCGGGTCCTGGGCGACCAGGTGCAGCCGGAGATCTTCCAGGTGCAGGTGGAGACCACCAGCCGGCCCGCGCTGCGGCTCAAGGAGCTGGCCGACGACCTCGCCCGGATGCGCGCCGGCCTGGTGGCGGCGGCCGCCGAGGCGGACTGCCTGCTGGTCGCCAGCGGGACGCCGGTGCTGGTCGGGCCGGAGCCGGCGCTGCTCACCGACAACCCGCGCTACCGGCTGATGGCGGCCCGCTACCCGACCGCGGCCGCCGACAACCGCGGGGCGCTGTGCGGCTGTCACGTGCACCTGGGCACCCTCGAACGCGGGTCGGCGCTGGCGCTCGGCAACCGGCTGCGGCCCTGGCTGCCGGTGCTGCAGGCGCTCACCGTCAACTCGCCGTTCGACGCGGGCCGCGACAGCGGCTTCGCCAGCTGGCGGGACGTGCGCTGGTCGCGCTGGCCCACCGTCGGCGCGGCGCCGCTGGTGGACGAGCGCGGCTACGAGCGGCGCGCGGACGCCCTGGTCGCGCGCGGGACGCTGCTCGACCGCCGGATGATCTACTGGTACACCCGCCCGTCCGAGCACGTGCCGACGCTGGAGGTGCGGGTCGCCGACGTCAACGCCGAGCTGGGCACCGTGCTGCTGATGGCCGGGCTGCTGCGCGGCCTGGGCGCCGTCCTGCTCGACGAGGCCCGGGCCGGGCTGCCCCCGCCCGCGGTACCGCACGGCCGGCTGGCGGCGGCCCACCGGCGGGCCGCGCAGACCGGCCCGGTGGGTGAGGGGATCGACCCGTTCACCGGGTGGCCGGTGCCGATGCCCGACCTGGTGGACCGGCTGCTGGAGCGGGCCGCGCCGGGGCTGTCCGCCGCCGGCGACCTGGCCGCCGTCGAGGCCGGGCTGGACCGCCTGCGCCGGCTGGGCAGCGGCGCCGAGCGCCAGCGCCGGGACTTCCGGGCGCACGGGCGCGCGTACGACGTGATCGACGGACTGGCCCGGCTGACCGCCGCCGTCTCGCCGCCCGGCTGACGCATGGCGTGCCCGGTCCGGGGCAGACGCCTCACGGGCGGGCACCGGCCCGCCCGTGGCGAACGGAGGCGAACACCATGGCGACCGACGACAAGGTGCGCAACATGGCCGAGAAGGCCCGCGGCAAGGCCAAGGAGGCCGCCGGCCGGGCCACCGGAGACCGGACGATGGAGGCCAAGGGGCGCGGCACCCAGATGAAGAGCGACGTCAAACAGGCCGCGGAGAAGCTCAAGGACGCGGGCAAGGACTGACCCGGCCCACAGGGCCGCAACGACGCACCGGAAGTGGGTGGTGGCGATGACCGACCCGGACGACGGCACGCGCGAGCCCCGGGACCCGCCCGTGCGGCGCGAGACGCCCGAGTCACGGATGACCGGCGAGGGCGGTCCGCCGCCGTCGCACGAGGAGGACAAGGGCCCGGCGGACGGCCCGGAGTACGCGGTGACCGCACCGGAGGACGGCGAGCCGGGGCGCGAGCCCCCGCCCGACCGAACCGCCGGGGAGCCGGGGCCGTACGAGCCGCCCGACCGGCCCGCCGGCGGGCCGCCGCCGTACGAACCGCCGGACTGACCCGCTCCCGCACACCGTTCGCCGCAGGCCGGTGGGATGATCACAGCTTCCCGACCGGCCTGCGGCGAACGGGTGGTCCCGCCCCGGTGTTCGCGCCCCCGACGGCGTTGCGCGCGGGACGGGGCCGCCCGCCCGGCGGTACACCTGGGGCCGCACCGCGCCGGTCCGCGCGCGGCGGCCCGACGACCCGGGGGGTGAGCCGATGCGCACGGCCGTGGAACTCCTGCTCTGGTGGGGCCTGTTGCTCCTGCTCTCCATGGTGCTGATCAGCTCGGTGAGCGTCCTGGAGGTCGCCGTCGGCGGCGGCATCGCCGCCATCGGGGCGCTCGGCGCCGTCGCCGCCCGCCGGGCCTCGGGCGCCGCGCTCGGCGGAGCGGCCGGCTGGGCCCGGGCGCTGTGGGCGTTCCCCGTCACCCTGCTCGCCGACACCGGCCGGCTGGCCGTCCTCGTCCTGCGCACACTGCGCGGCCCCCGCCGGCCTCCGGAGGGCGGCGGCTTCCGCACCGTCCGCCTCGCCCCCGGCACCGGCGCCGCCTGGGCCGGTGCGCTGCTCTCCGCCACCCCCGGCGGCTACGTCGTCGAGGCCCGCGACGGCGTGCTCACCGTGCACACGCTGGACGGCTCCGTCCCCGCGCTGCAGCGGGCGCTGACCGGCGGCCCCCGGTGAACGCCTGGCTGCTGGCGGCCGCCGTGCTGGCGGTGGGCGGCCTCGGCCCCTGTCTGCCGGTCGGCCTGCGCGGCTCGCCGGAACAGCGGGTCGCCGCCCTCGACCTCGCCGGGACCATCGCCTCGGCCGTCCTGCTGCTGCTCGCCCAGGGCTTCTCCCGTACCTCCTACACCGACCTCGCCGTGGACCTCGCCGTCCTCGCCCCGGCCGGGACCCTCGTCTTCACCCGTCTGCTGGCCGGCAGGGAGCCCCGATGACCCGTCACACCCTCGCTCTGGTGCTGCTGTGCGCCGGCGCCGCCGCGCTGCTGCTGGCCGCCGTCGGCCTCGCCGTGCTGCCCGGCCCCTACCTGCGGCTGCACGCCCTCTCCCCCGCCGGGACGCTCGGCGCGCCGCTGGTCGCCCTCGCCCTCGCGGTGGAGACCGGACCCGGCCGGGCCGCCGCGAAACTCCTGTTCACCGGTCTGCTGCTGGCCGCCGGCGGCACCGTCACCACGATGGCGGTCGGCCGGGCGACCCGCCGGGCGGCCCAGGAGGCCGGCCGGTGACCAACACCCTGATCGTGGTCGCGCTGCTGCTCACCGCCGTCACCGCCACCGCCGCCGCGCTCACCCGCGACCCGGCCCGGCAGGCCGTCGTGCTCGCCCTGCTCGGGCTCTCCCTCACCCTGCTGTTCACCGTCCTCCAGGCACCCGACGTGGCGCTCTCCCAGCTCGGTGTGGGCAGCGCCGTCACCCCGCTGCTGATCCTGCTCACCGTGCGCCGGATCCGGCGCCGGGCGCACTCCGAGGACGACCCGGACGGCCGGGGGTGAGCGCGGCCGCCCGGCTGCGGCTGTTCCTCTTCGGCGCGGCCGTCCTGGCCGCCGCGCTGATCGCCGCCGCGACCGGCCTGCCGGCCTTCGGCGGGCCCGACCACCCCTACGGGGACCGGGCGGTGGCGGCCGGACTCGCCCGCCGGACCGCGAACATCGTCTCCTCCGTCAACTTCGACCAGCGGGCCTTCGACACCCTCGGCGAGGAGTCCATCCTGTTCGCCTCGGTGCTCGGGGCCGCCATGCTGCTGCGCCTCGCCCGCGACGAGCACCGCGGCCGGCCCGCCGCCGAGTCCGTGCTGCCCACCACCCGGCTGTTCGGCGCCGGGCTGCTCCCGGTCGCCCTGGTGTTCGGCGGATACCTCGTCGCGCACGGCCAGTTGAGCCCCGGCGGCGGCTTCCAGGGCGGCGTGGTGCTGGCCACCGCGCTGCACCTGGCGTACGTCGCCGCCGACTACCGGGCACTGCGCCGGATCCGCCCGCTGGCCGTGCTGGACGTCGCCGACGCGCTGGCGGCCGGCGCGTTCGCCGCGCTCGGCCTGGTCGGGCTCGCCGCCGGCGCCGGATACCTGGCCAACACCCTGCCGCTCGGCACCTTCAACCAGCTGTCCTCGGGCGGACTCGTGCCGGTCGTCAACGCCGTGGTCGGGGTGGAGGTCGCCTCGGGCGTGATCGTCGTGCTGGCGCACTTCCTCGACCAGGCGGTGGAGGTCGTGCCGGACCACGCCGGAGGGCGGGACTGATGGGCGTGCTGCCCTACCTGGTGGCCGGGTGGATCCTGCTGGCCGGCCTCTACGGCCTGGTCACCAGCCGCGACCTGGTGCAGGCGGTCGGCTGCCTGGCCGTCGCCCAGTCGTCCACCTATGTGCTGCTGCTCGCGGTCGGCTACCGGCACGGCGCCACCGCGCCGGTCTTCGCCGACCTGCCGCCCGGCTCCCCGGTGGTGGACCCGGTGGTCCAGGCCCTGGCGCTGACCGACATCGTGGTCGGCGCCACCGTCACCGCGCTGCTGCTCGCCCTGGTGGTCCAACTGCGCAAGCGGCACGGCACGGTGGACCCGGCGGCGCTCACCGGGCTGCGGGGGTAGCCGGTGCCCGCCACCGCCGACCTGCCACCGCTCGCCGTCGCCGTCCCGCTGCTCGGCGCCGCCGTGCTGGCGGTCGCCGGCCGGTGGCTGCCGCGCACCGCCCTGGACGCGCTGGCCACCTCCTGCGCCGCCGCCGACGTGCTCGTCCTGGCCGCGCTCTGGGCGCGCACCCCGCCCGAGGGCCGGGTGGTGTCCTGGCTCGGCGGCTGGACACCCGACGGCGGGCACAGCGTCGGCGTCGTGCTGGTCGCCGACCGGCTCGGCGGCGGGCTCGCACTGCTCGCCGCCGTCCTGGTGCTCGCCGTGCTCTGCTACGCCTGGCGGTACTTCGAGGAGCCGGCGGGCCGGCACCGCGGGGTGTTCCCGGCGCTGCTGCTGCTCTTCGAGGCCGGGATGTGCGGCTTCGCGCTCACCGGCGACCTGTTCGACGCCTTCGTCTTCTTCGAGCTGATGGGCGCCGTCGCGTACGCGCTGACCGGCTACCGGATCGAGGACCCGCGCCCGCTGCAGGGGGCGATCGCCTTCGGCGTGGTCAACTCGCTGGCGGCGTACTGCTCGCTGCTCGGGATCGGCCTGCTGTACGCCCGCACCGGGGAGCTCGGCCTGGCCCAGCTCGGCGAGGCGCTGGACCGGCGGGCGGCCGCCGGGGGCGGCGGGCCGGACGCGCTGCTGCTCGGCGCGTTCGTGCTGGTGCTGGCGGGGCCCCTGGTCAAGGCGGCGACCGCGCCGTTCCACTTCTGGCTGCCGGACGCCCACGCGGTCGCACCGAGCCCGGTCTGCATGCTGCTCTCCGGGGTGATGGTGGAGCTCGGCGTCTACGGGGTGGCCCGGATCCACCGGGTGGTGTTCGCCGGACCGGGCGGGCTGCCCGACGACGCCGTGCGGGACACCCTGCTCGCCGTCGGGGTGGTGACCGCGCTGGTCGGCGCGGTGATGTGCTGGCAGCAGCGCCACCTCAAACGGCTGCTGGCGTTCTCCACGGTCGGGCACGTCGGCCTGTTCCTGGTCGGCGCGGCACTGCTGACGCCGGCCGGGCTGACCGGCTCGGCGGTGTACCTGGCCGGGCACGCCGGGGCCAAGGCCGCGCTGTTCGGCCTCACCGGTGTGCTGCTCGACCGCTACGGCTCGGTGGACGAGCACGGGCTGCACGGCCGGGCCCGCGAACTGCGCCTGCCCGGGCTGCTGTTCGGCGCCGGCGCGCTCGCCCTGGCGGGCCTGCCGCCGTTCGGCACCGGGCTCGGCAAGGCGCTCGCCGAGGAGGCCGCCGGGGAGCGGGCGGGCTGGCTGCCGGTGGTGTTCGTGCTGGTCTCGGCGGTCACCGGCGGCGCGGTGCTGCGGGCCGCGCTGCGGGTGTTCGGCGGCGTCGGCGCCCGGCCGTCGGAGCATCCCGAGGAGGCCGACACCAGCGGCGAGGGCGAGGAGCCCGAGATCCGCGGGCCCGGCCGGCGGCTGCCCGCCCCGATGATCGCCGTCCCCGCCCTGCTGCTGCTCGGCTGCCTGGCGGTCGGCGCCGTCCCGGGCGTGGCCCGGGCCCTCGCCGAGGCGGCCACCGCCTTCACCGACCGCCCCGGCTACCTCGCCGACACCCTCCGGACCGGCCCCGCCCCCGCCGCTCCCGGCCCCGTGCCCGAGGCGGCCTGGACGACGGCCGGTGTCCTGCTCGGCCTGCTCTCCGCCCTCCTCGCCGTCGCCCTCGCCACCGCCGCCGTCCGCCGCCACCCCCACCGCGGCCCCGGCCGCCTCCACCGGGCCACCGTCCTGCCGCTGCGCCGCCTGCACTCCGGTCTGCTGGGCGACTACGTGGCCTGGCTGACCTTCGGCCTGGCGGCCCTGGTCGTGGCCCTCGCCGCCCGACTGTGACCGGGCGCCCGGGCGCCTGTCCTATCCGGGGCCGCCCGGGGTCAGGAAGGCCCGCAGGCGTTCGCCGAGGGAGCGTTCCGGCGGGGGCAGGTGGTCGGCCGGACGGGCGGTCGGGAGCTGGTGGCGGGGGCGGCCGGTGGAGCGGGCCTTGGTGGCACGGGCGCGGTCGCCCAGCGCGCGCAGTTCCTCCGGGGTGGCGACGGCGCGCAGGGCGGGGAACAGGCGGGCCTCCTCCTCCCCCGCGTGCCGGGTCACCTCCTCGGTCACCCGGGCCATCAGGCGGTCGAAGCCGTTGGAGCCGGGATCGGTCAGCCGCAGCTCCTCCAGCAGCGCCTCCACGGCCCGGTGGTCGGCGAGTTCCTCCGCCACCACCTCGGGGCCGTCGGCCAGCCGCTCGCGGGCCAGCGGGTAGAGGTGCTGCTCCTCGGCGACGGTGTGCCGGACCAGCTGGTCGACGAGCACGGCGGCCAGCTCGCCACGGGCCGGGTCGCCGAGCGGCATGCCCTTCATCTCGCTGAAGTGGGTGAGCACCGCCCGGTGGTCGGCGGTGAGCTCCTCCAGCAGGTCTGCGTCATGGTGCATGACGGCCTCCTTCCACGACGGGCCCGGCCGGCCGCTCCGGTGGCCCGCACGGGCGGCTACCCGGGCCGGACGCCGGCACGCATGGACCGCGCCGGGCCGGGCACACGCCCGGTCCGGCCGAAGAACCGACCATGCTCCGACCACGGAAGGCGGTACCCCGTGCTCGTCCTCGCTCTCGTCCTGCTGCTGGCGCTGGTCCTCGGCGGCGTGGGCTTCGCCGTCCACGCCCTGTGGTGGCTCGCGCTGCTCGTCCTCGTCCTGCGGCTGCTCGGCTTCGTGTTCCGGGCCGGCGGCCGCGCCGGCGGAAGCCGGTGGTACCGATGGTGACCCGCCCGCGGACGGCCCTGGAGCGCGAGCGCGCGGCCCATGAGCCGGACGGCGAACGGCCGGTCGGCGGCTACCTGACCGTGATGGCCGCCTACCTGGGCGGCGTCGGCGCCCTCGCAGCGCTCGCCCACCGGAGCGGGCGGGCGCTGCCCCGGGCCGTAGCCCGACAGCACCACCGCGACGTCGTCGGGGGGACGGGGCGCGGCGGCGGGCGTCATGGCGGGGCTTCTCCCGGCTCGGGGGTGTGCGGTTCGGCGGTGTGCGGCTGGACGGCGGTGGGCTACGTCGTGGCGGGAGCGCTGTCGCCGCCGGCCCGGACCGCGGTGCCGAACGGCCACGCCTCGATGTCCCGGTAGCGGATCGGCCCGGGCCCGCGCCCGGTGTTGCTGCCGACCAGGTGGAGCCGCTCGGCCCGCCACGGCCGGCCGGCGAACCCGGCGAGCCCCGCCGCCGCCGGCGGGACGCTGACGGTGTCGTCCCGGCGGGCCCGCGCCAGCGTCAGGTGGGGGCGCAGCGGGCGCTCGGCGAACTCGATCCCGCAGGACCGGACCAGTGCCCGGACATCGGCGGCGAGCACGTGCAGTCCTTCGAGGTCCCCGCCGATCCCGCTCCACAGCAGTCGCTCGTCGAAGTGGCCGCCCCCGCGCAGGGCCAGCCGCAGGGCGGGGTGCGAGGCCGCCCGCCCGGCCAGCACCGTCCGCAGCGGCGGCACGGCGGTGGCGGGCAGCTCGCCGAGGAAGGCCAGCGTGATGTGCCAGTCCTCGATCCGGTTCCACCGCAGGCGCGGATACGCGGCGTAGGCGGGCTCCAAGGCCCGGGCCAGCTCGTCCTTGGCGTCGTCGGGCGGGGCCAGCGCCACGAAGACGCGCAGGGTCGGGGGTCCGGGGTGATCGTCCACCAGAGATTTCTAGCACCCCGGTCCGCCCGTCCGGAGCCCGCCCGTCCCGGTGACGCCCGGGGCGGCCCGCCCGGCGTGCCCGGTCACGCGGGCGCGCGCCCGCGATCGTCGGGATGTGTCACGTCGCACCGGGTACCGCGACGCAACGCCGTGCTCCGCTACGTTTCGTCATGTTCCGTCACGAGGAGGTCCGATGAGCATCCCCGGTCCCGAGCCCCGCCCTGACGGCGGGGAGGCCGCCATCGCCCGGGCGGGCGGACTGCACCTCTACCAGCTGCGGCTGCACGAGGAGTACGGTCCCGTCGTACGGTTCCAGCTGCCCGGGGCCGGGACGGCCGTGTCAATCGCCGATCCGGTGCTGCTGGAGGCCACGGTCCAGCTGGACGAGCGGCCCGGGCCGCTGTTCTCCTTCCTGGACCCGCTGTTCGAGGCGGGCAACCTCCAGGTGCTCCCGGCCGACGAGCACGCCCCGTGGCGCCGCCTGCTGCTCGGAGTCCTGGCCGGACGGCCCTCCCACGAACGGCACTTCGGCCGCTTCACGGCGCTGGCGACCGAACTCGCCGACCGGTGGGCCGCCCTGCCCGCCGGCGGGCCCGTCGCGCTCCAGCGGGACCTGACCGGACTCTCCCTGCGGATGATCTGCGGCTACGCCCTGGGCGGTGACCTCAAGGATCCCGAGGACGTGGTCGAGGCCTTCGGGACGGTCCTCGGCGACCGGCTGGAACGCCTCTACCGGTTGCCCTCCGACCGGACGCCGGAGGAGCGCGCCGAACGCACCGCCCGGGCGCTCGCCCGCCTGCGGGCGACGGTCGACCGGGTGATCGCCGCCCACGGCCCGGCCGGGGACGGCGAACGTGACGGCCGTGCCGGCCACGGTGACCGCAGCGACCTGATCGGCGCCCTCGTCGCGGCCGGCACGCCCCCCGCGAGGATCCGCGACACCGTCCTCGCAACCATGCTGGCCGCCCACCACACCACGGGGGTGGCCGTCTCCTGGGCCCTGCACCTGCTGGCCGGCCACCCCGGGGCGACCGCACGCGTCACCGGCGAACTCGACCGCGTCCTCGGCGACCGCGCGGCACCCGACTACGCCGACCTGCACCGGCTGCGGTACCTGGACATGGTCCTGCGCGAGTCGCTGCGCCGCTGTCCGCCGGGCCCGTACGGCGCCCGGCTGGCCACCCGGCCGCTGACCGTCGGCGGGTACCGGCTCCCGGCCGGGACGGTGGTCTTCTACCCGTTCTGGGCCGTCCACCTGAACCCCGCCCACTGGCCCGAGCCGGAGCGCTTCCGCCCCGAGCGGTTCTCCCCGGAGGAGTCCGCCGGGCGCCCTCGGCTGGCCTGGATCCCGTTCGGGTTCGGTTCCCGCGCCTGTGAGGGGGCGAGCCTGGCCATGGTGGAGGCCGGACTGCTGCTGGCCGTCCTGCTCAAGCGCTTCCGCTTCCGGCCCGAGCCGGGCCACCGGGTGGTGCCGGTGGAGCGGTTCGTCCTGTGGGCCGCCGACGACATCCGCATGCTGGTGACCCCGCGCGACGGCGACCGGGAGACCGGGGAGCGGCCGTGAGCGGCGCCGGGGCGACGGACGAGGCTCCGACGGACCGGCTCCGGCGGACCGTGGAACTCGTCCGCGAGGTCGTGGGACCGGAGCTGCCGGGCCGTGCTCGGGGGCCTCGCCCCGGCCAGTGACGTGGACGTCCTGGCCGTCACCCGGCGCAGCGTCGACCAGGGGCGGCGGCGGACGCTCGTCGACGGCCTGTCGGGGATCTCCGGCCTCACCCCGGCGGTCCGGGCCGGGCGGTTCCGGTGGAGGGGCAGCCGCGTCCGCGGACGCGGACGATGCCGTCGGGGTCGGGGAGGACGGCGGTGGGCAGGATGCGGGCGTCGTCGGAGAGGACGGCCAGCCGGCGGACACCGGCGAGGGCGGCGGCCGTGTCCTCCGCGTCCTCCGGGTCGATCCAGCAGGCGGCGAGCCGGCCGTCGGCGTGCTCGCGCAGGACGTAGTGGCTGCCGGCCGGGTCGAGCGCGCCGAGGACGGCGTCCGGGTCCGCCGTGAAGGGGTCCGGCCGGACGTCCAGCCGGGAGCGCGGCGCGAGGCGGCCGCGCACGGCGTCCACGGTGCCGGGGGTGAGCCAGTGCCAGCGCGCGGTGTTGGCGGCGAAGCGTTCCTCCAACAGGTGGGCCTGCCCCGCCGCGACCGCGCGCCGCAGCCGTGCCCAGTACGCCTCGTCGGCCGGCGGTTCCGGTGCGCTTCCGTCGGGTTCGGGCGCGTACGGGGAGGCGGCGAGCGGTTCCGGGAACAGCCCCAGCTCCCGCGCGCGGTCCACTCCGGGGCCGGTCGGCCCGGCGGTGCCGATGTACATGTACTGGTCCCAGCCGACGTGCACGAAGAAGCGGTCCGCCGCCTCCAGCAGGCACCACGCGCCGTCGCCCCGCAGCATCGCCCGGACCAGTTCGACCGCGGTGGCGAGGTCCACCTCGGCGCCGTCGTGGAAGTCGGCCGGTTCGGCGAACAGGCCGACGAGGTCGTGGGCGGCCGGATCCGGGCCGGCGTCGAAGTGACCGCTGCCGGAGAGCTCCGGGTCACGGACGGTCAGCCGCTCCACCCCGGCCGCCCGCGCGAAGGCGGCAACGGTCGCCAAGTACGCGGCCTCGACCGGCCCCTCGTCGCAGTCGGAGTCCAGTGGCCCCACGTAGCAGCCGTCCCCGTCGCGGTCGGCGGGGTCGTACTTGGTGACGCGGTGGACTCCGATCTCGGGCACCGGAACACCCTACGGTGGCTCGACCAGGTGGAACAGGCCGCCCTCCGTGTCGTGGAGGGCGGCCACCCGGCCGTAGGGGGTGGCGGCGGGCGGCCGGACGACGGCGCCGCCCAGCCGCACGGCGCGGGCCGTCGCTCCGTCGACGTCCGGGACCTCGAAGTGGACGTGCCAGCCGGGCGGCGGAAGCGGCTCGGCGGGGCCCTCCGCGCCGCCGTCGCGCAGGGCGGCGGCGGCACGGCCGTCGACCCGCAGCACCACCCGGTCGTGCTCGTAGCGCACCTCGTACCGGTCCCGGTCGCGGTCGGCCCAGTCGAAGACCCGGGCGTAGAAGAGGGCGGCGGCGAACGCGTCGCGGGTGCGCAGCTCGGTCCAGACCGGTGCGCCCGGTCCGCACGGCCGCCCCGGCGGGCGGGCCCGGCCCTGCCAGAGGCCGAAGGCGGCGTTCTGGGAGTCGGCGCCCAGCAGCATCCGGCCGCCGTCGACGGCGAGCGGGCCGACCGCCACGGTGCCACCGCCGGAGCGGATCCGCTCGGCGGCGGCGTCCGCGTCCTCGGTGCCGAAGTAGGTGGTCCACCCCGCCGGCAGCTGCCGGCCGGCGGCCGTCCCGGCGAGACCCGCCACCACCGTGCCGTCGGCGGTGCCGTGCAGGTACGGCCCCCAGGAGCTGGGCACCGGGCGGAAGGTCCAGCCGAGCAGGGGCCCGTAGAAGGCGGTGGCGGCCGCCAGGTCCCGGCTGAGCAGGCTCACCCAGCAGGGCACGGCCGGCACGCAGCACGGCGGCTCGGCCACGGCGGCACGCTCGGTGCCGTTCCGGAGCACGGCTCAGCCCTCCAGGGCGTCCGCCACGCGGTGGAGGACACCGGCACCGGACGGGCGGCGCGGCGCCGTCTCGCGCACCGCCCGCATCCGCTCGCCCATGAGCTGCAGTTCCTTGCGGCCGAGGGCGGCCCGCACCCGGGGGAACCAGGTGCCCTCCTCCTCCTGGATGTGCCGCTCGACGGCGTCCATCAGCACCTCCGTCTTGGCGTCGAACTCCTCGTCCGTCGGCCCCATCCGGCTGAGCTCCTCGCAGAGCAGGCCGGCGACGTGGTGCTCCTCGTGGGCGCGCCGCATCTCGCCGGCGAGTTCGGGGACGGCCTCCCGCACCCTCGGGTAGAGGAGTTCGTCCTCCAGGTAGGTGTGCACGGTCAGCGCCTCGACGATCCGCTCGACCGCCTCGCGCCGGGCCGTCTCCCCGCCGGAACCGTCCCCGCCCGACCCGTCCGACCCGTCCGACCGGTCCGGCAGGCCCCGGTACGCCCGGAAGAGCCGCCGCACTTCCTTGTGGTCCTCCCGCAGCAGGACGATCGCATCGTTCGACATGGCCGCGCTCCTCCGTCTCGACCGGCCCTCCCGGCAGCACGGCGTGTCCCCGGGCCGCCCGGCGGCAAACGCCGCACGGCGGCCGCACGGGCGGTTGGGGCGGCGCACCGCGGGCAGGCGCCCGGCACGTCCCGGCTCCGGAACGAGCGCCGGGACGGCCAGTCGGACGGGGGGAAACGCCTGCGGGGTCCCCATGGAGCTGATCGACGACCTGGAGCTGCTGACCGCCGTCGCCACCGGCGACCTCGACGTCTACCTGCGCTACTCGCGGGGCCCCGGGGCGGACGCCGCGGGCAGCCTGGACCACGAGGCCGACGTGCCGCTGCCCGGTCTGTCCGTCACCCCGCTGCGGCCGGAGCCCTGGTGGCCGCGGCCGGCCGCCGACTGGGTGGCCCGCCGGGTGTTCAGCTACGCGCACCTCGCGGAGAAGCGCTCCGACCGGCGGCCGTGGATCCTCACCGGCCGGGTGGCCGGCACCGGCCCGGACCACGAGCCGCTGATCGCGGACCCGCTGCCGCTCGCCTGGCTGGGCCCGAGGCTGCTCGCCCAGGCCGCCGAGCGCTACCGGGAGCGCTTCGCGCCCGGCCGCGACTCCGCGGACCGCTCCTCGTAGAGCTCGGCCGCCACGGCGCGGTTGAAGCGGGCCGCAGCGGGCAGACGCCGGGGTCGCCCGACATCCGGCGGGAGTCGCCCGACCTCCCGCACCCGCCCGCACGGAGGCACCATGAACGGCCCGGAAGGCCTCCTGTGTGAACTGTCCACCGCCCACCGCGCGACGGAGGCCCTGCTGCGCCGGCTCGACGCCGTGCACGCGCGGGGTGAGCACGCCGTCACGGACGGGCGCCGGCTGCTGGCCGAGCTCAGCCGTCTCCTCGACGAGCACCTGACCGCCGAGGAGACCTACTTCTACCCCCTGGTCCGCCACCACCTGCCGGCCGGGCAGGCGCTCGCGGACGCCGCCGCCCACACCCACACCACGGTGCGGCGGCTGCTGGCGCGGGCGATGGACGAACGGCTGCCGGCCGCCGACCGCACCCACTGCACCGGCTCCCTGCTGGTCGTCCTGCGCGCCCACCTGGACGGCGAGAACGAGCGCCTCTTCCCGCTGGTCCGCGCGGCCGTCCCGGCGGCGGAGCTGCGGCGCTGCGCCGACCGCCTGGCCGAGGCCCGGCGGAGCGGTCCGGGCTCCCCCGTGTGGGGGCTGCCGCCCGGCACTGGGGCGATCGCCTCCGTGCGCGACCGGTTCACCGGGCACGACAGCGCCGACCGGCCGCACTCGCCGTGACCGGCGGCGACACCCGGTGGACGGCACGTCAGATCCGTTTCGACCGGCGCCCGGCGGCAACCCGCAGGGGTATGGCGTACTTCGACAGCACCGTGACGACCGTCCCGGGCCCCCGCCCGGCGGGTGGATCCGCGACACGGCCCGGTGCCTGGCTGTTCCTCCGCGAGCCGCACCGCGCGGCGGCGGAGGGCGCGCGGACCGGCGCCGTCCTGTTCGGCCGGGACGGCACGCTGATCCAGGACGTCTCCTGCAACGGCGACCCCGGCGCGGTCCATCCACTGGCCGGCGTCCGGGCCGCGCTCGCCGCCCTGCGGGCGGCCGGCTTCGCGGTCGGCGTGCTGAGCACGCAGCCCGGCGTCGCCCGCTGCGTGCTGCGGCGCGAGCAGGTCGAGGCGGTGCAGGCCCGTACCGAGCTGCTGCTCGGGCCGGTCGACGTGTGGGCGGTCTGCCCGCACGGACCGCACGACGGCTGCGACTGCCGCCCGCCGACGACCGGCCTGGTGACCGCCGCCTGGCGCGCGCTCGCCCTGCCGCCGTCCCTCGTCACGGTGGTGGCCCATGGCGACCCGCTGATCGAGGCCGCCCTGACCGCCGGCGCCCGCGCCGTCCGCGTCCCGGACAGCGCCCGCCCCCCGGCCGACCCGTGCCCACCGTGCGTCCCCGCCGTCTGCCGCACCGCCACCGGCCCCGAACACGCCGCCGACCTCCTGCTGCACGGCTGACACCCCGACAGCACCGCCGGCCGGCCCGGGGACCCGCAGCAACCCGCCGACCGAGGCACCCCCGGCTACCGCCGCCCGCACCGCTCGTGCCCCGGACAGCGACAGCATCCGGCCTCCGGCCGACCCGTGCAGGCCGTCGGGCGGAGGGGGCACCGTCGACGGGGCCACCGGCCCGCCGCCGGGGCCCGTGTCGAGCAGCCGATCCGAGGCCGCATCGGGTGAACGGCAGCCGTAGCGGGCCGGCACCCGGGTCCTTTGCGACCAGCCGGGAGAGCCGATGCACGGCGCCGGACCGGGGCAGCGCCCGCCCCTCCGGTGGGCGAGGGCGGCGAGGGCACCGACATTGCCCAGGCCGGTGGCCATCACGGTCAGGCTGTTCGCCGTCCGGCTCGTTGGCCGCGCGCTCGCACCACGCGGGTGACCGCCCACCGCCGCCGCCCGCGCCGCTCGTGGTCCGGACGGCGTCCGCCCCCGGCCGACGGCCTCTTCGGTGCCGTCGGCCGGGGACGGGTGGTGGGCCGTCAGCTGGGAACGGGGCGGCGGAGGGCGGCGTCGATGCCCTGGGTGAACGGGCCGAGGTCGCCCGGGTTGCGGGAGGTGACCAGGGGCCAGCCGCCGGTGTCGTCCTCCACCAGCGGCTCGTCCGTCCACTCGGCGCCCGCGTTGGTGAGGTCGGTGCGCAGCGACGCGTACGAGGTCAGCCGCTTGCCGTCGGCGACACCGGCCTCGGCGAGCAGCCAGGGGCCGTGGCAGATGGCGGCGACGGCCCGGCCGGTGCCGGCGAAGGCGCGCACCAGGCCGACGGCCTCCTCCTGGAGCCGGAGGGTGTCGGCGTTGACGGTGCCGCCGGGGATCAGCAGCAGGTCGTAGTCGGCGGCGTCGACCTGGCCGAGGGTGTGGGTGGGGCGGACCGTCTCACCGGGGTCCTTGTCCCCGACGAGGGTCTGGATGTCGTCCTCCGAGACGGCGGCGATGTCGACCCGGACGCCGTCGTCGCGCAGGTGGCGCAGCGGGACGAGGAGTTCGTCCTGCTCGACGCCGTAGTTGGTGACGATCACCAGGGCCTTGCTCTCGCGGGTCATGCTCTCCTCCTGGTCGGCGGGCTCCCGGGGCGGGAGGCGGTGGGCAGGGCTCGATGGCCCCCGGACGCGGGCGGGTACCCGGGACGGCGCCCGGTATGCACAGCCGGCCGAGTGGCTCGGGACGGCGGATCGCGGTGGACTACGGGTGTGGCCGGCCGCGGCGCCGGGGAGCCGCAGGCCACCGGCGGGCACGGGGCCCGTCCGGAGTCGAGGGAGGCAGTGGTGAGTGCCAGACGACGCTCGTGGGCCGTCAGTGTGAACCAGGCGGCCGGGCGGCCGGACGGGGAGCCCGATCCGCGACGCGAGGGCGCGGACCCGGAGGAGGAACCGGAGCCGGTCCCGGCGGGGGACGAGACGGACGACGGTGCCGAACCGCCCGCCGCCGACCGGGCGGCGCCGTGACGGCGCAGCCGTCCGCTCAGTCCCCCGCGCCGTCGGCGCCGGTGTTCCCGTAGCGGGCGCGCCATTCGCGGGCGCGGGCGTTGTGCCAGTCCACCCCGCGCTGCGCCTGGTGCTCGGAGAGTCCGCTGAGCGCGGCGACCATTGTGAGCGGTACCGGCTCGTCGTACTCGGCGAGGGTGCGGCAGACCTTGGCGGCCCACTGCTCCTCGTGGACGAACGGGCGGTTGCGGTAGACGTCGATCAGCGCGGCGAGGTGCTCGGGCGAGCAGGCGGTGACGACCCGCCTGCCGTCGAGTCCGGGGTCGGAGACGTGGACGGCGGAGGAGTCCGGGACGAGCGCGCCGAGCAGGTCCACGTCGAGGACCGCCTGGCCGCAGTGGTCGCACAGGTCGTACTCGGCCGCGTCGTGCGCGCCGGGCCCGCTGTCCGCCGGGGGTTCGTAGTGCTCCACGTCCGGCGCCTACCCGGCGGACGCCGGGGCAACCGTCTCCCGGTATCGACGGGCGGGGCCGGGGTAGGCGCGCGGTGGGCCGGCGTCGGCGCCGGCCCACGACCGCCGAAGTCCGAGACCGGGAGGACACCATGACCGAGTCAGCGCGGGAACGGCCGCTGCACGACATGGGCGGCGCGACCGGGCCGGCCGACACCGCCGGCACGCGCCGGCCCCGCCCCGGAACGGAGGCCGGCAGGGAGACGGAACGGCGGCCGGCGCCGATCGGCAAGGGCGGCACGCCGAACGTGGCCGGCAGCGACGAGCAGCAGCCGGAGATCGCCGAGGGCCCCGCACCGGGCGTCGTGCCCGGCGAGGACCACGCCCGCGCCGAGCACCGGGCCCCGTCGGCCGTCGACCCGCCGCCCCGGGACGGGCCGGGCTACGAGACGCCCGGAGAGGCCCCGGTGTGGGAGCCGGAGACCGGGCCGCGCAGCCACGACCCCGCCGCCGAGCCGGAGGACGAGGGCGTCCCGGACCTCCAGGACGGCTCGCCGTCGCAGCAGTGGTCGAACGACCCTCAGGTGCAGGCCGTTCCGGTGGACGCGCCGGTGGCCGCCGAGTCCTTCGGCACCACCGGGGCCGAGCAGGCGGCCGGCGAGTCGCTGGACGCCCGGCTGGCGCAGGAGGAGCCCGAGGCGGACCAGCTGGCCGGTTCCCCGGAACCCGCCGCCGGGCGGCTCGACCCGCTGGACCCGCGCAGCGACCTGCGCGCCGCCGCGCCGGGCGACACGGCCGGGCTGTCGGCCGAGGAGGAGTCGGTGCGGATTCGGCGCATCGGCACGGAGGGTGACGAAACGGCGGGGCGCGGCGCCGAGGACCGCACCGAATGGCCGGGCATCGAGACCCCGGAGGAGGTCGAGGGTGCCGAGGGACCGGAGGACGCCGAGGGCGACGTCCCCGGAATCGGCTGAGCCCGGCACGGAACGGCCCCGGACCCCGTCGTTCGACGGGGTCCGGGGCCGCTGGCCGCGCGAGGGGATCAGCCCGGGCTGATCCGGCCCCGCCAGCCTCCTTCCGCCCGGCCCCGTTCCTCGATGAAGTCCTTGAACCGCCGCAGGTCGCCCTTGACCCGCCGGTCGACCATGCCCAGGGCGGCACCGGCCTTCTCGGCCATCCCCTCGGGCCGGAAGTCGATGGCCAGGCTGACCCGGGTGTGCGCGGCGTCGATCCGCTGGAAGCTGACGACGCCCTTCTGGTCCACGTCGCCGTCGACGGTCCGCCAGGCGATCCGCTCGTCCGGCAGCTGGTCGACGATCTCGGTGTCGAACTCGCGGGTGACCCCGCCGATGCTGGTCCGCCAGTGGTTGTGGCGGTCGTCCAGCTGGGTCACCGCGTCGACGCCCTCCATGAACCGGGGGAACTCCTCGAACAGCGTCCACTGGTCGTACGCGGCGTGCAGCGGCACGTCGACGTCGACCGACTCCTTGACCATGCTCATCCGGTGCCTCCCGCTGCTGGGTGCGGCCGGGCCCTTCCCGGCCTCGACCGCGCGCCTGCCCCGGTCCCGCGCCGGTAACCACCCCGGTCGGCGAAGAACCGTCCCAGTGGGTGCCACCCGGTGGCCGACCGGCGCCGCCCGGGATTGCATGGGAATCCCCGATCCCCTGCTCCGGGAGGCAGTCGTGTACGAGATGTGGGCCGAGTCCGATCCGGCGGTGGAGCCGTCGGGCCTGGTGTGGCACGTGGTGTCGAAGGACGACGCGTCGACGGCGCTCTGCGGGCAGCTGCTGGAGCTGTCCCGCCGCGTCGTCCCGAACGGCATTGAGGGGCCGGCCGGGGTGCCGGACCGCTACTGCGATCCGTGCCTGGTCTCGGTGCGCGAGACGATGGCGGCGGCCGCCCGCTGACGCACGACGGGGCGTGCGCCGCTCGGCGCGCGCCCCCTGCCGCGGGTCAGCGCTGGTCCGGGGCCGTACGGACGGGCGGGCGGTCACGGTCGGTCAGGTGGCGGGCGACCGTGCCGAGGTCGGTGTCCAGCCGCTGGGCCGCCCGGGCGAGCAGCATCAGCGCGGTGTGCGGGGCCACCCCGTAGCGCTCCATCCCCACGCCCATCGCCCGGCCCGTGGCGTGCCGCCGGTCCAGCAGGTCGGCCACCGTCCGGGCCGGCGCGGAGCGGTCCAGGGCGATCGACGACCGGAGCGCGAGCGCCGCGACCAGCCGCAGCACCGGCGCCCCGGGCTCCTCCGGGGAGAGCAGACAGGCACTGAAGCCCGTGCACCCGTGGGTCCGCAGGTGCGCCGCGACCACGGTGCGGATACCGCAGCGGCGGGCGCGGCCGGTGAACCGCCCCGGGCGTCCGGCTTCGATCCGCACCACGACCTGGCCCTCCCCCTGGACGCGGATAGCGGGAACCGGGCTGTACACGGGGATCAGGTTGTACGCGGGAGCCCGGGCGCCGCCGGGTGCGGGGAGCCGGTTCAGCCCACGAGCAGGACGGCCGGCGTCACCCGGCCCTCGACCAGCGACCGGGCGGCGTCCGCGACGCCGGTGCCGCTGCGCCGGGCGTGGCTGCGGAGCACCTGGAAGGCGACGTCCATGTCGAGGCCGCCCGCCTCGGCGAGGATGCCCTTCGCCTGTTCGATCGTGGTCCGGTCGGCCAGCGCGGCGGTGATCTCCTCGGCGGCGGTCATCCGACGGCCGTGCCGGCGGTGCAGCAGAGCGATCACCGCGAGGTCGGCGAGCGCCTGGACGAGTTCCGGGACGTCCCCGCCCGGCTCGGCGGTCGCCCGGCCGTCGAAGAGGTTGAGCGCGCCGACGGTCCGGCCGTCCAGGCGCAGCGGCACCGCCCGCACCGCGCGGAAGCCGGCCTCCAGCGCCGCCGGGGCGAACCTCGGCCAGCGCCCGCCGGCCTCGCGCAGGTCCGGGACGACGACCTCGTCGCCGATGCGGTGGCAGTCCAGGCAGGGGCCTTCGCCGATGGCGATCTGCAGGGTCTCCAGCCGGCGGACCCGCTCGCTGGAGTAGGCGATGTCGCGCAGTTCGCCGGCACGGTCGGCGACGACCAGCCCGGCGCCCGCCACACCGCTGAGGGTCATGCACACCTCGGTGAGCCGGTGCAGGAACTCGACCGTGTCGTAGTCGGGCCCGACCAGCGTGCCGGTGAGGCCCGCGAACGCCTCGGCCGCCCGGGCCTCGCGCGTCATGACCGCCTTCCTTTCCCCCATGGGCCAGGCTACGCCCGCGTGGTGTCCGAGGTCATCAGTCATCGGTCCTCCTCCGTGAAGCGCAGCTCGCGCCGCACCACCTGGCGCGCGATCTCGTCGATCTCCTCGTCGCGCGCGAAGGCGTGGGCACGCAGCCGGTCGAGGGCCTCGCCGGCCCGTACGCCCAGCTGCACCATGATCATGCCGACCGCCTGGTCCACCTCCACGCCGTTGAGCGGGGTGTCGTCCAGCCACGGCCGCGCCGTCGCACTGTCCGGCGCCGCGACGAAGGAGCCGACGAGGGCGAGGGTGACGGTGGTGGCGGCGACCTGGATGTCGGCGATCTCCGACAGCTCCGGCATCCCGGGAGCGGCCCGGTGGAGGCTGAGCACGCCGATGCAGGAGGCGCCCAGGTGCAGCGGGAAGGCGTGCACCCGGCGCAGCCCGCGGGCCTCGGCGCCCTGGGCGCCGAGCGTCGTGGCCAGCACCGGCCAGCGTTCCTCCTCGGGGGCGAACAGGTCGGGGACGAGCACCGGGCGGCGCAGCCGGAAGGCGTCCACGCCCGGGCCCTCGCCGAGCGCGAACTGGCGCTCCTCCAGCCGCCGGGCGTTCTCGTCGCTCGCCCAGACGCCGGCGCGGTGGCCGGTGTCGGCCATCAGGGTGATCGCGGCGGCGTCCATGGCCAGCGCCTCGACGCAGGCGCCGCAGAGCCGTTCGGGCAGCGCGGGCCGGCCCGGACCGTTGACGGCCTCGGCCATGATCTGAGCGATGCGCGTCAGATCGGCCATCTCCTGCCTCGTTCTTCGTCGTCTCCCGCCGGGGCGGGTCTCCGCCGCCGGACCGGCGGGGCGCGGCGGCCGGCCGCGTCCGGTGATCACGGGGGCCACCGTGATCACCGCAGTATAGGACGGCCGCCCCCGGGCGACCGGTCCTCCGCGACGGCACAGCGCCTACCCCGGATCGGCCGGGGCACACCGGTCCGGGGCGGGCGGCGGATCACGGTCCGACGGGTTTGGCCGTGCGCCGGTCGGCTAGCCGCCGGGTATGGACACTTCCTCCCATGACTCCGATGGCTCCCTTGCCTCCCGGGCCTTCCATGACTCCCCCCAGGGCGGGCCGTGCTCCCGGCGGCTGCGCGACGCCCTGGACGCACCGGCCGACTGGCGTTTCCTGGACCGCCTCGCCGCACCGCTCGCCGACGCGCTGAACGGGCTGCCGCTCGGCCGCTCGCGCGATCTGCTGCACGGCGTCTGGCTCGGCCACCCGCTGCACCCGGCGCTGGTCCAGCTGCCGATCGGCTGCTGGATCTCGGCGGAACTCCTGGACAGCCTGCCCGGCAACCGCCGGGCGGCGGGCGTCCTGGTCGCCGCCGGGCTGGCGACGGCCGGGCCCGCCGCCGTGGCGGGCTGGGCGGACTGGGCCTCTCTGGACCCGCCGCGGCGGCGCACCGGCCTGGTGCACGCCGCCGCCAACACCACCGGTGTCCTGCTGTTCGCCGCCTCGCTGCTGGCCCGCTGCCGCCACCGGCCGCTGCGGGGCCGGCTGCTCGGCCTGGCCGGTCTGACCGCCGTGTCGGTCGGCGGCGTGCTCGGCGGCCAGCTCTCCTACCGGCAGGCGGCCGGCCCCAACCGGGCGGCGGCCGTGCACCGGCTGGCGCCCCCGGACTGGATCGGGGTGGGGCCGGTCGAGGACTTCCCGCCGGGCGAACCGGTCCGGCGCACGGTCGACGGGCTGGCGGTGGTCGTGGTGCACGACACGGAGGACCGCTGGCACGTCCTCGCCGAGCGCTGCGCCCACCTGTCCGGCCCGCTGGCCGAGGGCACCGTGGTGGACGGGTGCCTGCGCTGCCCGTGGCACGGGAGCGAGTTCCGCCTGCGCGACGGCGAGGTCGTCCGCGGCCCGGCCACCGCCCCGCAGCCGGTCCTCCAGGCGCGGGCGCTCTCCGGGCACCTGGAGATCCGCCTCCCGGGCGCGGGCTGACCCGGCCGGACCGGACCCGGGCGGACCGGGGAACCGTGCCCGCCCTCCCGTCCTCGGGCGGTTCCATCCGACCACGTCCACGGTCACGTCCGCCGCCCGGCCGTACCGACCGCCCACACGGCGACCTGTGCGGCCGACGGGGCCGGTGGCCGCCCGCCATCCCTGGCCCGGACGGCCTGCCTCGCCGCCCTCGCCCCGGCCGCCGACCGGCGGAGAGCGCTCACCCCGGCGCGGACCCGCCCGGTGCGGTCCGGCCGGGTCGGCCCGCGATCCGGCGCCGCCCCCCGACCGGCCGCGCCGGGGTAGAGGCCTGGCGCCCGCCGTAGCCCCACACCGACCGGTGGTCCCACCACCTCCCGGGCCCCGACCTCACCGGGCTACCGAACAGCTCCGGCGCCTACCCCGGGCGGGTGCAGACGCACTACGAGCCGGACGCCGAACCGCTCCCCGCGCCGCCCTGATGCCGGCCGCACGGGCCGCTCCTTCAGCGGTGGCCCCCGACCCGCCGACAACGCGCGGCCGCCGAGATCGCAGGCCGCTCCCGGGTAGATACCCGACCCCTTGCCCGCCGTAGCCCGCCACCTCCCGGGCCCGGAGTTCGCCGCGCTCCCGCACAGCTCCGGCGGCCGCCCCGGGCGGGTGCAGACGCACTGCGAGCCGGACGCCGCCGCACTTCGCCGGCCGGCGCGCTCAGGCCGGCTCGACGCTGAGCTGGAAGCCGAGTTCGGCGAATCCGAGCGCGGCCGCCACCCTCCGCGACGCCGGGACCCTGGCCCGCCATTGCGGCAGCAGGCCCTGCGCGAGCGCGTGCCGCACGGCGGCGGAGCCGGCCGCCCGCGCGAGGCCCCGGCCCCGCAGGCCGGGCGCGGTCAGTACGGCCAGGTGCGCCGTGCGGGCCGGCCAGCGGCGGTAGCCGGCCGCGGCGGCGACCCGGCCGTCCACCCGGACGGCGAACGCGGGCGAGGTGATCTCGTCGAGGCCCGCCTCGTCGGCGTCCGCCGCGCCGGCGGCCCGTTCGAGACCGGCCAGCTCCGGATGCCCGGCCGGCAGTTGCTCCACGCCTGCGGCGGCGAGCGGACGGAAGCCGGCGTCCGCGACGTAGGCGAGCGCGGCCGGCCCGAGCAGCCGGCCGGTCGGTAACGCCTTCGCGAGCGCCCCGGGGTCGGTCAGCGCGCTGGCCGGCACCCCGGCCAGGGCCTCGCGAACCCGGTCGGCGGCGTCCCCGGTCGGCGCGGTCACGACCGCCGCCCCGCCGAGGACCACGACGCCCACCCAGCCGGGCGGGCCGAACCTCGACCCGGGCGCGGCCACCACGTCGACCTCGTCCTCCGCGCCGAACACGACCGGCGCCGACGCCAGTTCCCGCCACAGCCCCCGGGCCCTCACCAGTAACGGATCCTTCTCCACGGCCCGATCCTGCCAGGCGGCCCGTCCGGGGTGTGGGGCGGGCGCGGTGGGGCAGCCGCTCGGCATGCTGCTGATCAGACCGCCCGGGGTCTACCGGCCCCAGGGCGACACCGAACTCCTGGTCTCCTGCCTGCGCCGCGAGCGCCTCGACGGGGCCAGCCGGGTGCTGGACCTCGGGACCGGGACGGGGGTGGTCGCGCTCGCGGCCGCGCGGACCGGGGCGCGGGTGACGGCGGTGGACCTCTCGGCCCGCGCCGTGCTCGCGGCCTGGGTGAACACCCGGCTGCGCCGCAGCCGCGTCGAGCTGTGCCGCGGCGATCTGACCGACCCCGTCCACGGGCGGCGCTTCGACCTGGTCGCCGCCAACCCGCCCTACGTGCCGGTCGAGGAGCCCGGCCGCCCGACGGGCCCGGCACTCGCCTGGGACGCCGGGCCGGACGGGCGCCTGGTCCTCGACCGGATCTGCCGCGAGGTGCCACGACTGCTCACCACCGGCGGCGTGCTGCTGCTGGTGCAGTCCTCGCTGGCGGACGTGCCGCGGACGCTGGCCGCGCTGCGCGGCGCGGGGCTGCGGGCGACCGTGGCGGCCCGGCGCCGGCAGGCGTTCGGACCGGTGATGACGGAGCGGGCCGGGCTGTTCGAACGGCTGGGCCTGATCGCGGTGGGGGTGCGCGAGGAGGAGTTGGTGGTGGTGCGCGGTGTCCGGTGACGGTGGCGGTGAGCCGAGGACCCGACCCGTCGGGCTCGGCGCGCCCGGAGGCGAGCCGAGGAGCGGCGGTCGTCCGCCGGTGCGGGTGACGGTCCTGGCCGAGGGGCCGATCCTGGTGGAGGGCCCGGTCGAGGTGATCGGCCCGGACGGCGTGGTCCGGCTCTGCGAGCGCCCGGTGGTCGCGCTCTGCGCCTGCCGGCGCAGCCGGCACCGCCCGTTCTGCGACACCAGTCACCGCCGGCACCGGGCGGTGCCTCGACCCGGGTGATGGCGCCGATGACGCAGGCGCGGCTTCGCCTCAGCCGGGGCCGTCGGGCAGGGGTGAGCGCAGCGAGCTGCGGCCGGCCCGCCAGTGGTCCAGCAGGTGGGCGGCGAACCGGTCGTCGACGGCCTCCGCCGCCGCCAGGCCGAAGGCGATGTCCTCGGCCGACTCGGGATCGGTAGCCGTCAGTTCGTCGATCACCCCGCGTCGGACCAGTTGCTCGTGCACCGCGTCGGCCTCGACGTGCTCGCGGTAGAACAGGGTGCCGTCCGGCCCTGCCCCCAGACGCTCCAGGGCGGCGGCCAGCCGAGCCGCGCCCGGCGAGGAGGTGATCTCGATGGCGGCGAACTGGCCGACGGCCGCGCCGCGCAGCTCCCGGTGCAGCCCGAACAGCGTCATCAGGTTGACCACCGCCAGCGCCGGCGCGGGCACCGCGTCGAGGTAGTGGCCGTAGGCCGGCTCCAGGCCGAGATCGGCCATCATCCGGGCGAACAGCAGCGCGTGGGCGTTCTCCGGCCGCCCGGCGCCGTACTCGTCGAAGGTGACGGTCATCAGCACCGCCTGGGCCGGGCCGTGGATCCTGGGCAGCAGCCACAGCTGCGGGTCGGCCTCCTTGAGGTGGTAGACCGAGCGGTGCACCAGGTACTCGCGGGCCTGCCAGCGCTCGCCCTCCGCCTCCAGGTACGCGGACGGGCCACCGTCGCCGGCGGCGGTCAGCAGGCGCTCGACGGCCTCGGCGAGCGGCCGCACGGGCCGGGCCGCCTCCCGGACGGCGGCGAGGAACGGGCGTTCCAGGGTGCGCCGGAGCGCGAGCAGCCCGGGGTCCCACTCCCAGCCGGGGTGGACGCCGGGCAGGCCGCGGTCGTGCAGTTCGTAGCAGAGGTGCAGCGCGAGCTGGTGGTCCTCACCCCAGGGGTCACCGCGCCGGACCGCGTCCGCCCACCCGCCGTCGTCCGGCCCGGCCGTCGCATCGCCGGGCGGTCCTGCGGTCACCAGGGCGAGGACGGCCGCGGAGAGCGGCCCCCGGGGTGCCGGTGCCCGCCGGGCCGCCGCCGGCCCGGGGGCGCCGTCGATGGGGCGGGCCTCTTCTGTCCGTGGGTCCATACCGTCCGCCTCCTCCGCGTCCGGGGTCGGGCTCCGGCCGGGCGGCTTCCCCGGAACGGGCCCGCCGAACCCGCGGGCGGCGGGTTCGGCGGCCACCGCAGGGTCATCGCGGCGCGGGCCTCACTGCGCGGGCCTCACTGCGCGGGCGGCTCCGGGACGCGGAGGGCGAGCAGGAGGCCGTGGTCGACCGGGGAGGCGCCGGCGGTCAGGTGGGCGGCGAGGCGGTCGAGGTGGGCGGGGAGGGCCGTGTGCGGGGCGAGCGCGGGAGTGGCGGCCAGCAGGCGGCTCGCGCGGCTGGCCGTGGGGGTGCGTTCCGGAGGGCCGAGGGTGGCGAGCAGGAGGACGTCACCGGGCCGGAGGCCCAGATCGGACTCGTCGTAGCGGGCGCCGGGGCGGGCGCCGAGGGCAGGGCCGACCGGACCGGGGACGAAGTCGGCCGTGCCGGCCCGCAGCAGGAGCGGGGGCAGTTCGTCGGCGGCGCTCCACAGCAGGCCGGGGACGCGCGGGTCGTAGAGGGCGCAGACGGCGCCGACCGTCCGGTGGCCGTTGTGCTCGCAGAGCATGGCGTTGAGCACGTCGAGCAGCTCGGCCGGGCCGGCCCCGGTGTGGGCGAGGGCGCGCAGGCCGTTGCGGACCTCGCCCGCCCGGACGGCGGCGGCCGGACCGCGCCGGCCGACGCCGCCGACCGTGAGCAGGTACCGGCCGCCGGGCAGCCGCAGGAGGTCGCAGAGGTCGCCGGCCGACCGGGGGTTCTCGGCGCCCCGCAGGGGGCGCACGGCGCTCTCCGGCCCACCGGCCGCGGGCTCGGCGGCGGCCGAGGCCGCCGTCAGCGCGGTCCGCAGGGCCCGGGCGGCCCGGTGCTCGGCGGCGGCCCGGCGGCGCTGCTCGGCGAGCCGGGAGCGGACCGCCGTCAGCTGCTCCTCGGCGTGGTGGCGCCCGGTGACGTCCTCGACGATCCCGTGCACGGTGCGGGCCGTGCCGCTCGCCGGGTCGGCGAGCGACTCGGCGACGACCCGCAGGATCCGCGGGGCGCCGCCGTGCGCGCCGGCCACGCCGAACTCCAGGGTGGTCAGGTGCTGGCCGGCCAGCAGCCGGCGGACGAGCATGCCGGCGGCGGGCCGGTCCTCGGGGCACACCCGGTGCAGCAGGCCGGCGAGCGGGACCACGGCCGGCTGTCCGCCGCCCAGGCCGAGCAGCCGCAGCGCCTCCCGTGAGCAGTCCGGCCCGGGGTCGCCGGTCGACCAGCGGAAGCTGCCGACGCCGGCGAGCCGCTGGGCCTCGGCCAGGTGGGCGGCCCGTTCGACCGGGCCGCTGCGGGGGCGCCAGGTGAGCAGCAGGCCGTCCAGGAAGGGCGTCGCCCGGATCGTCACGACGCGCTCCGGGCCGCCGGTGCCGGGGTTGAAGCCCTCGGCCGGGCCCTCGTAGGGGACGGCGTCCAGGGCGGCCCGCAGGATCCGGGCGAACGCCCCGGTGGCCACCAGTCCCGGGTGCAGTTCGCTGAGGCGCCGGCCCTGGGCGGCCGGGCCGGCGCCGCCCGCGGCCCGGTTGGCGTAGGCGACGCGCAGGTCGGTGACCGGACCGCCGCGCCCGCCGGGCCGCACCGCGGCGAGCGCCAGCACCGGGGAGAAGGTGGCGTCCAGGACGCCGCGCAGCCACTCCTCGCCGCCGGCCACGGCGAGCGCCGGCTCGCCGCCGTCGTCGGCGGCCACCCGCAGCAGGTGCCGGCCGACGGGGCCGGCCAGCGCGTTGACGTACCGGGTGGCGGCGCGGGCCCGTTCGGCCGGGCCGGCCCAGCCGAGGCTCATCGCGCCGATGATCCGCCCGCCGTGGTGCAGCGGGACGGCGCAGGCGCTGCGGCCGGGGACGATCCGGCCGGTGACCGGCTGCCCGGCGTCCGTCTCCGGCGGGTCGAACTCCCAGACCATGCCGCCGCCGTGCGCGGCGGAGACCAGCGGCACGCCGGTCTCCGGCGGGATGCGGCGCCACTGGCTGAGCCGCTGGGCGGGCACGCCGTGGCCGGCCACCAGGGCGAGGGCGCCGTCGGGCTCCAGCAGGCCGAGCACGACGGCGATCACGCCGACGGGGGCGAGGGCCACCTCGTGCAGCGAGCGGGCGAGGTCCTCCGGGGTGTCGGTGCTCGCCAGTGCCGAGGAGGCGAGGTGGAAGAGCGCCGCGAGGTCGGGAGCCGGGGCCGGGCCGGGCGTTCCCGGCGGATGCGGCCGGGGCCGGGGAGGCTGCGGCTCGTCGTGGAAGGCACTGGTCGGCTCCTCGCCCTCCGGCAGCGGCGGGCCGGCCGGAGCGTCCCGGGCGTGCTCGGTCTCCCCTGCTTCCCCGGCTTCCCCGGCTTCTCCGGCGTCCCCGGGCGGCGGTGCGGCGACGCCCACCAGGCCCGCGGCGAGGTCCGCCACCTTGCGGTTGGTGTCCTGGGAGAGGCGCGCCAGGTACTCGAAGGCCTCGTCAGGGGTGCAGCCGAGCCGTTCGGTGAGCATCCCCTTGGCCTGCTCGATGACGCCCCGGCTGCGCATCGCCCGGCGCAGCCCCTCGGCCTCGCCGCGCAGCCGGTCCACGGCCTCGCGCAGCACGGCGGCCTCCTCGGCGCCCGACGGCGCCCCGGGGCCGGGCGGGTCCGGGCGCGGCGGGTCGTGCCCCGCGGCGGAGGGCGGACCGGGCATGGTCACTCCTGCCAGCGCAGCACGGCGCCGAGGCCGCCGGCCGGGCCGGGCACGGCCGCGGGCACGGCCAGGGCCTCGGCCCCGGCGGCGACGGCGCAGCGCAGCAGCGCGTCGCCGGCGGGGGCCTGCCACGGACGGGGGACGCCCATGGCGCGCACGTCGCTGCGGCGGACGCCGACCTGGTCGGGTTCGGGGCCGGCCCACACCGGCCGGTCCTGGTCGTGGCCGCCCTCCTGGACGAGCAGGGTGGCGAGCCGGTGGCGCCGGGCGGCGTCGACGACGGCGGGCACGCCCTGGGCGGCGGCGCCGGGCGCGGTCTCGACGCCCCCGGCCGTCCCGGCGTGCTCGCCCGGCCGGCCGACGCCGGTGCGGAAGGCGTCCAGCGCGCTGTCCAGGAGGCGTTCCCGGTGGGCGTCCCAGGCTTCGGCGAGCCGGCGGTCGAAGGCCGCCCGGGAGGTGCCGCCGGCCCGTCCGCCGCCGTCGACCTCCACGGTGTCGCCCCGCAGCTGCTGCGGCAGCCGCCGGTGGACGGCGCGGCGCTCGCGGGCGTCGCCGGTGAGGACGAGCAGCCGCGCGCCGCTCTCCGGCCAGATCCGGGCGAGGTGGTCGGCGATGATGCCGGCGGTGCGCTCCCAGGCGTCCTCGCGGCGGTGCCGGTAGTGCCATTCGTAGCGGTCGGCGGGCGGGGCGCGGTGGCCGCGGCCCTGCCACTGGGGGGTGTCGACGGTGCCGACCGGCGCGGTGCGGCCGAGTTCGCGCAGGTCGAGGTCGGCACCGGTGCGGTCGACGGTGACGATCAGGCAGGCGGCCGCGGTGTCGCCGAGCAGGCCGAGCAGCGGCGCGGTGTGCGGCAGGGGCGCCCAGGCGGCGTCGACGCCGGTCGGCGCGGCGGCGAGCGGGACGTCCAGCGCGACCGTGCCGCCGGCCGCGAAGACGGCCCGGCCGGGCGGCGCGCCGGAGGCCGGCTCAGCGGCCAGGTGGTCGCGGACGGCGGCGCGGGTGGGTTCGTCGGCACCGAGTCCGGCCAGCCGGCGGACGGCGGCGCGGTCGGCGAGGGCGCGGCGCTGGGCGGCGTCCTCGGTGCTCCGCGAGGTGTCGAGGTAGACGGACGCCCAGGGGCCGGGCGGGTCGAGGAGCGGTGCGAGGAAGGCGAGCTGCATGACGGTCTCCCCGGTTGGGCGGGTTCCACCGCGCGCCTACCCCGTGCCCTCGGCCGGACACCCGGCAGGCACGCGCGACCGCCGGACGGGCGGCCCCGTCCGTGCCTCCAGTATCGCTGTCCGGCCCCGCCCGGTCGAGCGAACGGCCACCGGTCAGACGGCGCGGCCGAGGGCCCGGACCGGGTAGCGGGCCCGCCCGGGCGCCACGGCCGGCGCCCGGCCGGCGGCGGCCGGTCCGGTGCTGGACCGGCCGCCTGCCGCGCGCCGGTGGACGGCCGGTTCGCCTCAGTCCTCACCGAGGACGGCGTAGCACTCGGCATCGCCCGGCACCCCGTCCTCGTCGGCCGGGCCGGCCGGTGCGGTCGGACGCCCCGGCGGCTACCCGATCGGGCGGCGTTCACGCCGGATCCGGCGGACCGGGGACGGCGGGAGGACCGGGTCCCCGGCGGCTCAGACCGTCGGCACCGGCGGCCGGGCGAGCAGGCTGGTGTCCAGGCCGGCCAGCAGCTCGGCGGTGTCGGCGTGGACCTCGGCGGCGCCGGCGCCGAGGAGGTCCTGGGCGGAGTGCCCGCCACTCTCGACGGCCACGCAGGGCACCCCGGCCCGGCCCGCCGCGGTGACGTCCCAGAGGGTGTCGCCGACGAACACCGCCAGCTCGGGGGTGCCCTCGACCCGGTCGAGGGCGGCCCGGACGAGGTCCGGCTCGGGTTTGGTGGCGGCGACGTCGTCGGCGGTGGTGACCGCGGCGATCACCTCGTCGGCGTCCAGCGCGGCGCGCAGCGCGGTCAGTTCGCGCGCGGAGGCGGAACTGGCGAGCACCACCCGCCAGCCCCGGCGGGCGCAGGAGCGCAGCAGTTCGGCGGCGTCCGGCAGCGGCCGCACCACGGGCCAGTACCGGGCGTAGAGGGCGTCGTGGGCGGCCGTGACGGCCTGGTCGTCGGCACGGTCGCGGTCCTCCCCGAGCAGGTGGTCGAGCAGCCGGTCGGCGCCCATGCCGACGGCGCGGTGCACCCGGGCGGCGGGGACGGCGCGGTCGTACTGTCGCAGCGCCTCCCACCAGGCGAGGGTGTGCAGGTAGGTGGTGTCGAGCAGCGTTCCGTCGACGTCGAAGAGCGCCGCCGCCTTCTTGGCCGTCTGGTTCATGGGTTCGCTCGCGGACTGTTCGTTCGAATCGTTCGGGGATGACTGGAAGCCGTCGCCGGCTCGGGCACACGTGTGCCGCGGCCGGATCGCCTCCCGTGGGACACCGGTGAACCGGTTTCAGCGTAGGGGCCGTCGGCCGTGCCCGCGCGTCGGTCACCGGGCGTCACGGCGGCGCGTTCTCGTGGACGGGGAACGCGTCGGTGACGCCGGTGAGTTCGAGCACGCGGCGGACCAGCGGCCGGGGGCGGGCGAGTTCGATCCGGCTGCCGAAGCCGGCCGCGCGGCCGGCGGCCTCCAGCAGCGCGCTGACGCCGGTGGAGTCGCAGAACGCCAGGTCGCCGCAGTCGATCACGACGACCGTGCCGGGGAGGGCGAGCGCGCGGTCGAGGGCCTGGCGCAGCACGGCGACGGAGTCCAGGTCGAGTTCCCCGTGCAGGGCGAGCACGGTGCCGTGGGCCCACGGCCGGGCGCGCACGGTCAGACCGAGGGGTGGTTCCGGCGCGGTCGCGGTGGTGTCGGCGGTTCGGGGCTGACGGCGGGTCATGGCGGGTGCTCCTCCTGGGTGCGCGGTGCCGGGTGGCGGCACCTGGGCTCACGCGGTCCGGTAGGGGGCCGCGCGGGCGGGGGCGAGGCGCAGCCCGTGCCCGGGCGCGCCGTCGGCGCCGGGGGTGACGGTGCCGCCGGCGGGGTCGAGGGCGCCGTCGAAGAGCAGCCGTTCGACGGCGACGTGGTCGTGGAACCATTCCAGGTGGCGGCAGTTGGGGACGGCGGCGGCCACGTGGGCGTGCAGGTGCGGGGCGCAGTGGGCGGACACGTCCAGGCCGTGCGCCTCGGCGAGGGCGGCGGCGCGCAGCCAGCCGGTGAGGCCGCCGCAGCGGGTGGCGTCGGCCTGGAGGCAGTCGACGGCGGGGACCATCCGGGCGAAGTAGGCGGGGTCGTACCCGTACTCCCCCGCCGTGACGTCGGGCCGCACCGCGTCGCGGACCAGCCGCAGGCCGGTGAGGTCGTCGGAGGAGACGGGTTCCTCGAACCAGGTGACGCCCTGGTCGGCGAGGGCGTCGCCGATCCGGACGGCCTGTTTGCGCCGGTAGCCGCCGTTGGCGTCGGTGTACAGCTCGGTGCGGTCGCCGACGGCGGCACGGGCGGCGCGCACCCGGGCGAGGTCGCGGCGTTCGCGGGTGCCCCGGGACTCGCCGATCTTGATCTTGACGCGGGGGATGCCCTGGTCCTCGGTCCAGCCGCGCAGTTGGCGGGTCATCCGCTTGTCGGAGTAGGTGGTGAAGCCGCCGCTGCCGTACACCGGGACGGGCCGGGCGGCGCCGCCGAGCAGCCGGGCGAGCGGCAGGTCGAGCAGATGGCCGCGCAGGTCCCACAGGGCGAGGTCGACGGCGGAGACGGCGCCGGCGACCAGGCCGGGGCGGCCGGTGTTGCGCACGGCGCGGTTCATCGCCTCGTGGGCGCCGGCGGTGTCGTGGGCGTCCCGGCCGGTGACCAGGTCGGCGAGTTCCTCGCGGACGACGGCGCCGGCGGCCGGGGCGCCGTAGGTCCAGCCGGTGCCGGTGTGCCGGCCGCTGACCGCCTCGACCAGGACCAGGGTGGTGCGGTCCCAGGCGAGGGTGCCGTCGGCCTCCGGGGCGTCGGTGGGGACGGTGTAGACGCGGACGCCGATCCGCTCGACGGTGCTCATGACGGGGCCCGCAGTCCGGATCGGGCGCCGGCGGCGAGCAGCCCGGCGGCGCGGTCGACCAGCGCCATGATGGTGAGCGCGGGGTTGGCGCTGCCCTGGGTGGGCAGCACGCTGCCGTCGGTGATCAGCAGGTTGGGCACGGCGAAGGAGCGCAGCCGGTGGTCGACGACGCCCTCGCGCGGGTCGCCCGCCATCCGGCAGCCGCCGACCAGGTGGGCGTAGCGGTCGATGGTGATGACCTCGCTCGCCCCGGCGGCGCGCAGGACCGACTCCATCACCTCGCGGGCGGCGCGGATCAGCAGCCGGTCGTTCTCGCCCTGGGAGAAGGCGAACTCGGCGACGGGCAGGCCGCGCCGGTCGGTCTCGGCGGCGAGGGTGACGCGGTTGTCCGGCCGGGGCAGGAGTTCGGCCATCGCGCCGAGGGTGGCCCAGTGCACCGAGTCGGCGAGGTAGTCCCGCAGGTCGGCGCCCCAGTGGCCCTGGGCGACGACGTGCTCGGCCCAGGTGACGGGCAGCGGCGAGATGTTCTGGATGGTGAAGCCGCGCCGGTAGGGCTTGGCGGGGTCGGTCTCGTAGTACTGCTCGGTGGAGACCTCGGGCGGCGGGGCCTTGTAGGCGCGGACCTCCTCCTCGAAGCGGCCGGAGGTCTGCGGCGCGCCCTGGACCATCACGTAGCGGCCGACCTGGTCGTGGTCGTTGCACAGGCCCTCGGGGAAGCGCCGGCAGGCGGAGTTGAGCAGCAGGCGCGGGGTCTCGATGGCGTAGCCGGCCACGGCGACGGTACGGGCCCGCTGGAGGTGTTCGCGGCCGTGGTGGAAGTAGCGCACGCCGCGGGCGAGCCCGTCGGGGCCGAGGTCGATGCCGGAGGCCATCGCGTCGGCGCGGATCTCGGCGCCGTGGGCGAGGGCGTCGGGGACGTGGGTGATCAGCGGCGAGGCCTTGGCGTTGACCTTGCAGCCCTGGAGGCAGAAGCCGCGGTAGACGCAGTGCGGGCGGCGCCCGAAGCGGCCGTTGGTGATGGCGACCGGGCCGATCCGGGCCTCGATGCCGAGGGCCGCGGCGCCGCGCAGGAAGATCTCGCCGTTGCCGCCGAGCTGGTGCGGGGGGTGCGGATAGGGGTGCGGCTCGCCCCAGGGCCAGTACTGGCCGGCGACCGGGAGCTCGTACTCCAGGCGCCGGTAGGAGGCGCGCAGGTCGGCGTAGTCGATCGGCCAGTCGGCGCCGACGCCGTCCAGGGTGCGGGTGCGGAAGTCGGACGGGTGGAAGCGCGGCGTGTAGCCGGCGAAGTGGATCATCGAACCGCCCACGCCGCGCCCGGAGTTGTTGGAGCCGAGCGGGACGGGGTCGGTGCCGGAGATCAGCCGGGGCTCGGTCCAGTACAGGTGGTGGGAGCCGGCCTCGTCGCTGACCCAGTCGGCGAGCGGGTCCCAGAACGGGCCGGCCTCCAGGACGACGACCGACCAGCCGTGCCGGGCCATCCGCTGGGCGAGGGTGGCGCCGCCCGCGCCGCAGCCGACGATCACCAGGTCGACCTCCTCGGAGTCCGGGAAGCGCCGCATGTCCCGGACCAGGGCGTGGTCGAAGCCGTGGCCGTCGGGGGGCAGCAGCCAGGGCGACTCGTTGATCGCCCGGGTCTCCCGTTCGGCGCGGGCGTTGGCCCGCAGGGTCTCGGCGGCGGCCCGCAGCCGGGAGTGCCGGCCGGGGTCGGTGGCGGGCGGGACGGGTGCGGGCGGCGCGTGGTCGGGCGGCCGGGGCGGGCGCGGGTCGGCGTCGGCGACCTCCCAGGGCTCGCGCCGTCCGACGCCCAGGCGCAGGTAGCCGCGCGGGTGGGCGGGGCCGCCGAAGCCGATCTCGTTCCAGGCGGCGGGGTGGGAGTAGTAGGCGGTGCAGGCGTAGCGGGTCCACAGGCTCCAGACGTGCTCGGCCGGCAGGCCGTGCCACCGTTCACCGCGCATCTCCTGGATCCGGCCGACCAGGGCCCGTTGCCGGACGTCGGTGAGCGCGGCGAACGGCCCTTCGGCGTCGGCGTCCAGGTTGTGCAGGGAGCGGCGCCAGGCCTCGTCGTCGGGCGGCATGTCGGCGTAGTGCCAGCCGTCGGTCTGCTGTTCGGCGAGCCGGGCGTCGATCATCGGCAGCACGGGGACGGCCGGGTGGTCGAGCAGCTGGTCGAGCAGCGCCCGGGCGGTGGCCTCCTCCGCGGGGGTGTGGAAGCGCAGCGGCGGCTGCGGGCCGCCGGTGCGGGCGAGTACGACCGCGGCCGTCACGCCGTCCCAGTGGCGGGCCTGGCCGAGCACGTCGTAGCCGGGGAAGCGGCTCCCCCGGGCGGGCGCGGGGCCTTCAGGCATCCCGGGACTCCCTCCTCAGCAGGGCGGCCAGCAGCCCCATCCCGCCGACCAGGCTCATCAGCAGCGGTGCGAACAGCGGCGGGCCCATCTCCACGTTGTAGCGGGCCATCGCCCAGCCGCCCGGCTTCTCGGCGATCCCGCGCACGTGCAGCCAGGTGCCCTGGAGGCCGTTGAGCACGATGCTCGCGGAGGCGAGCGGCAGCAGGGTGCGGGCGGCGCGCGGGCTGGCCGCGCCGGCGACGCCGGCCACCGCGCCGACCGGTCCGAGCCAGACCGGCCACCACATCACCCGGTTGCCGAAGCCGGCCCGGTCGTGCTCCAGGTAGATCTCGGCGGCGGTGATCACCGAGCCGCCGGCGGTGGCGAGCGCCAGCGAGCGCTGGAAGCGGCCGGTGCGGATGTTGCGCAGCGCGAGTCCGGCGAGGTCACCGGTGCCCATGGCGGCCTCCGAAGGACGGCAGGAGCTCCTGCAGCTTGGCCCGCAAGCCCTGGCGGACCACCGCCACCCGGTCGGCGTCACCGTGCAGCACCGACTCGGCGGCGGCCTGGATCTGGTCCCAGGTGGCGTGCGGCGGGATCGGCGGCACGGCCGGGTCGGTGCGCAGGTCCAGCACGTACGGGCGGTCGGCGGCGAGCGCGGCCTGCCAGCCGCCCTCCACCTCGCCCGGTTCCATGACGCGCTGGGCGCCGAGGCCGAGGGTGCGGGCGAACGCGGCGTAGTCGACGTCGGGCAGCTGCTGCGAGGGCAGGAAGCTCGGCGCGCCCTGCATCGCCCGCATCTCCCAGGTGACCTGGTTGAGGTCGCGGTTGTTGAGGACGGCGACCACCAGGCGCGGGTCCTGCCACTGCCGGCAGTACTTGGCGACGGTGATCAGCTCGGCCATGCCGTTCATCTGCATGGCGCCGTCGCCGACCACCGCGATCGCCGGCCGGTCCGGGTGGGCGAACTTGGCGCCGATCGCATAGGGCACGCCCGGGCCCATGGTGGCCAGGGTGCCGGAGAGCGTGCCGCGCATCCGGCTGTGGAAGCGCAGGTGGCGGGCGTACCAGTTGGCGGCGGAGCCGGAGTCGGCGGTCACCATGGCGTCCTCGGGCAGCAGCGCGTCGAGGGCGTGCACGGCGTACTCGGGGTTGATCGGGTCCGCCGCCACGCCGGCCCGCCGCTCCATCACCTCCCACCAGCGCTCGGTGTTGTCGCAGACGGTGCGCTGCCAGCCGCGGTCCTCCTTGCGGACGAGCAGCGGCAGCAGCGCGTCGAGGGTGCGGGCCGCGTCGCCGACCAGGTTGACCTCGTACGGGTAGCGCAGGCCGACCATGAACGGGTCGAGGTCGATCTGCACGCCCCGGGCCTTGCCGAACTCGGGCAGGAACTGGGTGTACGGGAAGCTGGAGCCGACGGTGAGCAGGGTGTCGCAGTCGCGCATCAGCTCGTAGGAGGGACGGGTGCCGAGCAGGCCGATCGACCCCGTGACATAGGGCAGGGTGTCGGGCAGCGCGTCCTTGCCCAGCAGCGCCTTGGCGACGCCGGCGCCGAGCAGTTCGGCGACCTGTTCGACCTGCGCGCGGGCCCCGCGGGCGCCCTGGCCGACCAGCATCGCCACCTTGCGCCCGGCGTTCAGCACCTCGGCGGCGCGGTGCAGCTCGTCCTCCTCGGGGACGACGGACCAGCGCGGGCTGCCGAGGCTGGAGGGCACCATCTTGAAGGCGTGCTGCGGCTCGTGGTAGTCGAGCTCCTGGACGTCGGCCGGGACGATCACCGCGGTGACGGTGCGCCGGGCGGCGGCGGTGCGCATCGCCCGGTCCAGCACATTGGGCAGCTGCTCGGGGACGGTCACCATCTGGCAGTACTCGGCGGCGACGTCCTTGAAGAGCGCGAGCAGGTCCACCTCCTGCTGATAGGAGCCGCCCATCGCGCTGCGGTCGGTCTGGCCGACCAGGGCGACCACCGGGACGTGGTCGAGCTTGGCGTCGTAGAGACCGTTGAGCAGGTGGATCGCGCCGGGCCCCGAGGTGGCGGCGCACACCGCGGTGCGCCCGGAGAACTTGGCATAGCCGACGGCCTCGAAGGCCGCCATCTCCTCGTGCCGCGCCTGGACGAAGGCGGGGCGGTTGTCGGCCCGGCCCCAGGCCGCGAGCAGGCCGTTGATGCCGTCGCCCGGATAGCCGAAGACGTACTCGACGTCCCAGCTGCGCAGTCGTTCCAGGATGTGGTCGGAAACCTTCGGTGACACGGCGATTCTCCTCCTTCGTGCCGACGGCCCCCCGCAGCGCGGCTAACCGCTGCGGGGGGCCGGAAACACCCGGAGGGGCGCGGGTTGTCAGCCGGGTTCGGGGGGACCGTCCGACCAGCCGCCCGCCTCCCGGTCCTCCAGTTGCTCGCGCAGGTGCGCGAGGGTGGCGGCCAGCAGGCGCGAGACGTGCATCTGCGAGACGCCGATCCGCTCGGCGATCTCGGACTGCGTCCGGTCCTCCCAGAAGCGCAGCTTGAGCACCACCTGCTCGCGCTGCGGCAGCTGTCCGAGCAGGGGGCGGACGGCGGTGCGGAACTCCGCCAGCTCGATGCCGGGGTCGCAGGAGCCGAGCCGGTCCAGCAGCGCGCTGCCGGACTCGTCGGTGTCCTGGTCGCGCAGCGCGTCCAGCGAGTTGGGCCGGTAGACCCGGCCGGCGACCAGCCCCTCGACGACGTCGTCGACGGTGAGGTGCAGCTCCTCGGCGATCTCCTCGGGGTGCGGGAGACGGCCGAGCCGCTGCTCCAGCCGGTCCGAGCCGCGGGCGACGGTCAGGTAGAACTCCTGCATCCGGCGCGGGACGCGGACCGGCCAGGAGGTGTCGCGGAAGAACCGCTTGATCTCACCGGCGATGGTGGGGATGGCGTAGGTCACGAACTCGACGCCGCGGGCCGGGTCGTACCCGTCGACCGCCTTGATCAGGCCGACCGTGCCGACCTGGAGGATGTCGTCCATGTCCTCCGGGCGGTGGCGGAAGCGGCCGGCGATGAACCGCACCAGCGGCATGTTGAGTTCGATGATGGTCCCGCGCACGTAGCTGTAGGCGTGCGTCTCGCGGGGCAGCCCGGCGAGGCGCTCGAACAGCGCGTCGCTGAGTTCGCGGGCCTCGGCCTTGCCCATGACCCGCAGCTGCGCCGTGGTGGGGCGCGGGGGCAGGTCCGGCGGCAGCCCGTCCGGCGGTGCGGGCGGGGGATCGGTGCGATGGCCGGTTCGGAGTGTCGGAGTGGACACGGCGGTTCTCCAGGGGGCGGGAACGCCTCGGGGCACGGGGAACGCCGGGCGGTATGGCCCGTACGCACCGCGGCTCCTCTTCCCGAAGACCTCTGCCCGGCTTCTTCAAGCGACGGTCCAGGTGGCGCCCGGCGGGCGCGGGAGCGGCCGGCGGTGTGCTCTCCGGCCGCTCCGTTGGTGTTGGTACCCAGCACGGGGCGATTGATGCCTGTTCGTCCCGTTTTACCGTCCGCGACGCGGATGGACGCGTTGCGGCCCCGTCCTCACCCGGCGGGCGACCAGCAGGACGCCGGTCGCCAGCCAGACGACGGAGAACAGCGCCAGCGCGACGGCCGTGTGCAGCGTCGCGCTGACCAGCAGCAGGCCGAGCGAGAGCGCCGTCAGCAGCGCCAGGACCGACCCCGACGCCCGGGCGGCCGCCTCCATCGCCCCACCCACCCGGCCGGGCAGCACGAACCGCATCGTCCGCAGCCGCTGATCCAGCCGCCGGTCCGCTCGAAGGTCACCCTCGATCTCCGCCAGGATGCGCCGCTCCCGGCTCGACAGCCCCGGCCCGTCCATGGCCGCCACCTCCGCACCAGCGCCCTGCGGCCCCCCGGACACCCACGCGGGTGCCCCCGCGGCCGCACGGCAATCCGCCCGGCGTGCCCGGGGGCTACCAGGCGTCCGTGCCGGACCGGCACAGGACCATCCGCAGGTCGGGGCCCACCTCCACCTCCACCTCCGTGTACGTGTGCGAGAAGATCACGCCCGCGTCGTGGCCCTCACCAGATGGCCGGGTTCGACCAGCACAGAACCATCCGCGGACGGTCGGTGACCTTCACGCTGAGCTTCTCCTCCGCGGTGATCACGCCCGGTACCGGCGCCTCGATGTCGATGACGTACAGACGCGGGTACGCGTGGGAGGTGCGCAGCAGGGCGAAGACGCGGTTCCCGTTGGGGTCCACGGCGAGTCCGGTCACGACCCCGTCGTCGGTCAGGGCGACGGTGTGCGTGGTGGTGTCGCGGTAGTGGAGGTCGACCTTCCCGTCGGTGCGTCCGACCGCGAGCAGCCGGTCGTCGGGGGGAGCGACGGGGTCGCAGGCCGAGAGGAGCGGATGGGGGTAGGTCACCAGGGCGGTCGGAGTGCCCCAGTGGCCCGTCTCGGCCCGGCACAGGCTCTTCCCGTCGGCGCTGACGTGGTACAGGTACGTTCCGTCGAAGGAAGCCGCGAAGCCGATGAGGGCGGGCCAGGTCACGCGGTACTTCTCGGTGACGGCCGCGTCCTTGGGGGCCTCGAACCAGAGCAGGGTGCCGTTCGAGAGCTTGCTCTGGGTGACCACGCAGAAGGTGTCCGAGAGCGCGGGGACGGCCGTGTAGACGTCCGTTCCGGGGGCGGCCGCGAGGTAGGTGTCCTTCTCTTCGAGACCGGAGCCGGCGTCGAGCGCGGCCGTCCTGGGGACCGCGATGGCCGCCTTGCCATTCCGGGTGCCGCAGACCAGCAGCCGGGAGCCGCCGGCGACCACGTGCGCCCGGTGGATGCGCAACTCGCCGTTCGCCAGCGTCGTGCTGACGCCGTTCTCCTCGGTCCACCATTCGAGCTCGCTCGGGCGCAGCGACCTGACAGTGCTCTTGAGACAGGCGTAGAGCCGTCGGCGGTCCCCAGGGAAGGCCAGGGCGTCGATGTCGTCCATCGCCTTTCCGTGCTGGTGGTCGAAGTCCACGGTGTTGGGAGTGTCGGCCGCCAGGACGCTGTCCGTCGTGAAGGCGTACGACTGAACCGTGTTCGACTCGTCGACCGAGAGGTCGGGGAGGTAGAGGCGGTCGTAGGGGCCTTCGAGGTACGACTCCTCCAGGTGTGCGGGGTAGGTCGCTCCGTGGCCGGTGATCTTCAGGGGGTCCGCGGTGCTCTTGGTCTCCATATCGCCGAAGCGATCCCAGACGAAGTGGAGAAGATGCAGGGACTGCGAGGAGGTGCTCCGCGGGTCGAAGCAGACGGCGTCCGTCCGCCGGGGAATGCGGTCCTCCAGGTGGGCACCGACCTCAAGTGTCATCCGGGAGGAGCTGGGCAGGCCTGTTTCGAGGTTGCAGACGTAGTAGTCGTTGCCATTGAACAGGTAGGCCTCGCTGTCGCCGATGGCGGTGGCCGCAGTGATGCCGTGCGCGAACCCCTGGTCGAGGGAGAAGAACTTGGCGGGGTCGGCGTCGTCCGGAGTGACGATCCCGCCCTTCTCCAGATCGAGCTTCAGATAGCGGTCACCACGGAACATCCAGAGCTGGTCGCCTGCAACGAAGGCGGCCCGGTAGGGGTGGCGCCCGGCGGTGAAGCGCAGTTCGGGCCACCGGACGGTGAGGTGTTGCAGGCAATCGGTCGACGCCGCCCAGGAGCCCTTCGCGGCGCGACGGAACTCGGCGAACCAGGTACCGCGGAAGGTCCAGAGCACATCGTCCTCGGGCTTCTTCCCGGCGAGGATGACCGCACCGGTGAGGCCCTTCGCGTACGGGGTGGGGATCTTGGCCCAGTCCTTCTCGGCCATGGGCTCTCCTCTCAAGTGGTCTGCAGCGGGCCGCGGCCCATGGGGTACCAGGTGATCTGGGCGGTGTAGTGGCCCGCGTCGGACCCGGTCTGGACGGCGACGGTGGCGCCCCGGGGAACGGGTGTGAGCAGGTTGCGCGGCCCGCTGCCGGCCGGGGCGGTCGCCTCCGCACGATGGGTGACATGGTTGGCGGCCGTCACCACGATCAGCGCGTGGGCGTTCTTTCCGCCGGTGCCCGCCTGGATGAAGGCGGCGACCAGTCCGTCCGTGGTGGCACGGCCCTGCAGGGCGAACGGCTCCGTCCGCGACGTCTGCGGCAGCAGGGCGACGGGCTCGGTGAGCAGCGAGACGGTGCCGTCGGCGGTGAGGCCGCCCGCGACGAGGTCGGGGACGCGGACGCCGACGGTCAGGGTCCGTCCGCTGGTGACGGTCTTGTCGGCCTCGGTGCCGGTGGCAATGAGGGCGAAGGCCGTGGTGGCGGTGATGCCCGCCTCGCAGGTCCAGGTCCCGTCACCGGCGGCGGTCGTGAACGAGTCGACGGGGACCGGGCTCGCGTCGCCGTAGCAGAGGGTGTACGTCAGACCGGTCGTGGGCGCGGTGGCGTGCCAGTGGAGGGTGAAGGGCTGTCCGGCCTTGTCGACGTCGGGGGGATCCGCCCAGAAGCTCGTGATGGTCTCGGTGCGACCGGTCACGGTGTGGAGGGCGGCCCGCGAGGCGGGTCGCGGGGTGTGGGGGGTGATCTCGATCCGGGTGGTGCCGTGGTCGGGGCGCAGGCCGGTGAGGACGAGGTCGAGCCGTTCGCCGGGGGCGAGGGTCACCGGGCGGCCGGGGCGCAGGTCGTGGCGCGCGGGGCCGTCGGGGCTCAGGACCCACGCGCCGTCGTCGGCCGCCACCGAGGGAACGCCGACGGCGGCGGCGGGCCGGCTGGTGAGGGTGACGCTGGTGCAGATGACCGGCTCGGCGGTGGGGTTGGTCAGGGTGAGGCGCAGGGCGTCGGCGGTGCCGTGGGGCCCGAGGGTGCAGGCCAAGGGTGCGGCAGTGGTCATGTCGGAGAGCTCTCTTCGCTGTTGAGGGCGGCTCTGCCCCAGGGCTGCCAGCGCAGGGTGACGGTGATCGTGTCGGGCATGCTGCCGTCGGCGCCTTTCCGGCGCTTGCCGTCGACCAGGTTCCAGCTGACGGTGACCTTGCTGTCGGCGGGAACGAGGACGTCGAGTGTCTCGGCGGGCCTGCGCCGGTCGGGCTCGCCGGGGCCTTGGCAGCTGATCCTGCTGAAGTGCCCGCTCTGGTCGGTGCCGCCCTTCGGTACGACGTGGACGCCGAGCTCGGCCGTCGCACCGTCGCTGAGGGTGCGGATGGTGCCGGTGAGCAGCCCGTCGGTCTCGGCCCGGTAGAACCGCCGCACCGGCTGGTCCGCGTACATCTCGGTCTGCAGGGGCTCCAGCGGCCCGGCGCTGGGGGACGGGCGCAGGAGGTGGACGGGGCCGGTGGCCTCCAGGGTCCTGACGTGGAGCTGCGGGTTGGACACGGTCACGGTGGTGTCCAGGACCATCAGCGGCTTGTCGATGTCCCCGGTGGTGCAGGCCCGGAGCTGGAAGACGGTGTCCTGGGTGATCGCGGCCCGGCTGTAGGAGGTCACCGTGGTGACCTCCACCTGCCGGTCGTCCCAGAGCAGGAAGGCCTTGCAGCCGGCCGGAAGGGCGGCGCGCCAGGACAGGGTGGGGCAGGTGCCGGCGCGCACGACGCTCCGCACGGGGCGGAAGTCGGCGAAGACGAACCCCGCCGGGCCCTTGGGCAGGGGGGCCGGCCAGGTCGTGCCGGTGGTGGCGGCGCCCACCGGGCCGGTGGTCTCCTCGATGGTGAGGGAAGCGGTCCCGGGGGCGGAGTTGATCTCCAGTTCGGAGAAGGTGAACTCCAGGGACGCCGCACCGGCCTCGACGGTGCCGTAGCCGGGCTGGGGTGTGGCGACGAACCGTCCGCTGTCGTTGATCTGCTCCAGGTTCCAGGTCCCGTAGGGGCAGCCGGTGCCGATGTCGCCGTGGTGGACCTCGGGGAGCAGGTCGGTCTCGGCGTCCCCCTCGGGAAAGGTGAAGGCGAGGCTGTCGCAGGTGAGGGCCTCGCCGGCGGCGCGGAAGACCTTGACGGAGACGGTGCCGTAGCGCTTGGTGCCTTTGACGGAGCAGTTCAGGGGAGCGGGGACGGTGACGACGTCGTAGGCGAGCCGCCCCTTGGTGCCGTCGGTGTCGCCGATGGTGGTCATCGGTCGTCCTGGGCGGCGGTGGGTCGGGTGAGGGTGAGGTAGCCGGTGCGGGCGTCGGGGACGGTGTCGGGCGGGTGGACGAGGGTGTCGGTGTGTCCGATCTCCAGGTGTTTCCAGGGTTGCGCGCCACCCCCGGGTTCGGCGCGTTCCCACCAGGTCCAGGTGCCGTGCCAGCTTCCCGGTGACGGCAGGGCCAGCGCCGGCGCCCCGACGGGCTGCCCGGTGTCGGTTCCGCTGCCGGCCCCCGTGCGGGCGAGGGTGGCCAGCACGGGGCCGGTGGGTACGCACAGGGCGATCCGGGCCAGGGGGCCGCGAAGGGCGCTCTCGGGCACCCGGGTCGCGGCGGTGGGCAGGACGCCGGTGGCCGCGTGGAGGCGGGTGAACGGGTCGACCAGCATGGTCACCCAGGCGGCCGCGCCGGATGCCGGTCTGTCCCCGTAGGGCGTGTTGTCGGCACCGGCCACGGGGAACGCGGAGGGGGTGACCGGGCGGGTGTAGGGGGTGTCCCGGTCTCGGTCGCCCTTCTTCGACGGGGTCTGGTCGGCGTACGGGCTGTAGAGGTGGATGTACCCCGTGGGTGTGCCGGGCGGGGCGGTGCAGTAGCCGATCAGGCCGTCGGAGGGACGGGAGGCGTCGCCCAGCCGGAACGGCCAGACGGTGGTCCGCAGGGGGTTGCCGTCGGCGGGGTCGGGCCCGGCGAGGAGGCGGTCCCAGGTGGGCCGGGGGTGGGGGGCGTCGGCCAGTTCGACGCGCAGGCGGGCGCGGACGACGGCCAGGGGGCGCCCGCTGACCAGGGCCCAGGGGGTGGTGTGGCTGTCGTCGGGGGTGGCGATGGCTTTCAGGCCGTCGTCGATGACCTGGCGCAGTGCGGTGTAGGCGGCCACCGCGCCTTCGCGGTCGCGGTCGGCGAGGCCGCGCAGGAGGTCGCCGAGGTGCGGGTGCTGCGCCGTGAAGGCGTCGGTGAGCAGGTCGGCGGTCTCCAGGACGGATGAGCCGGGCAGCGGACACCAGTCCAGCCGGCGGTCGTCGTCGGGGCCGGTGACGAGGAGTTCGCCCAGACCGGTGCCGTCGGCGGCGTAGACGGTGAGGATGTCGCGGTGGTGGTCGGGGACGATCCAGCCGCAGACGGGACCGTGGTCGGGGGTGCCCTTGGGCGTGGAGGCGGCTTCGGTGGACAGGACGAGGTGGTCGTCGGCGGGGCTGACGAGTTCGATCAGGGCCCGGGCTGCCTGGTGGATGCGGGGCTGGAGCTGGGCGAAGGTCGCGGGGTCGCCGTCCTCGTAGAGCAGGGTGGTGCCGGTGTGGTCGCCGGGCCGGGGCAGGTGGCCGGCGGGGTGGGCGGTGTTGGGGGTCAGGTCGGTGGAGCGGGCCAGGTCGGCCGCGGCGGCGTCCTGCTCGTGGTCGATGTGGTCGTAGGCGCGTCCGAAGCGGTCGACGACCACCAGGCTCGCGAGCCGGAACTGGGCGCCGGCCGCGCCCTGGCCCCAGGGCTGCGGGGCGGGGCCGGGGACGGCACGGACGGGGGCGGTGAGGTCGACGAGTGCGTCGGTCGGGTCGTAGGTCGACACGGTCCGGCGCTGGGCGAGGTAGGCGCCCAGGCCGTCCAGGCTCTGGCAGATCTGGGAGGCGGTGGTCTTGTCGTCGAGGGTGTGCAGGTCGTCCGCCTCGGCGTCGGGGTGGCGGCGGAGGTGGTCGTGGATGCGTCCGCGGACCAGGAAGCCCGGCAGCGCGACGAGCAGGGCCCGGCCGGGCAGGTTGTGCAGGGTGGTTCCGCCGAGGTCGTGGTCCTCGGGCTTGCCGCGGCCGTCGACGTGCCAGTGGTGGCCGTCGAAGTGCCAGCCCTCGGCGTTGTCGGGCCCGACGGGCAGGGTGTGCACGGCGGCGTCCCACAGGAGGAACAGCGGCTGCCAGGGCTGGGTCCACAGGGTGGTGTCCGGCCAGGACGGTGCGCCGGTGCCCGCCGCGTGGGCCTGGTGGTGGTGGGCCTCGGCCCAGCTGCGCACGTCCGGCTCGGGCGGCTTCGCCGGTGCGCGGCGGGCTTCGTCGGCGGCCTGGTCGAGGGCGTTGAACTCGCGCAGCACCTGCGTCAGCGGCGCCCAGGGCACGGCGGCGATGACGGGCTGCCAGGCCTGCGCGGCCAGGCCGGGCGGTGCGGCCGGCAGGGAGCCCTCCTGTGCGGTGATGCGGTCGATCAGCTGCTCCTGCCGGCGGCATGGGACCTTGGCGCGCGGGGCCAGGTCCGGGCCGCTGCCCGCGCCCTCGATCAGGACGACGGGGTCCTGGGCACGGTGGTAGGGCGGGTGGACGACGCGTCCCAGGCGCTGCCCGTCGGCGAGTTTCAGCGCGGTGGCGGTCTGCTTCACGGCGGCCGTCAGCTGCGCGGTGGTGGCGCCGGTGGGGAGCTTGGCGCGCAGGGTGGCGAGCCGGTCGAGCAGGGCGGCGGCCTTCGCGGCCAGGCTGTCGGCGGCGGTCCGGTCCAGCTGGTGGTCGAGATCCTTGCGCCGGTCGGACGGGCAGGCCCGCGCGTCGGCGTTCTTGCCGGAGGGCAGCCCGGCCAGCCACCACAGCTCGTACAGCCGCCTCTGCACGTCGGCGAGTTCGCGGGCCGTCTGGTCGTGGTCGCGCTGGTCGGTGTTGAGCCGGTCGAGGGCGGTGGCCTGGTCGGCGGTGAGGGCGGGAGGCGGGGTGACGCCGCCTTTGCCGTCGGGCACGGGGGTGGCGGTGACGGCCCAGTGGCAGCCGGCCGGCACGGCGGTGAAGCAGGTGTCGCGTTCGGCCTCGTTCAGGGCGCGGGCCTGGTCATCGAGGACGTGGTCCAGGACGGTGAGGCGGCCACCGTCGAACGCCCGCCGCAGCAGCCGTTCGTCGTGGGGCAGGCCGTCGTGCTCGCGCAGGGCGTCGCGGGCGTCGGCGGTGTTGGTCCCCAGTGCGACCCGGACCGTGCCGGCGGCGTTGACGGGTTTGCCGGAGGGCCAGGCGCCGCCGGTGGTGTGCCAGTCGAGCCCGAGCACGGTGCCGGTGTAGAGGCTGCGCTCGGGGGTGTGGTCCGCGGAGGCCTGCCAGCCCAGCAGGTCCAGGCCGATCCGCGCCTTGTCCTTCGCGGCGAGGCCCGCCCCGCGGTAGCCGTGGAAGGCGAGCAGGGCGTCGAGGGGGCCGGTGCCCTGTCCGGTGGCGGTGAGGGGGTCGTCCTCGGCGTGGGAGTACCAGCCGGCGACGAGGTAGCTGACGTACCCGTCGGCGAGCGTGGCCGCCCCGGTGGCGTCCGTGAGCGGGTCGTGCAGGGAGAGGACGTCCTGGTTGAAGCTCTGGAAGAGGTGGAAGTCGGGGATGCCGCAGCCGTCGGCCGTCAGGAAGCGCGGCCGTCCGGTGTCCGCCGGGAGCCAGCCCGCGGTGCCCAGGGGGCGGGCGGCGCCGATCCGCACCGGCTTGCCGTCCAGCACGAACGGCGAGCCCTGCGGGGGGTTGCCGGTCGGCTTGTCGTGGACGTGGTCGCTCTCCACCAGCCACCCGGCGACCGTCGGCACCGGTGTGCCGGTCGTCGTCCGGGGCCGGTGGCAGCGCACCACCAGCCACCGGTCGGGCACCAGGGGGTGGGTGAACCCCGTGCCCGGTTCGGCGCGGGCGCGGCTGAGGGCGTGCGGCAGGTCCCACTGCACGTAGACGCCGTTGCCGCGCGGGTCGTCGGACCAGCCGGTGTCGTAGTTCGGCAGGTTGTGCAGCGGATCCTGGCGCAGCCGCGGCGGATGCGCGGCGAGGGCACTGAAGTCGGGTGGGACGCGGTGGAACGGCTCACCGCGCACCTGGTCGTTGACGGCCAGGGCGTTGACCGTCACGGGCACGATCAGCGTGGTGTCGCCTGTCACGACGCGGCCTCCTCGGCGGCGGGGGTGGGCTTGTCCGTGAAGCCGGGGCGGGTGAACAGCAGGCGCGGGGCGGTGTCCAGCAGTTGCAGGCCCAGCTCCGCCGACGTCAGCTCGGCGCGGTCCTTGCCGGGGGCGTCGGTGTACCACATCCCGTTGTCCGCCAGGGCGTCGCGCAGGGACCGGTTGAGGCACGGCCCGGGGTTCGTGCCGGTGGTCAGGACGGTCAGCACCTCGGTGGGCTGCTCGGACGTGCAGCCCGTGCGCCGCAGGGCGCCGACGCCCGTCAGGGTGCCGCCCCCGGCCTTGCCGAGGGTGCCGGCGTTGGCGAGGTCGCGCAGGTCGATGGTGTCGGCGCCGTCGAGGCCGTAGTGCGGTTGCTCGGCGGGACGGCGCAGGACGACCTGACCGGGCGTGCCGGTGAAGCAGGCGAGCAGCAGGTCTGGGGCCGGGCGCCGGGGCGGGCTGTGGAGGACGGACGTGGCCGGGGTGCCGGCGACGGCTTCGACGAACAGCGACGGCCAGTCGCGCACCACGCGCGAGCGCACCAGCATCCCGCAGGACGGGAGGACCGCGTTCGCGAGGAGGCTCGTCAGCAGCTGTGTGGTGACGCTCCGGTCCAGGGAGGTGGCCTGGCCCATCCGCACCGCCCCGGCGAGCATGACGGCCAGCCAGTCGGCGTCCACCGCGAAGAAGCGCACGCTCTCGGGCGGCAGCATGCGCCGGTCGGGCACCAGGTGGTCCAGCGGCAGCGCGGCCAGCAGCCGGCGCGCGCTCAGGTGGTCGTCGAGGGTGGTGGTGTGCAGGTCCACCACCTGGGCCACCAGTTCGGCGAGGGTGGTCGCCTCCGGGGTTCCGGCCGCGTCCCGCAGCGCGCCCCTGGTGTCCGGCGCGGTCCGGACGCCGTCCGCGCCCGCCGGCGCGGTGCGGGGGGCGGCCAGGAGCGCTTCGAAGGCGTGGCGGGCGCCGCCGGTGGCCCGCAGGTGACCGGCGACCCGCACCGGACCGCCCGGCCCGGCGGCGGGTGCCGCGGTGCGGGCCCGCGCCAGCACCTCGTACGCGGCGCCCTGGCTGAGCGCGGTGTGCAGGGTGTTCTGGGCGTCCTTGCGCAGCACGGACAGGGCCTGGTTGAGGGCCGGGTCGGAGAGCGTGAGGAAGCGTCCGAGGGCGAACGCGCTGGCGTGGCTGACGTCGAACACGCCGTGGTCCTGGTCGTAGGCCAGGGCGTCCGTCTCGCCGGTCAGCTCCTCGGGCTTCCTGGCCGGCGGCGCCGGGGCGACCGGCGTGAACGGGCCCCGGTACCAGGCGAAGGTCCGCTCCCCCGTCGGCAGCCGGTGCGTGACGGGCACGTACCCCGCCCCGAGCCGCCGTCGGGCGGCGGCGCCGACGGGCGTGTCCGCGGTCTGCGGCGCGGCGCCGCCCGGCACCGGCAGGCGCAGCAACAGGTCCTTTCCGCTGCCGGCGACGAGATCGGTCAGGGCGTCCTGGAAGGAGCCCTTGGCGTCCGGGGCGTGCTGGAAGGACCACGAGTACAAGGACAGCAGCCGCACCGTGTCGACTTCCTGCCCGTCGCGTCGGAGCGGCCAGCTGCCGTGCAGGTGGTCGCCGAGCCCTTCCAGGGACACCAGGTGGGCGCTGTAGGGGCCCGGGGTGGCCGGGAGGCGGGCGGACAGGACGACGGCGCGGGCCTGCTCGGCGGTCTCGGCGGGGGTCCTGGTGCCGTCGGCCCAGGTACGGTCCGTGTTCTCGAACACGCGTCGTACGAACACGAGGTCGCCCGCCTCCTCCAGGCGGGGTGCGAGGTCGGTGAACACGTCCGCGGCCACGTCGAGGGTCTGGCAGTGGGTCAGGCCGGCGGGGATCTCCTCTTCTCCGAGGTCCGGCAGCAGGGTCTTGGCCGGCGGGTTCCTGCACTGCGCGAGGAAGTCGGTGACCGTCCGGCGGACCGTGGCCCTACCGGTGTCCTGATGGACCGGTGCCTCGTGGTCGGTCACGACGAGCAGCGCCAGCCACGGGGTTCGGTCCTGCTCGTCGTGGGCCTTCGCATGGCGCTGCCACGGCAGCGTCGGGTCGGTCAGCGAGAGGTGTGCCAGGGTCCGGCGGTGGTCGCCGTACCCGCCGGGCGGCGGGTGGACCCGGTCGACGGCGGTGGTGTCCAGGGCGAACCGCGGCCCGGCGACGGTCAGCTTGTGCACCGCCGGCGGCAGGTTGTCGGAGACGCCGTCTCCGGAGACGGCGGCGGTGACGGTGACCTCGTAGGTGCCGGTCTGCACCGACGGACGCAGCTCGTCCTGGAGGAGGAGTCGCCGGTCGAAGTCGCCCTCGGGGGCGGGGGCGGTGTCGGTCATGCGGTGCCTTCCGTGTCCTTGCACAGCAGCGGCTCGCTGCGCAGGTACCGCCACAGGTGGTCGCGGTAGTGCCGCAGGTCGTCCGGCGTGCAGCAGGCTCCTCGGCCGGCGGGGGCGAGGTTCCAGCCGGCGAGCTGGTCCGCGAGCGCGTCGCGTCCGTCGGCCCCGGAGCCGGTGACGGTCTCGGCGATGGTCACGCGCACATCGGACGCCGCCCGGGCGGCGGGCAGCGGGCTCGGCTGGACGGGCAGCGGTTCGGCGGGACCCTCGATCTCCTCGAAGTCGAGGATCCTCTCGGTGGTCGCCAGGCCGGGGTCGTCCTTCCCGGCGGGCGGCACGACCAGGCGCAGACCGGTGACGGCGTCGGTCGTCGCGTCGCCGCTCGGCAGGGCCGGGGCGTCCTCGCTGCCCAGGGGCGCGCCCCACAGACCCAGCGGTACCTTCCCGGTGACCGGCTCGACCGTCCACTTGTGGCCCTCGGTGTCGAAGCCGTTCCCGTCGTGGGTGACCTGGACGGTGTGGGTGGAGGTCAGCTTCCCCAGTCCCACCGGCCGCACCGGGACGTCGTCGCGGTCCTTCCACCCGGTCGGCGTACGGTCCTTGGCCGGGTCCGTGTTCTTGGGGTCGGTGCGCAGCCGGACGCGGGTGATGGGCACGGCGCTGCAGGTGGTGAGGGTGAACGCGTTTCGGGACATCTGCCAGACGGCGTCCTTGTCGGAGCCGGTGACCGGGAGCAGCCCTTCGGCGGGGTGGAGTTCGACGACGGGCCGGTGCAGGCGGCTGTCGCGGAACTCGGGCCAGCCGATGAGCCGGGGCCCGGTGGGCCGGTCCTCGCCGAAGCGGATGTCGAAGCTGCGGCCCAGGGCGTGGACGGTCGCGGTGCCGCCGGTCGGCGGTCCCCAGAACTCGACGCCGACGCCGAAGGTGCCGCGCAGCGGGATCAGCACGTCCAGTTCGACCCAGATGTCGGCGTGCGCGGTGACCTCGAAGTGGAAGGGGTCCCACTGCACCAGGGCGTCCATGCCGACATCGCAGCCGGCCTTGACCGGCCCGGCGTGGAAGCTGACCGACACGTCGGCGCCGACCATGAACGCCGACGGGGTCAGGGCGGCGTAGCAGTCCCCGCGCATCGACACGTTGTCCGACACCGACCAGGACAGCTGGAGGCGCTCCACATCGGGGTAGTGCGCGGGTTTGGTCCCCGCGAACCGGGGATGGTAGCCGCCGACGGTGGCCACGAAGTCGCCGGGGTGGGCGCTGGCGCCGAACCAGAGGCACAGCGCGGCCCCGCCGGACAGTTGGCAGGAGGGGTGCACGACGTACGAGCCGGGCGAGATCCTCGCGTAGGCGCCCAGGGTGTCGGTACGCGAGGAGTAGGAGGCGGACAGGTCGAGGCCGACCTTGGCGAACGGGTTCGCGCTGTCGGGGAACTCCGCGGCCAGGTGCCCGAGCAGGGCGAGGGTGAAGTCCTGGTCGGCGCCCGTGCCGAAGTCGACCAGCGCCATGGCGCTGCCCTTGAGGAACTTGAAGGAGTCGAAGTCGAGGCCGGCGGCCAGCCAGGCCCGTCCCGGCGCCGGGCTGATCCACGGCGCGGTGCCGCCGGTGAGCTTGTCCAGGTACACCAGCGGGCTGGTCAGCAGGTCGCCGGCCCCCTGGGGCATCAGCGGGAAGTCGCCCAGCTCCTCGACCTCGGGGATGCGCGCCGTGCTGTTGAAGCCGAACCCGGCCGCGGCCCCCGTGATGCGGAACGGCGGCGGCCCCACCCCTTCGCCGTCCTTGAGCGCGAGGCGGCCGAAGACGAACACCGACGGGCCGTGCCCGCTCTTCTGCGCGTAGCCGCCCACCGCCACCAGCGCCAGCGCCGGGGTCTCCACGGCGGCGGCGCCCTCGATCAGGACGCTGTATCCGGAGTCGTCGCGCAGCAGGAACGCGCCCGACACCTTCACCGGCGGCCGGTCCCAGGCGAGTCCGAGCCCGGCCAGGTGTGCCGTCACCTTCGAGGGGTCCTTGACGTCGATCCCGAGGCCCATGCCGTCGGCGGCGAAGGTGAGTCCGGCGAGTTCCACCGAAGCGTCCGCCAGCACCGACACGGTGGCCGGCGGCGCCTTGTACTGCACGCCCAGCCGCTCCAGGCGCACCGGCCCCAGGCCCCGCCCCACCGGGACCCAACCGATCACACCCGTCGTGCCGGCGCCTTTGTCGTCGGGGAACCTGCCGCCGGTGACCGTGCCGCTCTTCGCGGAGGCGCCCTGCATCGCCCAGATGTCCTCGCGCTTGCCCGCGAACGACGCCGTCACCCCCACGGCCAGGCTCGACTTCAGGTCCTCGCGCAGCAGCAGGTCCCCGCCGGCGACCTGGGCGAGCCCCACGTTCAGGCGGCGGACCTCGTCCGGGACCGGAGCCTTGCTCAGCGCCACGGCCGACAGCGCCTCCAGGCGCAGGTCCGCGTCCGCGGGGACGAGTTCCCCCACCACCGGAACGGCCCTCAGCCCGGCGTCCAGGCCCGCCCGGACCAGCACCGCCCACACCCGGGTCGAACCGCCGCCGCCCGCCGGCCCGCCCTCCCCCGCGGTCGCCCGCTCGTCCTGCTCGTCCTGCTCGTCCTGCTCGTCCACGGCCCGGCCTCCCGGTGAAGGACACCGCGCCGCTGCGACCCGCGGTGGTGGTCCGTGCGGACCACGCTGGTCCGTATCCACCGCCCGAGCCCGCCCACACCCGCACAAGGCCGTGTACGACCCAATGGCGGCGAGGACCACCCGAACACAGGAGAGCGGCCGGACGGCGGGCCGCGCGCCTCGGCGGCGGGGCACAGGCGCCGACCATAGGGTGCCGCCCATGGACCTCAAGTTCGCCACGACGGGCAACCGGGCCGCCTATCCGTACCTGGTCCAGGCCGCGGATCCCGGAGTCATGGCCAACCGCGACCAGCTGAACCTGAACAAGGCGAAGAACGACGGCACCGTGGTGACACTCGCCAGGCACCATCTCCTGCCCTACAAGGATCTCGTCACCTACTGGAACTACACGGTCGACCACTACTACCAGGACGACCAGACCAAAGTTCCCGCAGAGCTTCAGCAATTCCTCTCGGCCCTGATCAAATACATCGAGTCGGCCCCGCTGGCGGCGATCACCAACAAGGGCCTGCTGAAGGAATTCCTCGGCGCGCTGAAGGAGAAGAGCCTCCACCACGACGGAGCGCAGGGCGCGTACATGGAGCAGAAGGAGGAGTTCCGCCAGATCTTCACCTGGTGCCCCGGCAATCTCATCATCGGGCCGACATCGGCGGCGGGGAACCTGCCCGGCCGGGTGGACGACCCGCACGACGGCCCCGAGACCTTCCTGGCCGACGAGGCCGGACCTCCGGCGGTCAAGCAGCTCCTGGCCTGTCGCGAGCATCTCGCAACGGGCGAGGACGCTGAGACCCACACGCTCAGACCCGAGAAATTGTGGGCGTTGAAGCAGTTCTACAAGAGCTACCGCCTGCTCTTCGGCTACGGATCCGCCGCCGTCAGCTATCCGCAGCGGGTTTCCGACAGCGCTTGGGACAGGATTCCGGCCGACTGGTACTACGTGACGAAAAGCATCGGCAGGAACGGATCCCCCACCAGGAGCGACTACGGCCGGAACAAGACCGGGAACACCCTGAGGCAGGCGCGGAGCCGCAGCAGGAACTGCCCGGTGCGTTCGGTGATCCCGGTCGACAAGACCACCGTCCCGGAACTCAGAACCCCCTCCGACCAACCCTCGGACATCAACATCGGCACGGTCCCGGTGACCCTGGTCGTCGACGGCACGTGGAACGACGGCGGCTCCGATTGCACGCGCTACCGCGCGAGCGTCCACGGGGTCAAGATGGCCGACATCCTGAGCTGGGCGGCCGGCCTCTGGAAGGTCACGGTCGACGTCCCGGACTGGGTGCGGGATCTGGAGCTGCGCGACGCGTCCCTGGAGAAGGTCGTGAGCGACCAGTGGGCCTCGTGGAAGGTCGGCCTGGGCGTGGCGATGGACGTCACCGGCGCGACGGCGGACGCGGTCGTGTCCCTGGAGTGGGCGACGGGCCGCAAGGTCGCGGTGGGGGTCCAGCTCGCCGTGCGGGACCGGAAGGACCCCGACGCCACTCCCCTCCTGCTCACCGGCGGCTTCACCAGGACCACGGCGGACGGCTGGGAGCTGAAGGCGTCGCTGGCCGCCGCGGAGCCGATCCAGCTCGCCGACCTGCTCCGCTGCTTCGCCATCTCCCCCGACGAACTCCCGGAGGAGCTGCGCGGGATGGCCCCCGCCGTGACCGAAGCCGACTTCTTCCTCACCGAGGACGCCGAGGGCCAGCTCCTCGCCTTCGCCATGAAGACGGAGCACGCCGAGATCGCCCTGGCCTGCAGCACCCTGGCGAGCAAGCCGGCATGACGGAGTCGCCGGGCCGAAATCAGCTGGGCGGCCGTCCCCCACCGTGACAGGATGCCGGTTCGAAACAGGGGAGGTCGGGCGGCATGGGACTGGCCTACAGCTACGAGATCGTCATGCCCCCTCGCAACGTCGCGAGAGCACTGACCCGGCTGGCCGGACTCGCCGGGCGTGTGCTGCCTGCTCGACGCCGAGACCGACGTCTTCGACATCTGCTGGCTCCATGGCGAGAAGGTCAGTGGCGAGACTGTTCCGGGCGCCCGTTTCCCGCGCTTCCACGATCTCGTCGCCGCCTGGCGCGTGGTGCGGGTCTGACGGCAGGGCGAAGGCCCGCCCGGGCGCTGCGGGGTGGCAGCGGCCGGGCGGGGGACCGGGGGGCGGACGGGGTCCGGGCGCGGGGTCGGGCGCCCTTGGTGTGGACCCCGGGGCAGCCGTCCTCCGGTCAGCAGGTGCCGGCCGCGCGTTCGCGCACGACCAGGTCGGTGCGGCCCGCGGTGGCGTCGAGCCAGAGCACCCGGGTGCCCCGGTCGGCCGCCGGCGCGTACTGGCCGCCGCGGTTGCAGGAGAGGCGCTGGGGGGCGCCGCCGGTGAGCGGGAGCTGCCAGAGCTTCGGCAGCTCGGCGTTCTCGACGGCACCGCCCTCCCAGTCGAACCGGTGACTGAAGGTCACCGCCCGGTCCGAGACGGTGAGGCCGGTGATGTCGCGCAGGTCGGCGGCGGTGCCGGTCAGGAGGTCGGTCACTCCGGACCCGTCCACGGCGCCGGAGCGGATCGAGCTGCCCGTGCCGCCGTTCTCGGGCGTCTCCACCCAGAGCAGCCGGTCCCCGGCCAGCCGGGTCTGGCCGGCCGTGGTGGCGACGGCCCCGTCCAGCACGTACTGGGTGACGACCCTGCCCGCGGCGATCGAGTAGACGGTCGGCGCGAACACGGTCCGCTCGCCGACGGTCCAGGTCTCGGTCCAGCCGAGCAGATCGCCCCGGAAGGTCAGGTCGGACACGTCGTGACCGTCGAGCAGGGGGATCTCCTCCGCCGGAGCGCCGTTCCGCGACAGCGCGGGCCGGGTGCGCTGGGTGGCGAAGTCGTACACCCGGAAGGCGACGTTCCCGCCGGAGGCCCGCACGTCCGAGAGGATCTGGTTCGGGGCGCGCCGAAGGCTCCGGAGCGGGCCGCCGTCGAGCGGGCGGGCCAGCACCTCCCAGCCCCAGGCGCCGCTCGCGTCCGCTCCCATGGCCACCCAGGCGGCGGTCGTGCCGTCGGTGGCGGGCCAGCCGTGCGAGCGGCCGTCCACCGGGCTGAGCGCGACGGGTTCGGCCGAGCCGCCGACGGTGCCGGTGAGCACGCCGAGGCTGCCACCGAAGCCGTGACCCGTGGTGCCCGCCACCCACCGGCCGCCGGCGACGTCCGGGGCGACGAGCCCGCTGGGGATGTCGCCCAGCAGGACGCGGCTGTCCACGCCGATCCGCCGCTGCCAGCCCTGCTTGATCCCGTGCGCGTCGAACGCGCCGGCCACGGTCCGCAGTTGGGCCCGGCTGAGACCCATCGCCCGGCCGGCGGCGAGCACCGCGTTGCGGGCGTCGACGAAGTCGTCGAGCGGTGTGAGGTACTCGCTGAGCGCCCGGTAGACCAACCGGTCGGCGGTGAGCGGGTCGAGGGCGCGGCGGATGTCCCACAGCGCCCCGCCCATGATGGTGGAGTTCATGTGCGCACCGCTGCTGTCGATGTTCGCCGCCACGCCGACGTAGTCGTCGACCGTGGTGCGGCGGTCGTCCAGCCGGCGACCGGCGCAGGCCTCGGGAGTGCCGGTGCGGCAGAGGCTCTCGCCCAGCAGGGCGGCGCGGGGGTCGTTCATGGACAGACCGCGGGTCGTCACCTCGATCGCGTTGCCGAAGTAGTCGGAGACGGCCTCGTCGAGGGCGCCGGACTGCCCCGCCAGGACGAGCTTGGCCGTCGCCCCGACCACGCCGTGGGTCATCTCGTGGCCGGCCACGTCGAGCGCCACGGCGAACGGGTACTCCTTGCCACCCCCGCTGCCGTAGATCATCTTCTGGCCGTCCCAGGCGGCGTTGCGCATCGACTTGCCGTCCATGGTGACGTCGACCATCGCGATGATCGGGCCGTTCTTGCCGTCGATGCCCTGGCGCCCGAGCCGGTCGCGGTAGAAGTCGTCCACGATGCCGGCGTTGACGTGCGCGTTGGCGGCGCCGGTGGCGGCGGCCGAGGCGGGGAAGTCGGGCGTCGCCGAGGCCGCCGGAAGGATGCCGTCGGGCATCCTTCCGCGGACCTCGAAGTAGTCACGCCCCGCCGCGTCGTAGGTGGTGATGACGGCGGGACGGGTGAGGTCGGTGAGCTGGTAGGTGCCGTCCGGGAGGCGGCCGAGGTTCACCGGCACGGGGTTGCCGAAGACGTCCGGCGCGGTACCCGTGGCGGGTTGCGGAGCGCCGTCGGCAGCAGCCCCCTCGGCGCGGAACGGGGCGCGCGCGTCGTGGGCGAGGGCGACCTGACCGGTGGTCGCGTCCACGAACACCTCGCGCGCCTTCGTCGCCCAGGCGGCCGCGTCGGTGCCGCGCACCGTGAAGTGCCGGGCGAGCCGGCCGGGGCCGCCGGGCAGCACCACCAGGCCGTGGTCCTCGGCCGTGGCCCCCTCCCCCGCGCCCTGCTGCTCGACCGCGCCGAGCGCGAGGCGGCGCAGCACCTCGTCCGGCACGCTCTGCGCGGTCGGGGCGGTGAGCCCGGTGAAGTACTTGCCGCCCACCGACTCGACGCGCTGCCCGTCGCCCTCGCCGACCAGGTGGACCAGGTAGACGGCCCCGTAGACCGGGATGCCCCCGTGCCGCTGCGCGAACCTGACGGTGTGACGGCCGTCGGCGGCCCGCTCGGTGCCGGCCTCGACGAGCTGCGCGGGGTCGACCCGGTAGCGGTCCCGGTGGGCGGCCAGGTGGGCGCGCGCCGCGTCGGCGGGCGTGGCGCCGGCGGCCCGCTCCGCCAGCCCGGTGACCAGCTGCGGGGCGGCGGTGTCCGAGCCGGCGACCAGCCCCGGGACGGGGTCGGTGTCGGCGGCCGGCGCGGCGACGGCCGGCGGCACGCCCAGGCCGAGGCTCAGGACGGCGGCGATGGCGACGCCGAGCGGCTTGGGTGAACGGGAACGGTGGTGCACTGCGGTCCTCCCACGTCAATCGGAGGGTCCGGCCGTACGCCGGACCACACGTGTGCGGCGGGCGCCCACACCCCCACGGCTCGTCCGATCTCCGGAGCCGGCCGCCCGCCTCGCGATCACCATAGGCCAACTCTCGTCATATGTCGATGGTCTGCATATGCAGGCGAACGGGAGCACGGGCGGGGCCGGGCGGTCGGACGGGCGGTCGGCCGGCCGGACGGTCGAGGAGCCCTCCAGGCAATGACCGGGCCATGGCAAGGTCAAGGCCGCGAATCCCCGGGGGAACTGAGCTTGCGACAAATCCGGTGAATCGGTGAATTCATGACGTCCCCTCAGTCGGAACGCACACCATTCACCACGGGCGAATACCCGGGGCCATTGCCTCGCGGCGCCAAAAGGACACGCGATTGTTATCATGACTCAATACAAAATTCTCTTGGTCGCATACGATCTCGTGCGAACCGGAAGCCCTGCCCCCATGCCTGCGCCGTCGTTGGGTGCCGTGAACCACTTGCGAGGAAGAACCGGAGAAGCGGAGCAGCGCCCGGCCGCTCTCCGGGGCACGTGGAACGCCCGACACCCGAACCAAGAGCCCCTGGAGTTTCCTTTGCCCATCCGCCCGGCCAACCTCGCGGCCAAAATGCGCCCGCTGACCGCCCTGGCCCGCCGCAACCGGCCCTCCGACGGCGACGGCACGCCCGGCGGGCCCTCCGCGGCCGCGCCGGAGGAGGTCGTGCCCCAGGCCGGGCCCGAGGAGCACGAGGCACCCGAGGAGCACCAGGCACCTGAGGAGCACCAGGAGCCCGAGGAAGCCGTCCACGAGGAGCCGGTGTCGCCGTACGAGCGGCTCGGCGGGGACCGGTCCGCGCGGGAGGAGGAGCTGCTCGCCGCGCTCCCGGGCGTGGTGCGCCACCGCGAGCACCTGGCCGAGGAACGCCGCACCCTGCTGCCCGCCGACCGCCGGGACGGCAACCTGGCCGAGGTGAGCGAGGCGCTGCGGGAGGCCGGCCTCGCGCACGGCATCGTGCCCGACCGGCACCCCCGGCACCGGCTGGCGATCCGCCCCGGCGACCGGCCCGCGGTGCTGGCGGCGCTGGCCGGGGCGTTCACCGGCCAGGCCGTCTACGCCGACCTCCTGGAGCACGGGCGGACCCTCACCACCGTGCTCGCCGAGCAACTGCCCGGCGCAGTCGGCCTGCTGGAGGCGGCGGCCGGGCCCGCGCAGGACCGGGACGGCGACGGCGCGGACCAGGAGCAGGCCGGACCGATCTGGCCGGCGGACCGGGTCAAGGGCGTGCGGATCTACCGCCCGGCGGTGCTCGGCACCCTGCTGTACGGCCCCGAGACCGGCTGCGACGTGGAGTTCTGGGACTCCGCCGCACCCTCGGAGGGTGCCATCGCCTCGATCGACGAGACGCCGTTCGGCTGGTGGGTGCCCTCGCTGGAGGCCACCGCCACCACGACCGTCGGCGGCCGCTCCTACCCGCTGCTGGACATCTTCGCCGCCTCGCTGCCCGAGCAGGTCGACTTCCCGGTCGACGCCGTGATCACCTGGGTCGACGACGCCGACCCCGCCTGGCAGGAGCGCCGGGCCGCCGCCCGCGCCCGGCTCGCGCACACCGCCGCCCCGATCGCGGAGGAGGACGGCGTCGCCGAGAGCGGCATCGCGGGCGACGCCGACCAGCGCTTCCGCAACCGCGACGAGCTGCGCTACTGCCTGCGCGCCCTCGCCGCGCACGCGCCGTGGATCCGCCGGATCCACCTGGTCACCGACGACCAGACGCCGCACTGGCTGGACACCGCCCACCCGGGCCTGACCGTCGTCCCGCACCGCGAGCTGTTCGCCGGCACCGGCGCGGGCCCGGTGTTCAACTCGCACGCCATCGAAACCCGGCTGCACCTCGTCCCGGACCTCGCCGAGCACTTCCTCTACCTCAACGACGACGTCTTCCTCGGCCGCCCGCTGGTCCCGGAGGACTTCTTCCTCGGCAACGGCATGCCCCGCTACTTCCCCGACGACCGGATCATCCCGCCGGGCGGGAACGAGCCCGGCGACTCGGTGTACGTCGCGGCCCAGAAGAACACCCGCAGCGCCCTGGCCGCCGCCGTCGGCAAGACCTACCCGCGCACCCTCAAGCACTCCCCGCACCCGCTGCGGCGCAGCGTGCTCGCCGAGAGCGCGGAGCGGTTCGCGGCCGAGCTGCACGACACCGTGCGCTCGCCGTTCCGGTCGGCCGGCGACCTCGCGCCGGTCACCCTGGCCATCCACTACGGCCACGCCACCGCCCGCACCGTCGAGGGCCACCTGTACGACGGCTACTTCGTCACCGACAGCACCGAGGACCTCGGCCGGCTCGCGCAGCTCCACGAGGAGCGCTGGGCGGACTACTTCTGCCTCGCGGACGGCACCCGGGACCTGCTGTCGCCCGAGGAGCAGGAGCGCGCCGTCACGGACTTCCTGCGGACCTACTTCCCGGCGCCCTCGCCCTTCGAGCTCCGCGAGCCGGCGCCCGCCGCGCCCGAGCAGGCCGGCGAGGGCGCCGACCGGGGCTGACCAGCGGCGGACCCCCGCGTGTCGTACGTCTCATCGGCGCCACGATCCCGTTCGTCCGCGTCGCACTGTGATGGGATGACCCTCCACGAGTGACGACCGCTGACCGGGGGGTACGCAGTGAGGACCAAACTGATCGGGCTGGGGCCCGACGCGGGCGCGCCGGACCTCATCGGCGTCGGGCTGATCCGCCTCGCCGTGGAGGAGCGGCTGGCACCGGCGGCCGCGCCGTGGCTGGGACAGCTGCGGGCGGCCTCGTTCGCCGACGCGTGGCTGGCCTTCGCCGATCCGGCGGCGCCCGGTCTGCGGGTGCCGGCCGAGACCGTGCTGCGGGCCGTGGTGCGGCGGGCGGCGGAGCTGGTGCTGGGCCGCCACCACGGGGACGGCCCGGCCGCCCTGGAGCGGCTGGGCCGGGAGTCGGCCGAGGCCCGCGACTGGGCGCGGCTCGCCGAGGTGTCCCACCCGGCCGAGCCCGCCGCGCTGGTCCTGCTCTGGCACGGGGTCCGCGCGGCCACCGCCGGGGACGGCCCCGCCGCCGAGGCCGAGCGCGCGGCCCACACGGCGCAGGTCGCGGAACGGTCCGCGGCCCACGTCCGGGAGCGCTGCCGCCGTCAGGACCTGCTGGCCCTGGTCCTGGCCTGCGCGCGCTCCGCCGCCGCCGCGCTGGCGGAGCTCACCGACGGCGACCGGGGCCGGGCCCTGGCCGTCCTGGACGCTTACGCGGCCCGCCACATGGCGCCCACCGCCCCGGTGCCGCTCTGGGTGCCGGGCCGGCCCGACCAGCTCGCCGCCTGAACCCCTAGGGCGTCCCGCCGCCGGTGCCGATCGACAGGACGAGCGCGGTCGTCCGGCCGCCGGGCGCCTCGTACTCGACGGTCTCGCCGGCCCGGCGCCCGAGCAGCACCTTGCCGAGCGGGCTGTCGGCGGTGACCAGCTCCGGGTCCAGCTCCTCGGCGAGTTCGCCGATCCGCACGGTCATCTCGTCGGCGTCCGCGAAGCGCAGGGTCACCGTGCTGCCGACGCCGACACTCTCGGTGCTCGGCGCCCCGGCGGCGGCCGCCTCCCGCAGCCGCCCCTCGACCTCGGTGATCCGGTCGTCCAACTTGTCGAGCTGGTCGGCCCGTTGCAACTCGTCGGCCTGATCGGCCCGGTCGCCGACGTCCTCGCCGCCGCGCAAGGTGGCGGCGACTGCGTCACGCTCCGTGCGCAGGTCGGCGAGTTCCCGCTCCAGCGCGGACCGGCCGGCGTCGCTGATGGGTTCGGGTGCACCGGTCATGGCCGTCTCCCTGGTCGGGCCGCCGCGGCGGGCGGCGCGGGCTTGTTCCGGCATTTTCGAACATAACGGACTCCCGGTCTCCCGGCTCGGCGACAACGGTGCCCCTGATCGGTAACGACTTGCCGATCCGTCTTCCCCAGCCGACGGGGGGCTCGATAGAACAGCCGTACCATCATCGCCGAGGCAGGGAACCAGCCACGATGAGCACCAACGGTCCCACGGGGCACGGCCAGAACCCGTACGACGGGTCCAACCCCTACGGTCAGCAGCACCAGAACCCCTACGGCGGGGAGCAGCAGCCGTACCAGCAGGGGGCCGCCCCGTACGGGCAGCCCTACGGAGAGCAGCAGCCGTACGGGCAGCCCGGCTACGGCACTCCCCCGCAGCAGCCCTACGTCCAGCCCGAGGGCTCCTGGCCGCACGGGCACCCCCAGCCCGGCGCCCACGGCGGCTCCCCGGTGCCCGGCGGGCGGCCGCTCGCCCCGGTCGGCGAGCGCCTGGTCGCCCGGCTGATCGACGGCGCCGTGCTGCTGGTGCCCTCCCTGCTGCTCTTCGCCGTCTTCGGCGCCTCGATCCTGTACTACGTCGTGGCGTCCCTGCTCTCCTTCGGCTACGAGGCCGCGATGCTGCTCACCCAGGGCGGGCAGACGATCGGCAAGAAGGCCATGAAGCTGCGGGTCGTCGACCTCGGGAGCGGCGGCAAGCCCGCCGAGAACGCGCTGCTGACCCGCGCGGCGCTGTACACGCTGCCCAACGCGGTCTACTGCGTGGGCTCGCTGTTCGTCCTGCTGAACGTCCTGTGGCCGCTCTGGGACAAGCCGTTCCAGCAGGCGCTGCACGACAAGCCCGCCAGGACCGTGGTGGTCAAGGAGTCCTGACCACCCCCGTACCACCTCCCGCCGACCGGACACCGGGCCGCCGCCGCGCGGCCGGGCGTCCGGTCGGCCGTGTTCCGGGCGAGGACACCGGGCGAGGACACCGGGCGCCGACCCGGGCGCCGACCCGGGCGCCGACCCGGTGCGGACACCGGCCGGGACACAACTCCGGTCTACAAGTCAACATTTACTTTCCCCGCGCGACCTCGCATAGTGGCAGGCCGTAACCGAGAGGGGAGCGCTACCTGTGCCGCAGGCCGAGGAGAACGTGGTACGCCAGGTCGAGTTGGAGCGGGCGGAGGTGGCCGCCGTCGTCGCCCTGTTCGACGACCGGCTCGCCGACACCCGGGCGCAGCTCGCCGTGACGCTCGCGACCCGGGCGGACGGCGCCCGCGAGGCGTACGAGCGGCAGTCGGCGGCCGAACGGCTGGCCCGGGAGGTGCGGCGGCTCGAAGGCGCCGAGGGCGGCCTGGTGTTCGGGCGGATCGACCTGGCGGACGGGACGGCGCTGCGGATCGGCCGGCTGGGCCTGCAGCGCGAGGAGGAGGAGCTGCCGGCCCTGGTCGACTGGCGGGCGGACGCGGCGCGCGCGTTCTACGAGGCGACGCCGGTGCACCCGATGGGCCTGCGCCGGCGCCGGCACCTGCGGCTGGCGCGGCGCGACGTCGTCGGGGTCAGCGACGAGCTGCTCGACGGCTCCGAGCCCACCGCCGAGGACGTGGTCGGCGACGGCCCGCTCGCCGCCGCGCTGCAGGAGCGGCGCACCGGGCGGATGGGCACCGCGGTGGCCACGCTGCAGACCGAGCAGGACGCGATCGTCCGCTCGCCGCACCGGGGGGTCACCGTGGTGCAGGGCGGTCCCGGCACCGGCAAGACCGTGGTCGCGCTGCACCGCGCCGCCTATGTGCTCTACGCCTTCCCGAAGGCCGCCGAGCAGGGCGTCCTGGTGCTGGGGCCGAACGCCCGGTTCCTGGACTACATCTCGCAGGTGCTGCCCTCGCTCGGCGAGAACGACGTCGTCCTGGCGACCTGTGCCGAACTGGCCGGCGCCGCTTTCGAGGGCGTGTCGGCCGTCGACCGGCCGCGGGTGGCCCGGCTCAAGGGCGACGCCGCGCTCGCCGGGGCGCTGGCCGCCGTGGTGCGCGGGCGGCAGGCGCCGGACGGGGGCCTGGCGGTGCGGGTCGGCCAGGAGGACGTCCGGCTGGACGCGGCGGAGGTCGCCCGGGTCCGGGACGCCGCCCGCGCCGGCGGCCTCGCCCATCACCGGGCCCGCCGGCTGTTCAAGGAGCTGCTGGTGGACTCGGTGACCGCCGCACTGGCCCGGGGCGCCGCCGAGACGCTGGCGCGGATCGACGCCGAGGTCGCCGAGCTGACCGGGGTCGACCTGGACCGGGTCGCGGCGGCGGACCTGCGGCACCTGGGCCTGGAGCCCGGGCCGGCCGACGAAGGCCCCGGGTTCGACGTCGACGCGATGCGCGCCGAACTGCTCGACGACGCCCATGTCGAGCGCGCCGTCGAACAGCTGTGGCCGCATCTGACGCCCGACGCGGTGGTGGACGCCTTGCTGGGCGACACCGGCGAACTGGCCGCGCGCCTGCCGGAGTTCACCGACGGGGAGCGCGCGCTGCTGCGGCGCGACCCGGGCGCGCCGTGGACCGACGCCGACCTTCCGCTGCTCGACGAGGCGGCGGCCCTGCTGGACGGACCGCCGCGGCGGGCCTTCGGCCATGTGGTGGTGGACGAGGCACAGGAGTTCACCGCGCTGCAGTGGCGGATGGTCCTGCGGCGCTGCCCCGGCCGGTCGATGACGCTGGTCGGCGACTTCGCCCAGGCCGGTCCGGCGACCACCGCGCGCACTTGGCACGAGGCGCTGTCGCCGCATCTGGCCGGCCGCTTCGACCTGCGCACGCTGACCGTCAGCTACCGCACCACCGAGGAGATCCTGGCCACCACCCGCGAGCTGCTGGCCTCGATCGCCCCGGACCAGCCGCCGGTCCGCTCGGTGCGGCACGGCGAGCCGCCGCGCACCCTGGACGCCTCGCCGGCCGCGCTGGTCGGCGTCCTGCGCGCGGAGCTGCGCGAGCAGGCGGCCGCCCACCCCGGCGAGCTGATCGGCGTGGTCTGCCCGGACGCGTCCGTCGGCGCGCTGACGGACGCCGGGGTGGCGGAGCAGGCCCGGCTGGTGCCGGCCTCCGAGGCCCGGGGCCTGGAGTTCGACGCGGCCCTCGTCGTCGACCCCGACGGCATCACCGCCGCCCGCCCCGGCGGTGAGCGCGACCTCTATGTCGCGCTCACCCGGGCCACCAAGCGGCTCTGCACGATCGTGGTGCGGGAGGGCTGAACCCGCCGGGCCCGGCCCGGGGCGGCGGGCGCACCGGCCCGCCGCCCGGGGGCCGGACGGCTCAGGCCCGGTAGGCGACCAGGCCCATCATGCCGACCTCGCCGTGGTAGGCGTTGTGGCAGTGCGTCATCCACTGCCCGGGGTTGTCGGCGTCGAAGTCGCAGGTCACCGTCCGGCCGGGGAGCACGATCACGGTGTCCTTGCGGGGCCCCTGGTCACCGACCTGGAAGGTGTGGCCGTGCAGGTGCATCGGGTGCCACATCGCGGTCCGGTTGACGAACTCCAGGCGGACCCGCTCCCCCGCGCCGACCAGGAACGGGTGGGCGGTCGGCTTCGCCATGTCGTAGGGGCGTCCGTTGAGCGCCCAGTCATAGCGGTCCATGCCTCCGGTGAGCTCGATCCGGTGGGTGCGGTCGGGCGTGCGCGCCGGCAGCCGGACCTCCTCCGCCGCCCGCAGCTCGGAGGCGGCGAGGATCCGGCCGTCCAGCTCGGCGGGGCGGACGGTGGCCGCCGGCGCCTCGCCCGCGCCGGTGCGCACCAGCGCCCGGCCGGCGGCGTCCTTGCCCTCGGCGAGCGCGGTCAGCGGGAAGACGCCGTCCTGGAGGGTGACCAGGACGTCGTAGCGCTCGCCCATGCCCACCAGCAGGGCGTCCACCTCCTCGTGGCGCACCGGGTAGCCGTCGGTGTGGGTGACGGTCAGCCGGTGGCCGCCCAGGGCGAGCCGGTAGGCGGTGTCGCCGCCCGCGTTGAGGATCCGCAGCCGCACCCGCCGGCCGGGCTTGGAGGCGTACACCTCGGGGTCGGCGGCGATCCGGCCGTTCACCAGGTGGTGCGGGTAGCGGACGTCGCCGGCGTCGCCGCCGAGCAGGTCGCTGGAGGCGCCCATGAGCATGAACGACGGCTGCCCGCCGGTGGGCGCGCCCGTGTTCCCCCTGGCGTGGCCGGACATGTCGTGGCCGCTCATCCCGCTCATGTCGTGGCCGCCGCTGCCGCCGCCCATGCCCTTGCGGAGTTCGGCGAGCGCCTGGTCGGGGGTGCCGCCGCCGACCCCGTCCAGCCAGTCGTCCAGGACGACCACCCACTCCTCGTCGTACCCCAGCGGCTCGGCCGGGTCCTCGACGATCAGCGGGGCGTGGAGGCCGCGGTCGAGCTGGACGCCGACGTGCGGGTGGAACCAGTAGGTGCCCGGCCGGTCGGTGACGAAGCGGTAGGTGAAGTCGCCGCCGGCCGGGACCGGACGCATGGTGACCGGCGGCACGCCGTCCATGTCGTTGCGCAGCGCCAGGCCGTGCCAGTGCAGGGAGGTCGGCACGGGCAGGCGGTTGTTCAGCGTGGCGACCAGGGTGTCGCCGGCGGTGGTGCGGACCGCGGGGCCCGGCAGGCCGCCGAAGGTCCAGGTCGGGGCGGTGGTCCCGCCGCCCAGGTCGACGGTCTCGGCCGCCGCGGTGACGGTCACCGGGCGCTCCCGGCCGGTGCCGCGCCGCCGGGCCTCCGCCGCGGCGACGGGGCTGCCGGACGGGTCGACGAGCGGCGGGGTGCCCGCCGCGTCCGAGCAGGCGGCGAGCAGGCCGGCGCCGGCGGCGCCCAGGCCGGCGAGCAGCAGGGAACGGCGGGTGACGGTGAATTCGGGCATCGAGGTCTCTCGGGTGAGTACGCGTCGGCACCGGCCTGGTCGGCCGTGCCGGTGGACAGGGCCGGCCGGCGGCGGGAGGGGTCACTCCCCGCCGCCGTGGGGCGCCTATCTGCGCGAGACCGAGAGGACGTCGAGGTCGGGCGGCGGTACGCCCGGCCACGGGATGCCGGGCGCGGTCGCCGGACGGCGCGGCGCCGGGTCGGCGGCGCCCGCGCCGGCGAGGCCGGCCGACGGCGGGCCGTCGAGCAGGACGCCGCGCGCGGGCGCCGTCGAGGAGCAGACCCGGTGCTCGGCGCAGGCCTGGACGGGATGCTGGGCGACCGGGTGCCGGGCGGCGGTCGCGGCCCGGTGGCCTGCGTCGTGCTGCTGGGTGGCCGCCATCGCCATGGCGGCGTGCGGGGCCGGGGTGACACCGGCCGGCAGGGTGTGATGGCCGATCAGCCCGAGGGCGGTCAGCAGGAGGAGGACGAGCGCCGCTGCGGCCCCACGGCGACGCGGGTCGCGGGAGACGGGGGCGGCGGCCGGACACATGGCGGCCACTGTACCCGGGCCCGGTATGTGGAACCTGTCAGGGCCCGGCCTCAACTCCCCGTTCCCGCTTCGGCCGTCCACACCACCAGCGGGGGCCGGACGGCCGCGCAGAGCGGGTGCCCCCGGGCGTCCGTCAGCCCGGGGCGGGCGACCAGCCGACCGGTTGCCACCGCGTCGGCGGCCGGCTGCCGGTCGACGGCGTCGAGCATGAGCTCGGCCCGCCGGAACATGGTGAAGCCGCCGGCCTCGTCGACCGTGCCCCACACCAGGTGGACGAAGCGCTGCCCGGGCCGGCCCTGGACGTACGGGCCCTTGAGGTCGATGCCGCCGGCGGCGGGAGCCGCCACGCACTCCGGGGTCCAGACAGCCGAGGGCGCGTCACCGGGCCACGGGTCGAGGAGTTCGCCGGGGCGCTCGCGCCGCTGGACGGCGACGTGGATGTCGCGGTAGCCGGGAAAGCCCGGAGCGGCCGGGCAGTGGCGGCCCGGAGGGCCGACGGCTTCGATGCGGAACTGCACGGGAACAGCCTGCCACGAGCGGTGGCCCCGGAACACGCAGTGTGGTCAGAGTTCCCACAGCCCCTTGCCGAGGGTGACCAGGCCGCCGGCCAGCGCCAGGGCGAGCACCACCGTCCGGGCCCGGCGCTCGGCCACCCGCTCCGCCAGCGCCTTGCCGACGGCCGCGCCGAGCACGATCCCGGCCACCGTCGCCCACCACGCGGGCGCCGCCAGCTGCGGAACCCCCTTGGCCGCCAGCGAGAAGAGGTTCACCACCACCCCGTAGAGCTGCGCGTTGGGCAGGAACTCCCGGGCGCTCCAACCCGTGTTCACCGCGTAGAGGGAGACGGCGGGGCCGCCGACGCCGGCGGCGGAGTTCATGAACCCGCTGGCCGCGCCCGCCGCCAGGGCGCCCCGCACGCCGCGCAGCCCGGCGGCCCGCACCCCCCGGATCACCAGCAGCGCCGCCGCGCCGACCAGCAGCCCGATGGCGATCAGCAGGGCGGCCGCCGGCACCCGGCCGGCGACCCAGGCGCCCAGCGGGACGGTGCACGCGGCCGCGCCGATCAGCGGCAGCATCCGGGCCAACCGCACCCGCCGCCAGCTGTCGGCCAGCCCGACGGCGCTGATCGCGCCGGCGGCGCAGTTGGACAGCGTCACCCCGTCGCCCGGCCCCAGCAGCAGGACCAGCGCCGGTCCCGCGACCAGCGCGAAGCCGACGCCCGCCAGCCGCTGCACCGACGAGCCCACCAGGACCACCAGGCCGAGCGGCAGCGCGGCACCCCACCCCGCATCCACGGCACTCCCCCCGCCGGACGTCCACGCGACACCGGACCGTACGCGCCCGGCCCCCACCCGCTCGACCGAATTTCACCCATCGGACTCCCCACGAACTACTACACGACTGTAGAGTTGCCCCGGCAGCCCAGACGGCCCGCACAGGAGGGGACCCATGGCAGACGATCCGCGCCGGCACACCGCCGCGGCCCGGCCGACCGGCGCATCCGGGTGGCAGCCGCCGGAGCACGAGATCGAACCGGCCTACCACCCGGTCCAGATCACCCGGGCGGACGGCAGCTGGGCGGTGGGGCGGATCAACGCCTGGTGGCGCCCGGCCGGCGCCCAGGCCTGGTGCCGCGTCCGGACCATGGGCCGCGGCGAGGCCCCGGCCTGGATGCCGTTCGACCCCGACCGCCTGCTGCTGCTCCCGGCCACCGGGATCTGACCCCGCCCGGGCAGCTCAGACCGGGCAGCTCAGACCGGGCGGCGGGCCGGCTGCTGTCGCAGCAGGACGGCCACCTCACGGTCGGTGACGTCCCGGAAGTCGTCGTACCAGGGACCCACCGCGTGCAGATAGGTGGTCTCGCGCAGGCAGAGCAGGACGTCGACGACCCGGCGCAGCACCGCCGCCGACCGCGCGTCGCACACCGGCGCGGCCAGCACCAGCAGGCCCGGCCCCCTGCCGCGCAGCGCCTGCACGGCGGCCGGGGTGACCGGTCCGTACACCACGCCGTCGGTCACCAGCACCACCGTGCGGCCGTCCACCGGGAGCGGCGGCCGGCGGTCCCGGTACAGCTTCTCCAGCCGGTGCAGCTCCACCCGCTGGTGGGTCACCTCGGCCTCCAGGTCCCGCTCCCCCAGCCCGAGCCCGCGCATCGCCCGCCGGTTCAGCACCGGCGGGGCCTCGTCGGCCAGCGCGCCGAGCGGGGTGCCGTTGCCGGGCGCGGTGAGCGGGCGGGCGACCACCACGTCCAGCGGCGCCGCAAGCTCGCGCGCGACCTCGGCCGCGACCGCGACGCCGCCCGGGGCCAGGCCGACGACCACGGGCTCGGACCCGGGACGGGCGCGCAGACAGTCACTGGTCCGCCGGGCCAGCCGCTGCCCGGCGTCCCTGCGGTTGGTGAACAGCGCGGTCACGGCCTCCTCCTCGTCGAATCCGGGCGCCTCCACCTCGCGCGCCTACCCCGGCCCGCTCCCGGTACACACCGTGGTCGCGGCCGGCGCCACCGAGCGGCACCGCAACGCATCCGTCACAGGGCCCCCGGCCGGGTGAGCCCCGCCCACGGGATCGGCCATCCCGAACTCGCTTCGTTCGGCAGGATCCGCCGCCGTCGGGGCGGCCACCCGGGACTCCCGCTTCCGGGCAGCCTTCCGGATGCCCGCCCCGGGGAGCCGTCCGCGCCGGGACCTCCTCGGTCGTCCACCACCGCAGCCCCGGGCTGCGCGCCGAACTGGAGGCCCGGCGGGACGCCGGTACGGGAGGCGGCGGTCGTCCGGGCCCGGCTCGCGGCGGACAACCCAGGTTCCGGATCCGGTTCCGGGGCGCGGTAACCGCCGGGCCGCCTGGCCGCCTCCCGGCTACGCCAGGTGGCGGGTGAAGAAGGCCCCCACCCCGCGCCGCACCCGGGCGAGCGTCGCCGCCGGGTCGCCGGTGCCGACGAGGGCGGCGCGGGCCGTCGCGGTGACGAGACCGGCCCCCTGGAGCCGCGGGACCAGGGTGCCGAGGTCGGTGAACGCCCAGTGGTTCGCGTCGGGGAGCAGCAGGCGGGGGCCGGGGAGGCCCGCCCAGGAGGACTCGATGCGGGCGGCGCCCTCGAATCCGTCGGTGCGCAGCAGCAGCAGCGGCGGCCGGTCGGGGCCGGCCGGTGGCGGCTCCAGGTCGAGATAGCCCTCCAGGTCGGCCACCGCGCCGACCCGGTGGTCCCCGCGGGCCGCGTACACCACCGCCGTGCCGCCCGCGGAGTGCCCGTACAGCCCGATCCGGCGGAGGTCCATGACCGGGGCGGGCGGCAGGCCGCCGAGCCGGTCCAGGACCAGGCGGAGGTCCGCGATCCGGGTGTCGAGCATGGTGCGGAAGGTCGCCGGGTCCGGCGGTCCGGTCAGGACGGTCGTCCGCATCCCGGTCGGCAGCTCCACCTGGGAGGCGTCGCCGGGGTGGTCCACGAGGACGACCACCCGGCCGTGGCTCGCCAGGTCCTCGGCGAGGCTCGTGCCGAGCGTGCGGGAGTCACCGCCGCCCGGTGAGTACACCAGCACCGGCCACCGCCCGGGCAGCGGCGGCGCGCCCGCGTACCCGTGGGTGAGAACCGCTCCCCAGTCGACCGCTCCCGGCTCCGGCAGCCCCGGGTGGACGAACCGCGCGCTGTCGGCGAACTCCCGGGCCTCGGCCGGGGTGAGCTGCGGGGCCCGGGAGCAGCCGTGCACCGACCGGGCCGGGTACAGGACGGTCAGCATCACCTCCCGCGCACCGCCCACCCACGGGTCGCTCCGGGCGGGGTCCGTCAGATGGACCGTCCGCAGGCCCACGGGGTGCGGGCCGGAGGGCCGGGGCAGCCGCAGCAGCGGGCCGGCGCCGCCGGCGGCCGAAGCGGCCGTGGGGAGCAGGGCGGCGGCGCTCCCGCATAGGGTGCCCTTGAGAAGAGTGCGTCGAGACGTCATGCGGCCATCCTCCGGACGGGGCCGGCGCGGCGCGAAGGTTCAGGCCCTGGCCGAAAGGCGGGCCGAGGACGGGGGTTTGTGCGCCGTGGGAGTGCTGCGTCTCCACTTCACCTCGGCGGACCTCGCCCTGATCCGCTTCGCACCCCGCCCGGCGCCGCTCCAGGAGCTGCACGCCGCCCTGGCGACCGCCGTGGCCCCACGGGGCGGACCACCGCTGTTCGCCCGGTGGCGCGGCCGGGTCCTGCGCTCCCTCCCGGCCGCCGCCGACCCGCTCGCCGACCTGGTCCCGGCCGGCCGCCCGCCGGCCTTCCTCGACGTCCTCGGCGACACCCTGGCCGACGGCTTCGCGCGGATCCGCGCCACCGGACCCGGCGTCGTCCGCTCCGAGCTGGAGCGGGTGTACGGGGCGGTACCCGCTCCGGGCTGGATCCGCGGCCTGCACGAGGGCGACGAGACGGCCTGGCGCACCCTGCGCCGCGCCCAGCAGGCCGCGTACGAAACGGTCCTCGCGCCGGTCTGGCCCGTCGTCCAGGACCTGCACCGGGAGGAGTTCGCCCGCTACGCCCTGGCGGCCGCCGAGCACGGCGTGGCGGCCGCGCTGGCCGGCCTGGTCCCGGGCAGCCGGCTGCACGGCGGGGTGTGGGAGTGGCCCGGCACGGCGCCGGACCGGGACGTCCGCCCGGACGGGCGCGGCCTGCTCCTGCTGCCGACCTTCCACCACCCGGCGGGCCCGCTGCTCCAGGACGTCCCGGGCCGTGCCCCGGTCCTGACCTATCCGGCCGGCCCCGGGCTGCCGCCCACCGCGGCGGGCCCGGCCGAGCCCGGTGAGGCCCTGGCCGCCGTCCTGGGCCGCACCCGGCTGCTCACCCTGCGCCTGCTCGCCGAGCCCCGGACCACGACCTCGCTGGCCCGCGCCCTGCGGGTCAGCAACGCGACGGCGTCGTCCCAGGCGGCGGCGCTCCGGCGGGCGGGCCTGGCGACGACCACCCGCACCGGCCGCTCGGTCACCCATCGGCGGACGGCGCTCGGCGCCCTGGTGGCGGGTGGCGGGCCGCCGTAGTCCGCCGGTTCGCGGCGGCCGCCCGGGGCTCCGCGTCACAGATCGCGCGCCGTGTCACAGATCGCGGCTCGCAACCGTCTCCTCCATGGCATTCCGAACAGAGGAGGAACCCGTGTCCACGTCCCCCACCCTGGCGCATGTGGCGACGCTGCGCCGCCTGCACGACGCCGTCAACTCCGGCGACCCGGAGCTGCTCGTGGCGACGATCGACGAGGTCACCGCACCGGACCTGCTGATCCGCACACCGCTGCCGCTCGACACCACCGGAGTGGAGGCCCTGAAGCAGGTGTTCACCACGCTCCAGCGGGCCTTCCCCGACCTCCGCGTCACGGTCGAGGACGTGATCGCGGAGGAGGACAAGGTGGTCAGCCGCAACTCCGTCACCGGCACCAACCTCGGCGAGTACCTGGGCCGTCCGCCGACGGGCCGCGCGGTCAGGTACGACGAGATCTTCGTCTTCCGCTTCGCCGACGGCCTCATCGCCGAGACCTGGGGCGTCGTCGACCTGCTCACCCAGCTGCGCCAGCTCGGCGTCGTCCCGTCCTGAGGCCCGACGGTGCGGCGCCGCTGCGGCAGGCCCCGGCCCCGCTGCGGCGCCGCTACGGCGTCTCGCCGGTGAAGCCGACGTGGAACGTGTACGCGGCCTTGGGCATCCGGGCGGCGATCCGGAGCAGCGCCCACCGGCCCTGACTGGTCTTCACGCAGATGCTCTGGTCGCGCAGCAGCACGTCGAAGTCGAGCTTGGTGTCGACGAGCTGGGTCCTCGTCGAGCAGTTCGGGAGTCCGCGTTGTTGATGATGCCCATGCCCTGGTCGTCGGTCCTCTCCCGCACCCCGTGGAAGAGCCGGCCGGAGTCGAGCCGGACGTCCGCGCCCCGCGTCCCGCCCGGGACCACGGCCATGGTGTCGAGGTCCAGGAAGTTGTCGTCGCCCACGGTGATGTCCGTGATCCCGCTCAGGTAGCGGTCGAAGTCGTGGACCGTGGGGTCCAGGGTCGGCGAGCCGGCGGCGGTCCGGCTCGTCGCGGGCGAGGAGCGGGAGGTGACCGGGGGTGCGGCGGTCGGGGACGCGGGCGGCGCCGCGCGCCCCGCGTCGCCGTGCTGGAGCAGCGAGATGCCGATGCCCAGCGCGGCCAGGGCGAGCGCGGTCAGCGGGAAGACCGCGTACTGGACGACGGGCCGCTGGTACCAGCCGGTCGCCGTGGTGACCGGGTGCCCCGGGTCCGGTGCGGGACCGCCCGCGCCGGACGCCGCTCCGCCTTCCGGACCGACCGGCACCGTGCCCTCCTCACCCCGACTGGCGACCCCCTCCAGTGTGGCGTGCGATGGGAACTCAACTACCCTTGCTGGATGAAGCGTTCGGGAACCTTGCATGGCCGCCCCGGACGGCGGCGGTGAGGCGGGGCCGGTGCACGGCCTCCACGCCGGCGGCCGGACCACCCTGACCATGCCGTGCCGGTCGATCTCCACCCGGGCGGCGAGGAGCATCCGCAGCAGCGCGGTCTCGGCGATCCGCCACGGCCCGCCGGCCCGGCAGTCCACCTCGTGGAGCGACAACTCCTCGGCCCGCCGGTCCTGTTGGTCGCGCACGATCCACCACTTCCCCGCACACCCGCCGCGCGGTCGGCGTCCCGTCGGCGCCCCGTCGGCGTTCGCAAGGTCACCGGGGCGGGTGGGTGGACACGGATCGTTCGGGTCCGGAATCCTTCCTGTGCTCGACCCCGGTCCACCCCGGTCCACCCCGGTCCGCCCCGGTCCGCCCCGGTCCGCCCCGGCCCTCCTGGGCCGCCCGACGACGTACGGAGCCCGCGTGCAGGAAACGCCCGCCGATCCGAGCACCCCCGACGCCTTCCTCACCCCCGTCGAGCACCTCTTCGTCCGCAACCACCTCGGGCCGCCGCCCGGACTCGACGCCTCCTCCTGGACGTTGACCGTCGAGGGCCTGGTGGAGCGGCCGCTCTGGCTGGACCTGGCGGCACTGCGCGGGCTGCCCCGGACGGGCCTGACCGCCTTCCACGAGTGCTACGGCAGCCCGACCCGCCCCGACGTCCCGACCCGCGCGGTCGCCAACCTGGAGTGGTCCGGCGTCGCGCTGGCCGACGTCCTGGCCCTCGCCACCCCGCGCCCGCAGGCCCGGCACGTCTGGTTCGAAGGCGCCGACCGGGGCGCGTTCGCCGGCGAGAGCGGGCTGACGTACCTCAAGGACCTTCCGCTGGAGCAGGCCCGCGACGAGGTGCTGCTGGCCGACACCGTCAACGGCGAACCGCTGCCGCGGCGGCACGGCTTCCCGCTGCGGGCGGTGGCGCCGCGGCTGTTCGCCACCAACTCGGTGAAGTGGCTGACCCGCGTGGTGCTGGCCGACCACCGCCCCGAGCACCTGTTCACCACCCGCCTCTACACCCGCGTCCCACCGGGCGGCGGCGCGCCGCACCCGGTCCGGGAGGTCGACGTCAACAGCAAGCTGCTCGCCCCGCACGACGGCGGCCGCGTCCCCGCCGGGGCGTACCGGGTGACGGGCCGGGCGTGGAGCCACGAACCGGTCGTGGCGGTGGAGGTCGCCGTCGACGACGACGGCTGGCGTCCCGCCCTCCTGCAACCGCGCGGCCCCCAGCCCGTCTGGCAGCGCTTCGCCCTCCCCTGCCGGCTCACCCCCGGCCCGCACCGCATCCGCTGCCGGGCCACCGACGCCCGCGGCCGGGTCCAGCCGCCCTCCGGCGCCCGCAACGCCGTCCACACGGTCGAGGTGCTGGCCGCCTGACCTCGCCGCGCCGAATGCGGTGGAGACCGCTGGGGCACGCCGGGTAGGTTCGGCGCGTGGTGGATCTGGAGCAGTACGACCGGTACCGGGACGACGCCACGGTACTGGCGGCGATCGGCGGGCACGTCGCCGCCCAGGCCGGCCGCGTCACGGTGCGGCTGCCGAAGGCCGTGGCCGAGGCCGCCGTGAACGCCTGGGAACGTGACGAGTCGGGCGAACTCGCGCAGGAGACCCCCGAGCAGTACGCGCTGCGCGACCAGGCCGCCGAACTGGCCCTGATCGGCCTGGAGATCTCGCAGTCCGGCCGCCGGGAGGGCGAGGAGGTCGTCGTCGACCTGGACGTCGCCTCCGCCGGAGCCGCCCTGCGGGCCTCGCTGTAACCCACGGGGGCGAAGGAGGCCGCCCCTACCGCTGCTCCTCCATGACGGCGATGCCGAGGTCCAGGTCGAGCCGGGTCCGCGGCGGGGCGCCGGAGTGGTCGTCGTCCCGCAGGACCAGCTGGGTCCGGCGCTGCTCGATCTGCACGCGCTTGTTGGCGTTGAGGAAGGCGTGCAACTCCTCGGTCGCGGTGGCGCCGAGGCCGACCCCGCCGCCCGGCGTCCGCGCGGCCAGCCGGCGGGCCAGCCACCCCGGCCGGCCGGCTCTCACCACGACGTGCCGGACCGCCGCCAGGGTGAAGGGCACGATCACCAGTACGGCCATGAGGAGCAGACCCGACATCATCACCATGCCGACCCAACGCCCGGACCCGGCACCGCCGTTCCCGGCCTGCACCGGGGGCTCCTGGACGTCCGCGAGGTCCTGGCGGGCGGTGATGGTGTCGGGAGCACCATCGTCACCATCTCGGCGTCCGAGCGGTCGTCGGCACGACGCCGGGGACGCACCCGGGCTACCGCGCGGTCCGGTAGGCCTCCAGCCGTTCGGCCAGGTCCTGGGGGTGGCCGAGCATGGGGAGGTGGTCGCCCGGCATCTCGTCGGGCCGGAGGCCGAGCCGGTCCTCGACGTGCCGCCGCAGGAACGCGGGCGGGAAGAAGCGGTCGCCGGTGGCCAGCAGGAACCTGGTCGGCACTTCCGGCCAGGCCTTCAGCGGCCACGGTGCCCCGAGCGGGGTCGCGGACTGCCGCCGCTGGTGGTCCGCGAGGAGTTCCCCGGCGAGGGCGGCCGGGGTGTCGTGCAGGAACAGGGCGCGCTCGTCCTCCTCCGCACCCTCCGGCACGCCCCTGGCGCGGTCGGCCTCACGGCGGGCCGGTCCGTAGCCGGTGTTCTCCCACCACGCGTCCGGTGTCTCCCCGGGGGCCGGCACCTGGGCCTGGAGCATGACCAGCAGGTCCACCGGCAGCCGCGCGCACACCAGGGGGCCGGTGAAGCCGCCGAAGGAGTGGGCGACGACCACGAGTCCGCCCTCCCGGTCGCCGCCCGCCGCGCCCGCCACGGCGGCCACCACCGTGTCCGCGTACTGGGCGAGCCCGGCGGCGTCGTCGTCGCAGGGCAGGTCCGGCGCGACCACCCGGTGGCCCCGGCCACGCAGCCCGGCCGCCAGCGGCCCCCAGCACCAGGCGTCGGTGGCCGCGCCATGGATCAGAACGTACGTCGTCACGGGTCACTCCTCGTCTCGCGCCGGCGTGAGCGGCGCGCGGTGGCCAACACACCCTCACATGCGCGCCGGTGTCCGGACGTTCACGCCACGCATCCACCGGACATCCCCGGTGCGGCGGCGAGCGCGGGGTTAGCCTGGGCCCATGGTGGCAAACCGCAAGGAAGAAGTAGCCATGGGCGACCCGGAGTTCGTCAGCGGCCCCGCGCTGATCCTGCGCTCCCTCACGTCCGACCCCGACCGGGAGGCCGTGGTCACCGCCGACGGCGCCCGGATCACCGCCGGCGACTTCGCCGCCGCCACCTACCGCCTCGCCCACGAGCTGATCGCCCGGGGCGCCGCCCGCGGCACCACCGTGACCCTGCTGACCGGCAACACCCCGGAGGCCATCGGCGCCCGGTACGCGGCCGGCCTCGCGGGGGCCCGCGTGGTGATCCTGTACGACGGCATGAGCGCGCCGGTCCTGGCCGAGATCACGGCGAGCGTGGACACGACCCTCCTGCTGGTGGACGCCGAACGCCACGCCTCGGCCGCCGAGCTGCTCCCGCTGATCGACGTGCCCACCGTCCTCACCCTGGGCCCGGGACCGAACAGCGACGCCGGCGCCGGCCCGGCCATCGGCGAGAACGTCGTCGCCGCCTCCGCCGGCCGCCCCGCCGGACCGCCGGACGTCCGGATCAACCCCGAGGACGACCTCGGCATCCGCCACACCGGCGGCACCACCGGCATCCCGAAGGGCATCCTCAGCCTGCACGGGCCCTACCTCCACGTCTTCGACGCCCCGATCGGCAGCACCGGCGCCGACGGCCCGCCCCGCCTGCTCGCCGCCACCCCGCTGGCCCACCTCGCCGGGGTCCTCGCCGACCTGACGCTCCGGCGCGGCGGCACGGTGGTGCTCCAGCGCTCCTTCGACCCCGGCGCGGTCCTGGCGGCCATCGAGCGCGAACGCGTCACGGACTTCTGGGTGCTGCCGCCGCTGCTCCACCGGCTGCTCGACCACCCGGCGGTCGCCCGCACCGACCTGTCCAGCCTGCGGCAGGTCCTCTACGGCGGCAGCGCCGCCTCGCCGACCCGGATCCGCGAGGCGCTCAAGGTGTTCGGGCCGGTCCTGGTCGGCATCTACGGGATGTCGGAGGCGCAGCTGATCTCCGCGTTCACCCCGCCGGAGCACGGACGGATCGGCCAGGGCGGGCAGGTCCCCGTCGGCCGGCCCGTCCCGGGCGTCGAGGTGGCGGTCCGCTCGCTCGACGGCACCGACCTGCCGACCGGCGAGCAGGGCGAGATCCACCTGCGCTCCGACACCGTCATGGCCGGCTACTGGAAGCGGCCCGACCTCACCGCCCAGGTGCTGCGGGACGGCTGGCTGAACACCGGCGACGTCGGCTACTTCGACGAGGACGGCTACCTCTACCTCTCCGACCGGGCCAAGGACCTGATCATCGTGGTCGGCGGGCACGTCTACCCGTCCGAGGTGGAGGACCTCCTGCTCACCCACCCGGCGGTCGCCCGCTGCGCGGTCTTCGGGGTCCGCGACGACCAGGAGGCGGAGCACGTCCACGTCGCCGTCGTCCCCGCCCCGGGGAAGCGGCCGCGGCTGGAGGAGCTGCGCGCCTTCGTCACCGCGCGCAAGGGCCGGATCTACGCCCCCGAGGTGCTCCACCTCGTCGACGAGATCCCGCTGACGCCCGTCGGCAAGCCGGACAAGAGGCGCCTGCGCGAAGCCGCCACCCCCTGAGCGGGCGGGCGGGTCAGGGAGGATCAGGCGGACCAGGCGGGTCAGGCCCAGAGGTGGTCGCCGAGGGCGGTGCCCGCCGGGGCGCCGGGGAGGACGTAGGCGACGGCGGAGGCGGTGTGCTCCACGAAGGGGTTGAGCGCGTCCCGCTCGGCGAGGCGGTTCTGGACGCGGGTGAACTGGCCCGCGTCACGCATGAAGGCGCAGAAGAGCAGGCCGCGGTCGCCCGGGGCGTCGTCGTAGCTGTAGCCGCGGCGCAGCATCCGGGCGCCGCCGTCGAGGCGGGGGCCCGTGAGGCGGACATGGGCGGTGGCGGGGATGACGTAGGCGCCGTCGGGGTGCTTGGCGTAGAGGTCCGGCTCGTCGCGTTCGGCGGCGCCGGTCAGCGGGGCGCCGTCGCCGAGGCGGCGGCCCATGGCGAGGTCCTGCTGATCGACGGGGAGGCCGGCGAAGGCGGCGGTGTCCATCCGGATCCGCCGGTAGACCAGGACGGTGGCGTTCTCGTGCGGCCCGGACGGGCCCCAGACCCACTGGCGGGCGGCGTCCTCGTCGGGGTTGGCGGTGCCGTCCTTGAAGCCGAACAGGTTGCGGGGCGTGGCGCCGGGCGCGGTCCGGGGCAGGAAGCCGGACTGCGCCCAGCGGGCCGTAGCGCCGGCGCCGAGGGCGGCCGTGGTGGCGAGTTCGGCGACGACGGCGAGCGTCCAGTGGTCGGCGGCGCAGAGCTGGAGCAGCAGGTCGCCGCCGCCGCGGGCCGGGTCGAGGCGGTCGCCGGGGAACGCCGGCAGCTCGGCGAACCCGGCGGGGACGGCGAGCGCGAGGCGGGCGGCGAGGGCCGGGCCGAGGCCGACCAGGGAGGTGAACCGGGGCGCGGCGCCGTCGGCGCGCAGGCGCGGGTCGGGGGACGGTCCGGCGGCCGCGGCCAGGGTGCGGGTCCAGGCGGCGAGCAGGGTGCGCAGGGCCTCGCGGTCCGCGGCGGCGGAGGCCGCCGGGAGGTCGAAGGCGAGCAGCCGGGTCGCGGGGAGCTGAGGGGCGGTCAGTCCGGCCTGCCGGGCACCGTGGAAGGGGATCGGCGCCTCGGGCGGCGGGCCACCGGGGGCGGCGGCGCGGCCCGGGGTCCGGTCGCGGTCCGCCAGTTCGCCGACCGCCGCGCCGACCGCCGCGCCGACGCCGGCGGCGAGCGCCGCCCCGGCCGCCAGCAGCGCCCTTCGCCGACCGACACCGGACCCGGCGGAGGGGTTCGACGGTGACGCGTTTTCCGGTTCGGTGGGCATGCGCCCTATTGGAGACGATAGAACACGTTCCATGCAAATCACGTTTCCTGATCGTCAGTCACTCCGCCCGACCGCCGTGGCGGCCGCGACCGCCCTGGCCGTCGCGGTCGTCCTGGCGGCCGCCGGGTGCTCCTCCTCCGGTCCGGCCGCGGAGGACGCCAAGCACCCGGACGGGAGCGTGGTCCGCGTCCCGGAGGACTTCCCCACCGTGCAGAAGGCGGTGGACGTCGCGCGCGAGGGCGACACCGTGCTGATCGGCCCCGGCACCTACCGCGAGAGCGTCCGGGTGGCCAAGCGCAACCTCGTGCTGCGCGGCACGGACCGCTCCACCGTGGTGTTCGACGGCGGGCTGAAGCTGGCCAACGGCATCACCGCCACCGGCCCCGGCACGGTGGTGGAGAACCTCACCGTGCACGGCTACCTGGCCAACGGCGTGCTGTTCACCGGCGTCACCGACGAGAAGCTGCAGCAGCGCGGCGCGGGCGGCTCGGCGTACGACCCGCTGGACACCCAGCGCTTCCCGCCGGTGGAGGGGTTCCGGGCGACCAGGGTGACGGCGTACAACAACGGCCTGTACGGCATCTACGCCTTCGACGCGCGCGCCGGGGTGATCGAGGAGTCCTACGCCTCCGGGCACGCCGACTCCGGCATCTACGTCGGCCAGTGCAAGCCGTGCGACACCCTGGTGCGCGGCAACACGGTGGAGCGCAACGCGGTCGGCATCGAGCTGACCAACGCCTCGGACAACCTGTCGATCCTGGGCAACCGCGCGGCGGGCAACCGGGTGGGCGTCACGGTGAACTCCAACGACCTGGAGGCGCTGGCCCCGCAGCACGCCGCGGTGATCGCGGGCAACGTGGTGGTCGACAACAATGCCGCCGACTCGCCGCAGCAGGCGGACGGCGGCTTCGGCATCGGCATCGGGATCGGCGGGGGCACGGCGAACCGGGTGGAGCGCAACCTGGTGCGGGGCAACCGCGCGGCCGGGGTGATCGTCACCGACCCGGCGGGCCACCCGGCGAGCGGCAACCGGGTCGAGGGCAACCAGGTGGACGGCAACGGCGCCGATCTGGTGCTCGCCTCGGTCGACCCCGCCAACTGCTTCAGCGGCAACCGGCCCGGCACCCAGAGCCCGGACGGCCTGGAGGCCGCGGCGGCGTGCGGCGGACCGGGGCGCGGGCCGCTGGCCACCGGCCGGCCGGCGCCGGTCCAGGCGCCGCCCGGCATGCCCTTCAGCCAGGTGCCGGCCCCGGCCGCGCAGCCGTCGCTGGCCGATCCGGCGGCGCCCGGCCGTCCGGCGACCGGTCTGCCCGGCGCGGTGGACCCGGGGGCGTACCCGCTGCCGACGGACCCGGGCGCGGTGCCGCCACGGCCCGCGGGGTGACGGTCAGCCGGTGAGCCAGGGCGCCTCGGGGAGCTTGGCGGAGTCGTCACGCCCGCCGAACTCGACCGTGCTCGGGGTGCCCAGGCCCGGCATCCGCATGGTCGCCCGCCGCAGCGTGCCGTCGTCGTCGACCCAGTAGGTCAGCGGCGACCGCTCGCCGTCGGGCGCGGCGCCCTGGGCGCGCGGGCCGGCGAACCGGTCGTGGTCGCGGCCGTCCAGGCGCTCGCGGCCGAGCCAGCGGGCGCCGGACTGGGCGAGCAGCAGCGGGTTGTCGGGCCGGTCGGCGCCGAGCTGGACGATCAGCTGGAGCCCGGCGTCCAGCGGGTCCGCGGTGTAGGTGCGCGGGGACCAGCCCTGCCGGGGGACGCGCTCGGCCTGCTGCCAGGCCGGGCCGGCGGTGCCGGCCGGTTCGGGGGCGAGCCCGAGGCCGCCGGCGTCCCAGACGACCAGGCCGTGGTCGAGCGCGCCGTTCGCCCCGGTGACCTGGTAGCGGCCGGCGCCCCGGCGGGTGCGGTAGTCGACGACGCCCTCGACCCGGACGGCGACGCCCCCGCCCTCGGCGGCGTCGAGCGTCACCGCGACCGGGCTGGCCTGGAACAGGTTGAGGCGGGACAGGGCCAGCCGGGAGGCCTCGTCGACGGTCACCGGCCGCTCCGCCGGCTCGTCGGAGACGGCGCGGTAGGCGACCAGGCCGCCGGCGACGGCGGCGCACACCGCGAGGGCGACCAGGCTCCTGAGCCGGTAGGCCCGGCGACGCGACCCGGGGGGCGCCTCGGGGGTCTCGGCCTTGGTCTTCCGGGCCATGCGCTTGCCTTCTCTCGTCGATCGGTCACAACAGACGGGCGGGCCCGGGGACCTGAGGTCCCCGGGCCCGCCCTGGTTCCGGCGCCCCGGAGGGGGCCACCGGGGTGGGGCTCCTGCTCGTGCTACTGCTGCTGCGCCCGGCGCCGGCGCGCCAGCAGCACCAGCATCGCACCGAGCACGGTCAGCGTGCCCGCACCGGCCGCCATCACCGGGATGCCCTCATTGGCACCGGTGTTGGCCAGGTGCCCGGGGGCGGGAGCCGGCGCGGGCGGCGTCGCGGCCGGGGACGGCGGCGTCGGAGCCTGGGTCGGCGTCGGGGTGGGGGTCGGGGTGGGCGTGGGGGTCGGCGTCGGCGTCTCGGTGGGCGTCGGCGTCGGGGTGGCCGTCGGAGTGGGCGTCGGGGTCGGCTTCAGCCGGTTCACGGCCGTCACCTCGACCCCGGCGGCCAGGTTGTCGGCGGTCAGCACCAGCGGGCCGAACACCGACTGCTCCGGCGCGGTGTAGCCCTCCGGCGGGCTCACCTCCTGCCAGTAGTACGTCCCCGTCACACCACTGCCCTTGCAGATGCCGTCGGCCCCGGTGGTGCAGGGGTCGCCGACCGCCGTGTCGGGCTTGTCACCGGTGCTCTGCAGCCCGGCGGTGCCGTTGGTCTCCTTCCAGAGCTGGAACTTCGCGCCCGCCAGCGGCTTGCCGTCCTGGTCGTGCTTGACCAGGCGCAGCGCGCCCTCCTGCTGGCGGAAGCCGAAGTCGTAGGTGTGGTCGTTCTCGCCCGGTCCGCCGGTGGTCAGCGCGCGTTCGGCGTACTGCCCGCCCGCCGGGACGACACCCTTGGAGTCGATGAAGGCGTTGTCACCGACGTTCGCGTCGGTCGGCACCCACTGGTGGAGGGGGCCGCCCTTGGCGTAGTCGGCGGGGTTGTCCAGCCGGACGGTGTACTTCGTGCGCGGCTTGAGGCCGCCGTTGACGTTGGTGTCGTCGAAGTAGTACTCACCGCGCTCGGTGGTCCTGGTGGTGCCGACGAGCTTCCCCGCCTCGTCGTACAGGTTGACCGTCGCACCCGGCACGGGCTTCTGGCCCGGGCGCTGGATGCCGCTGCGCTCGGGGTCGTACCAGACCCGGTTGCCGATCTGGAGCGGGGCCTGGTCGCAGAGCACCTCCAGGTCACCCATCGAGGCGCCCTTGCCGAACGGGGCGGCCTCGGTCTTCGGGGTGAGCCGGAAACCGAACTTCGGGTCCTGCTGGCCGTTCCGCTGGAGGAACGACGTGCCGTAGCCGAGGGCGGTGTGGTTCGGGTCGAAGGCGGAGGTCGCGATGGTGTTCTCGACCTTGGAGTCCGCCATGCCCGCGAACGCGGTGTTGCGGTGACCGCCCCAGCTGGTGTCGAAGAAGCGGGTGCCCCGGACGGTCTGTCCGCAGCCGTTGTTGGTGTCCATCACATAGGTTCCGCCCGCCGGGCAGGCCTTGTTGAGGTCACCGCCCGACATCACGGAGGAGTAGGGGACACCGGACGGCGCGCGGTCGGCGAAGCGGTCGCGGAAGGCCAGCAGCATCGAGCCGTCGGTCTCGAACGCGATCTCGCCCAGCTCGGGTTCGGGCTGGGCGATGGTGGTGTTACCGCACGGGTTGCCGTTCTGCGAGGTCGGCCAGGTGTTGGTCCACGGGAACCAGGCCGCCCCGTCGCAGGGGCCGCCGCCGACGGTCGTCTGGCGCGGGTAGTCCAGCGGCTGGTTCAGGATCGGCGCCGCGAACGCCCCGGTGGCCAGGTCGAACGGCAGCACCACCGCGCGCAGGTCGGACGCCTTGCCGGTCGACTCGCCCGAGCAGACGCCGCCGAGGTAGCCGGTGCCGTCCTGGAGGCCGAGGCCGAACGGGCGCCAGTCCACGGCCGCGGGGCAGCCCGGGTCCGGGATCGGGTAGACGGCCTTCGGCGCGGAGGCCGTGGCCACGGTGGCGTTGTAGCGGTAGAGCTTGCGGTCGTTGAGATTGACGACGAACAGGTCCTGGCCGTCGTCGGTGACCTTGATGCCGCCCAGGCTCTCCTTGCCCGGCGCCCCGATGAAGCCGTCGTCGGTGCCCGCGCCGTGGCCGGTGGTACCGGCGTTCGGGACGGTGGTGAACAACGTGGTCTTCTTGGCGTCCACGTCGGTCACGTAGATCCCGCCCGCGCCGCCGGGACCGTAGTCCGTGGCCCGCTTGGCGACCGCCGAGGAGAACGCCCGCCGGTCGGCCTTGCTCCACGCGATGCCGTAGAGCGTGCCGGTGTCGGCGTTGGTGGCGATGTTGGTCGCCTTGACGTCCTCGCCCTCCTGGCCGCGCGCGCTGTACGGGAAGGAGACCAGCGTGCGCTGCGCCCCGCCCTCGCGCGTGGCCGGCTGGCAGGTCGTCAGCAGCGGGGCGTTCTTCTGACAGTAGTCACCGGGGCTCCAGAGCCCGGTGGTCAGCTCCACGTCCTTGCCGCCGGAGACGTCGACGAACTCCTCGTTGCTGCTGAGCCGGTCGGGCGCGCCCGCCAGCCCCTGCCGGGAGGCGAACGCCGGGTAGAGCGTGCCCGGCTTCGGGTTCACCACCTGGACGCGGTACTTGCCGCCGGTGAGCTTGGTGCCGGGCGTCAACGCCACCGTGCCGTTGGCCGCCGTGGTGCCCTCGACGACCGCTCCCGCGTCGTCGGTGAGCGTCACCTTGACGCCGGCCATGCCGGGCTCCAGCGCGGCCTGCCAGACGCCGTCGGTGTCCACGGCCCGCACCACGCGGACCGTCACCGTGCCGTCGGCCGACTGCGGGAACGCGGCCGGGGCGGCCAGCAGCGAGCACGCCCCGATTCCGAGGAGCAGCGCCGCGGCGCCCCCCACGGTGCGGCGGCCGAGCACACCCGGCGGCCGCCGCTCCGGGCCGCGCACGGCACCGGCTTCCTGATCACGTGTCGTAGTCATCCCTGCTCTCATAATGCAGTTGGGCCTGCCGCCCCGACTCCGGAAGGGAGTCCGTGTGTGGGCGGAGAGCCGCCATTGTTAAGGGGAGCTTAAAGGGACTTCACACAAGTTCGCAGGAAAACCAGGAACTTTGACGGCAGATCAGACGTTCCGCAGAACGGCGAGATCATCACCGAACCCCGCCAGGACCCGGCCGTCCTGGGTGACCGCCAGCGCGGCGACGGGCTGCGGGAAGGCGAGTTCGCCGGTCAGCGCCGGATCGCCGGACAGGTCCCACACCTGAACGCGGTGGCGGACGGCGAACAGGGCGACGGGGCGGCCGGCGACGGTTCCGGTCGCGGCCGCCGTCAGCCCCTCGGGGGCCGGGGCCGCCGTCTCGGGGGCGGGCACGGGTCCTTCACCGATCCGCCGCACGGCCTCGGCCGCGGCCTCCGCACCCGCCGTGAGGTCCCAGACCCGCTCCGCCGTGTTCTCGTAGGCGTCGACGTGGGTCGCGACGGCGTACGGCCGGCCGTCGACGAGCGCCGTCCGCAGGCCGGTGACCCCCTCCCACTCGTCCTCGTGGGGCGCGGTGGGCAGCGGCGGTCCGACGGGCTCGCCGGTGGCGAGGTCCCACAGCCGCAGCACCTCGTCGTCACCGCCGCTCACCGCCACCGGCCGGCCGTCGAGCACCGTGCTCGCGACCGCCCTGACCCGGGCCCGGTGGCCCGGCGTCCGGCGGCCGGCCGGTGCGGCGTCCGACAGTTCCCAGGCCCGGCCGCCCTCGGTGACCAGCCAGCAGCGGCCGTTCGCGGCGGCCGTCGTCAGCTCGCCCCAGCCGACCGGCAGCCGGTCCACCCGGCGCAGCGGGTCGAGGGCCCACAGCTCGGCCTCCTCCAGCGGCTCGCCCACGTAGGGGTTGCTGCCGACGGTGAGCAGCCGCGGCCGTCCGCCGACCACGACCGGCGCCATCAGCCACAGGTCGCCGTCCTCGGCACGGTCCTCGGCGGTCCGCTCGCCGGAGGTGAGGTCCCAGATCCCGACCGAGCCGTCGAAGCTCCCGGCGACGACGTGCGGGCGCCCGTCCAGCTCCGCGACCGCCCAGGCCTGGACGTCGGCCCGCTCGAACGGCTTGATCTCCCGGACTAGTTGACGTGACGTCAGGTCCCAGAGCGCGAACCGCTCGCCGTCCTCGCCCAGGACGTGGGGCCGGCCGTCGAGCGTGACCGGGCCGAGGGTGGACGGCGCCGGCCCGGCCAGGGTGCCCAGCGCCTCGCCCGTGGCGGCGTCGAGCAGCCGCGGCGCGCCGCGCCCGTCGCACCGGACGGTGACCGCCCGGCCGTCGAGCCGTGTGGTGCACTCCTCCCGCCGCACGGAGCCGGCGGCGGGCAGCCGCAGCAGGGGCTCTCCGGTGGCCGGGTCGCCCAGCAGCAGCGCGCCGTCCTCGCGGGTGAGCACGGCCGGCCGGCCGTCGAGGTCCACCGGCGGCGGCGAGGCGCCGTCGACGTCGCCGAGGAAGGCCGGATGGACGCCCGACCCGGTGGCCCAGTCCACCCGCCAGCGCGCGTCCGGCGCCTGTGCCACGGCCACCGCGGCCAGCCGCTCGGCGAACGCCCGGTCACCGAAGCGGGCCGCGTCCAGTGCCAGCACCTGCCGGCGGGTGGCCGCGTCGGCCTCACGGTGCAGCTCCGCAGACGCCCGGTACACGGCCGCCGCCAGCCGCCCGGCGGCCCCCGTCGCCGTCGCCAGCCGCAGCGCCGCCTCGCGCGGATCGGCGGTCACCAGGAACCGGGGGTCCGTCACCTCGCGGTCCGCCGCGCCCGGTTCGTCGTTCTCGAGATCCCCACCCATGGCCCGGACTGTAGCGGTGCGGACCGACATGGGCGAACCGCCTCCGGTGCCCGGCCGAGCGCCGGTCAGCGGGTCAGCGCGGTCGGCTGGGCGTCCGGGCGCATCGCGGCGTCGGTGCCGCCGTCGACGAACAGGGTGGCCCCGGTGGTGAAGCGGGCCTCGGGGCGCAGGAACTGGTGCACCCAGAAGGCGATGTCCTCGGGGCGCCCGAAGACGCCCAGCGGCATGGGCGTCGGGAAGCCGTCGGTGTCGGCGTCCTCGGCCACACCGGTGGACCCGAGCATCAGCGGGGTGATCACCGCGCCGGGCGCGATGGCGTTGAGCAGCACGCCCTCGCGGGCCCACGCCGGGGTGACCGCCGTGCGGCGCACCCACCGGGCCAGGGCGAACTTGGAGCTCGCGTAGGCGGAGATGCCCGGCGACGACTCCCGCAGCTCGGCGGGGAGCGCCGCGGCGGTCGCCCGGGCGCGGTCGCGGGCCGCCTCCTCCTCGCCGGCGAGCAGCAGGTCGACCAGCGTGTCGTCGATCACCGGGACGGTGGTGGCGGAGTTGGAGCCGATCACCACGGCGCGCCCCGCCGCCGAGCGGGCGAGCGCCGGCCGCAGCCCCTCCAGCAGGACGACCGGGCCGAAGTAGTTGATGGAGGCCACGGCGGCGGCGTCCTTCATCGCCGGGCCGACGCCGGCCACCGCCGCCACGCCGTCCAGCACGCCGCCGGCGGCGGCCAGGATCTCCTGGACGGCGGCCCGGCGGCCCTCGGCGGTGCCGAGGTCGGCGGTGACGTCGGCGTCGTGGAGGTCCACGCCGATGACGGTGTGCCCGGCCTCCCGGAGGACCGCGGCGCTGGCCGCGCCCATTCCCGAAGCGGAGCCGGTGACAGCGTAAACACCCATGGTGCAGGCCTTTCTCGATCACGGTGCGCGCACGGCGCACGGACTGGCGCGTGACCCGTCCGGATATGGCGCCAATCGAATTTCAATCACTGATTGAATACTAACCCCCTGGTCTGTGGTGCAATATCGGCATGCCGGATGGACCAGCCCAGAACCCGACCCCGGACCCCGCCACGACCCGGGACCGCCTGCTCGCGGCCGCCGAGCGGCTCTTCCTCCAGCGCGGCACGGACCAGGTCTCGGTGCGGGCGGTCAACGCCGAGGCCGGTCTGAACCCGGGCGCGGTGCACTACCACTTCGGCTCCCGGGAGGGCCTGGTCGCGGCGCTGCTCGAACGCGAACTGCTCCCCCTCTGGCGGGGCGGGCTGGAGGCGACCGTCCTCCACCCCGACGGCACCGGGCCGGCGCAGGTGCGGGAACTCGTCGCGGCCGTCGCCGAACCGTTCGACACGCTGGTGCGCACCGAGCGGGGCCGGATGCTGTGCCGGCTGCTGGCCCAGACCATGCTCGCCGCCGAACGTCCGCTCAACGGCGCGCCGTGGGCGGGCACCGCCCCGTTCGAGGTCGTCCTGGGCCGGGCGCTGCCCGACCTGGGCATCCGCGAGATCGGCGACCGCTGGCGGCTGGCCTTCACCACGCTCCTGGAGACCTACGGCCGGCCGCTCGCCGCCGGCGCGGCCGCCACCTCCGAGCCGCCGTTCCCCGCGTTCGCCACCGTGGTCGCGTTCCTGACCGCCGGCCTCACCGCTCCAGGCGTCGGCGCCGGCGCCGGCGCCGACGCCTGGTGCGCGCCGCCCGTCCGCGGATCCCCGGGGGGGGGAGCCAGGATTGGGCGT
>NZ_JBEOSF010000019.1:0-163794 GCF_040302725.1 Kitasatospora sp. NPDC097605 | reverse complement strand
TCAGGCGGCTTTCACACCGGCCCTCCGGGCGCTTCGTTCTTTCGTGTTTCCAGCTTATCAGATGTTTTCCGCTCCGTTTTCCGGAGTTTCATTCATCCGATTTCCCGAACTGGCCGGGGTCACTTTCCGCGACGCCCTCCACATTAGCGCATTCCGAGTGTCACTCGAAATTCATGCTCTGAGCGTGACGCGCTGAGTGGGTGGCCGCTTCAGCGACTCGTTCAACACTAGGCCACCTGGAGGACATCGTCAAACATCAGGGGCGGGATCCGGCTGGATCCCGCCCCTGATGGGCAAAGCCGCAGGTCAGTGGCCTCGCTTTTGGGCCATCACGGCCAGTTCGATCACTTGCTCAGCTCTGCCGCGGCCAGGTTGCGCTTGCCACGGCGCAGGACCAGCCAGCGGCCGTGCAGCAGGTCCGCTTCGGCCGGCACCGCTTCCTCGTCCGTCACCTTGACGTTGTTGAGGTAGGCACCGCCCTCCTTGATCGTCCGGCGGGCGGCCGAACGGCTCGGGGAGAGGCCGACCGCGACCAGCAGGTCGACGATCGACTGGAGTTCCGTGACCGCGGCCTTCGGGACCTCGGCGAGCGCGGCGGCCAGGGTGGGGGCCTCCAGGTCGGCGAGGTCGCCCTGGCCGAACAGCGCCTTGGAGGCGGCGACCGCGCGCTCGTACTGGTCGGCACCGTGCACCAGGGTGGTCAGCTCCTCGGCGAGGGCGCGCTGGGCGAGGCGGGCGGCGGGGCGCTCGGTGGTCTCGCGCTCCAGCTCCTCGATCTCCTCCTTCGAGCGGAAGCTGAAGATCCGCAGGAAGTTGGGGACGTCCCGGTCGTCCGCGTTCAGCCAGAACTGGTAGAAGGCGTACGGGGTGGTCAGCTCGGGGTCGAGCCAGACCGTGCCGGACTCCGTCTTGCCGAACTTGGTGCCGTCGGCCTTGACGATCAGCGGCGTGGCCAGCGCGTGCACCGACGTGCCGTCGGCCTTGCGGATGAGGTCCGTACCGGCGGTGAGGTTGCCCCACTGGTCGCTGCCGCCGGTCTGCAGGGTGCAGCCGTAGCGGCGGTTCAGCTCCAGGTAGTCCATGCCCTGGAGGATCTGGTAGCTGAACTCGGTGTAGCTGATGCCCGCGTCGGAGTTGAGCCGTCGGGCGACGGCCTCCTTGGCGATCATGTTGTTGACCCGGAAGTACTTGCCCACGTCGCGCAGCAGGCTGATCGCGGACATCCCGGAGGTCCAGTCCAGGTTGTTGACCATGCGCGCCGCGTACGGGCCCTCGAAGTCCAGGAACCGCGAGATCTGCCCGCGCAGGCGCTCCACCCAGCCGGCCACCGTCTCGGGGTCGTTGAGCACGCGCTCGGCGGTGGGCTTCGGGTCGCCGATCAGACCGGTGGCACCGCCGACCAGGCCGAGCGGGAGGTTCCCCGCCTGCTGGATGCGGCGCATGGTGAGGATCTGGACCAGGTTGCCCAGGTGCAGGCTGGGGGCCGTCGGGTCGAAGCCGCAATAGAACGTGACCGGGCCGTCCGCGAACGCCTTGCGCAGTGCGTCCTCGTCGGTGGACAGGGCGATCAGCCCACGCCACCGCAGCTCGTCGACGATGTCCGTCACGGTCACGCTTCTCCTTCGGTCGGGCGTCCCCACCCGGTGCGGGCCCGGTCCGGTCGGGCCCCGGTGCGGGACGACTCCAGCGTTGTAGAGCCTACGCGGTCCCGGCCAGCGAGTTTTCGCCGCATCTGCGCGGACGCGCCGCCGCGGTCTCGGTCCCGACGTGGCCATGCCCCTCCGTGACACCGGAAATTCCGTTGTTCGACGGCCGGGAGCCCCTTCACAGTGGTCCCACCGCCGCGCGGCGGCAGTGACGTGTGTGAGGACGGTCGTGCCGCCGTGGCACGCCCGCGGAAGGGTGGCCGAGGTGCGCAGCACGCTGGTTCTGAACGCAAGCTACGAGCCGCTGACGACGGTGTCGCTCCAGCGTGCCGTGGTCCTGGTGCTCCAGGACAAGGCCGTGGTCGAGCAGGCGCACCCCCTGCGCACCATGCGCGGGACGGGGGTGACCGTACCGGTGCCGCGGGTGATCAGACTCCAGCGGTACGTACGGGTGCCGTTCCGACAACAGGCTCCGTGGTCGCGCCGCGGGGTGCTCGTCCGGGACCAGCACCTGTGCGCCTACTGCGGGCGGCGGGCCACCACGGTGGACCACCTCCAGCCCAGGTCGCGCGGGGGCGCGGACAGCTGGCTGAACACGGTGGCCGCCTGCGCGGAGGACAACCAGCGCAAGGCCGACCGGACGCCGGAGCAGGCGGGGATGAAGCTGCTCCGCAAGCCGTTCGTCCCGACGCCGCAGGCGACGCTGATGATGGCGCTGGGCCTGCGCGGCTCGGACGTGCGGGAGCTGGCCGACTGGCTGCCGGCCCAGGCCGTCGGTGCTCCCGCGCCGTCCGCCGCCTGAGCCGGCCACGGACCGGGGGGTGTCGCGGGGGCGGGCCGGGGATCGACGGGGGAGGTCGGTTCCCGGTCCGGCGCGTGGCTCATTCCTTCGCCCGGAAGCCCGTCGCGGTGCCGAAGTTGGTCGAGTGTTCGGGGACGGCGACGACCCGGCCGCCGCCGATCAGGACGCGCCCGGAGACCAGCAGTGAGCCGGTGCCGGCCGGGAAACCGCCGCCGACCGTCTCCCGCCCGCCGTCCAGGGTGAAGCGGCTGAGGTGCGCCGGTTGGTCGACGCGCTCGTCGACGGCCAGCACCAGTGCGCCGCCGTCCACGCCGACGGCCCGGGCGGCGCCCTTCTCCCGGGCGGCGGTGCGCCAGCGCTGCTTTCCGGTGTCCAGGTCGTAGCCGGCCACCGCGACCGGCCCGCCGGTGCCGTTCGCCGAGGCGGCGGTGGTGACCGTGGTGACCATCGTGCGGTCGTGGAAGAAGACGCCGGGGGTGGCCGAGAACGATCCGTGGGCGACGTCCAGCCGGCCATCGGCGTCGGTGACCGGGATCTCGGCGGCGGGGTCGCCGGCCGGGCCCCAGGCGAACACCCGGTCGTCCTCGGGCTTCTCGCCGGTGGTGAGGACGACGGGCGGCTCGGCGGAGAGCACGGTGGCGGTCTTCGGGCGGTTGTCCAGCCCGCGCCACCAGGCGACCTTGCCGTCGGCGGTGTTCAGCGCGACGGCCTGGTCGACGGGGGTGGAGTCGGCGCAGGTGCTGGCGACCAGGACGGTCGTGCCGGAGACGCCGCCGGAGAGGGTGCAGAACTTCCCCTGCCCGGTGTACTGCCAGAGGTCCGCGCCGTCGGCGGCCTGCCAGGCGACGACGTGGCTGTCGCCGACCGCGATCACCTTGTCCTCGGTGACGCCGACGCGGGCGCCGTAGGCGCCCTTGGTGTCGGTGAGCGGCTTGGTCCACGCCGTCCGGCCGTCCTTGGTGTCGACGGCGGCGACCAGCGAGCAGGGGCTCTTCGGGTCGGCCTGCGGCCGGAACAGCGCGGCGCCGAGGCCGGCCGGGTTGACGGTCGGCGAGAGGCCGCACGGGACCGCGCCGGGGGCGGGCGGCTGCACCGCCCAGACGGGCTTGCCGTCGGTCAGGCCGTACGCGCGCACGCCGGTGGCGTCGGCGCGCACCACCGTGCCGTCGAGCAGCCAGCTGCCGACCAGGGTGTCGTCGCCGCCGGGCCCGCCGGCCTCGGCCTGGGCGGCCCAGATCCGGGTGTGGGCGGCGCTGAAGCCGGGATCGCCGCCGGTGGCGTCGGCGGCGGAGGCGCTGCCGCCGCCCTGGGCGCTCACCATCACGCCGGCCGCGACCAGGACGCCGAGCGCGGCGACGCCGGCGCCGGTGCGGATCAGCAGGGCGCGCCGGTCGGGGGTGTGCTCGGCGGCGACGACCGCGTCCGCGGCGGCGCGGGCCTTCGCGGCGAGGCCGGGGCGTCCGGCGCGGCCGGCCCGGCGGGAGCGGGCCGGAGCGGCGGCGGGCGCGGGTTCGGGCTCCGGTGCGGGCTCGGGCTCGGGCTCCAGGTGCACATAGCCGTCGTCGGTGTACTCGGCGCCGGCGGGCACGTACAGCTCCTCCCCCGCCGGCTGCTGAGGAACGACGACGTACGGCGCGTACTGCTGCTGGTCGTGGTACTGGTCCTGGTGCGGCCCGCCGTGGCCGTACGCGTCCGGCACGTAGGCGTCCGGCACGTAGGCGTCCGGCACGTAGGCGTCGGGCTGCTGCGGCACCTGGCCGTAGGGGTCGTACGGGTCGTACGGGAGGTACCGGACGTCCGGTCCGTGCTCGGCCGGCCAGGCGGTCTGCTGCGGGTACCAGGGCTGCGCGTGGCCGTCGCCGAGGGGGTCCTGCGCCATCCGTTCCGTCCCTCCCGGCCGCCTGCACTGCGGCAGCCAGCATCTCACGGCACCGGGGCGGCCCGGAGGGGACGGTTCCGCGGCTCGTTCCGCCGCGGTCCCTTCAGCGGGCGGAGGGACCGGCGGACTCGGCGGCGAGGGCCTGGTCGATCCGGGCGGCGAGGTCGAGGTCGAGGGTGGTGAGGCCGCCGGCGCTGTGGGTGGAGAGGGCGAAGCGCAGGGTGCGCCAGCGGATGTCGATGTCGGGGTGGTGGTCCATCGCCTCGGCGGCCGCGGCGACGGCGTCGACCACCCGGATCCCGGCCGGGAAGTCCGGGGCGTCGGCGGTGCGGACGATGGTGTCGCCCTCGCGCCTCCAGTGCGGGAGGCCGGCCAGCCCGGCGTTGATCTCGTCCTCGGTCAGCCGTTCGCGGCTCATCGGCCCACTCCTGTCGCCGGTCGCTGTCGGTCCGCGCGGACCGTGCGCGCCGAAGGCGCACGCGTAGGACGATATAGAGGTGTGGCCGCCGGGTGTCGGCGACACCTCGGAGCGGGTGCTCAGTCGGTGAGCAGCTTGATGACGGCGGCCAGGCCGACGACGACGATGACCGCGCGCAGCGCCTGCGGCGGCAGCCGGCGGCCGACCCTGGCGCCGATCACCCCGCCGACCAGCGAGCCGGCCGCGATCAGACCGGCGGCGGCCCAGTTCACCGTCGAGGTGAAGAGGAAGAACAGGGCGGCGACGCTGTTGACGATCATCGCGAGGGCGTTCTTCACCCCGTTGATCCGCTGCAGGTCCTCCTGGAGCAGCATGCCCATCAGGGCCAGCAGCAGCACGCCCTGGGCGGCGCCGAAGTAGCCGCCGTAGACGCCGGTGAGGAAGATGCCGACGAGCAGGAGCACCCCGCCGTGCGGGTCGCCGTCGGGGCGGCGGCGGGCGGCGACGGCCCGGGCGACCCGGGGCTGCAGCACCACCAGGACGAGGGCGAGCAGGATCAGCACCGGGACGACGGCGTCGAAGGCGGCGCTCGGCAGTTCGATCAGCAGGTAGGCGCCGAGCACGCCGCCTAGCAGCGAGGCGGTGCCGAACCGGGCGAGCCGGGCGCCCTGGCCGGCCAGCTCGCGGCGGTAGCCGATCACGCCGCTGAGCGAGCCGGGCACCAGGCCGAAGGAGTTGGAGACGTTGGCGGTGACCGGTGGGAGGCCGACGGCGAGCAGCACCGGGAAGGTGATGAGGGTGCCGGAGCCGACGATCACATTGATCATTCCGGCGCCGACGCCTGCCGCCAGGACGGCGACCGCCTCCCAGACCGTCATGAGCCACCTCCCGTGGGGGTCCTGTCGCGGTGATCATGCCGGACGGAGCGCCGGGGGTTCCAGCGGTGCCCGGAATTCGGGACGTACGACACAGTCGGGGGTACGACGCCCGAGGGCCCGGCCCCGTGCGGTACGGGGGCGGGCCCTCGGTGGGACGACGGTCGGGTCACTCCGGGTCGGTCTTGCGGTACTCGCGCAGCGGGTCGATCCGGGGCCGCGCGGACCCCTTGGTGTCGGTGTCCAGCGGGCGCGGGCCGGCGGCCGGGTCGATCGGGACCTGGGTGGCGGCCGGCGGGGCGGCCGGGGCGGCGCTGGGGGCGGCCATCGCGCCGCCGTTGGCACCGCCGCCGTTGCCGGTCAGGCCGGTGAAGGCGCCGCCGAGGCCCTTGAGCGCGTCGCCGACCTCGCTGGGGATGATCCAGAGCTTGTTGGCGTCGCCCTTGGCCAGCTCGGGCAGGGTCTGCAGGTACTGGTAGGCGAGCAGCTTCTGGTCGGCGTCGCCCTGGTGGATCGCCTCGAAGACGGTCCGGATCGCGGCGGCCTCACCGTCGGCGCGCAGCACCGCGGCCTGGGCCTCACCCTCGGCCTTGAGGACCTCGGCCTGCTTCTCGCCCTCGGCGCGCAGGATCTGCGACTGCCGGTTGCCCTCGGCGGTGAGGATCGCGGCGCGCTTGTCCCGCTCGGCGCGCATCTGCTTCTCCATCGAGTCCTGGATGGAGGTCGGCGGCTCGATGGCCTTCAGCTCGACGCGGTTGACCCGGATGCCCCACTTGCCGGTGGCCTCGTCGAGCACCCCGCGCAGGCCCGCGTTGATGACCTCGCGGGAGGTGAGGGTGGATTCGAGGTCCATCGAGCCGATGATGTTGCGCAGCGTGGTGACGGTGAGCTGCTCGATCGCCTGGATGTAGCTGGCGACCTCGTAGGTGGCCGCCCGGGGGTCGGTGACCTGGTAGTAGATCACCGTGTCGATGTTGACGACCAGGTTGTCCTGGGTGATCACCGGCTGCGGCGGGAACGGCACGACCTGCTCGCGCAGGTCGATCCGGTTGCGGACGCGGTCGATGAACGGCACGACGATGTTCAGGCCGGCGTTGAGCGTCCGGGTGTAGCGGCCGAAGCGCTCCACGATCGCGGCGCTGGCCTGCGGGATGACCTGAATCGTCTTGATCAGCGCGATGAAGGCCACCACGACCAGGACGACCAGGACGATAAGGACGGGTTCCACGGACTCTCCCCTAGACGACCAGGGCGGTCGCGCCCTGGATTTCGACGACGTCGACCTGCTCCCCCGGCTGGTACACCTGCTCGGGGTGGAGCGCGCGGGCCGACCAGATCTCGCCGTTGAGCTTGATCCGGCCGCCCTCCCCGTCGACCCTTTCCGCGACGACCGCGGTGGCGCCCTTGAGCGCCTCGATGCCCATCTTGATCTGCGGGCCCTTCCGCAGTGCCCGGTACGCGATGGGGCGGACGACGACCAGTTGCGCGACCGAGGCCGCGACGAAGGTCAGGACCTGCCAGACCGGATCGGCGCCCAGGCCCGCGACGCCGGCCGCGGCGAGCGCGCCGATCGCGAACATGGCGAGTTCCGGCATCGCCGTGATCACCAACGGTATGCCGAGGCCGACGGCGACCAGGAGCCACCAGATCCAGCTGTCCACGTGACCATCCTAGGGAGGGAAGGGCCTTCGAGGGTCAGTTCCCGCAGGTGGAGGGGCGGAAACCGGTCGCACGTGCGACCGGTTCCGGTTCGACCGGGTCCAGCGGACGTTCAGCGGACCCGGTGGAGCCCCGCGGGGCCGCGCGGAATCCCTCGGAATCCCGCGCGGGCCCGCGGAGCCCACGCGGGGTCAGCCCAGCGGCAGGCCCTGGGCGGACCAGCGGTCGCCGTGGCGCTCCAGGGTCAGCGGCAGGCCGAAGCACTTGGAGAGGTTGCGGGCCGTCAGCTCGGTGTCGATCGGGCCGGCGGCGAGCACCTTGCCCTGGCGGATCATCAGGACGTGGGTGAAGCCGGGGGCGATCTCCTCGACGTGGTGGGTGACCATCGCCATGGCCGGCGCGAACTCGTCCTGGGCCAGCGCGCCGAGGCGGCGGACGAGGTCCTCGCGGCCGCCGAGGTCGAGGCCGGCGGCGGGCTCGTCGAGCAGCAGCAGCTCGGGGTCGGTCATCAGCGCGCGGGCGATCAGGGTGCGCTTGCGCTCGCCCTCGGAGAGGGTGCCGAAGCGGCGGTCGGTCAGGCCGGCCATGCCGAGGCGGTCGAGCAGGGCGAGCGCGCGGGACTCGTCGGACTGCTCGTAGGTCTCCTGCCAGGTGACGGTCATGCCGTACGCGGCGGTGAGGACCGTCTGGAGCACGGTCTGCTCGGCGGGCAGCTTGTCGAACATCGCGGCGCCGGCCAGGCCGATCCGCGAGCGCAGCTCGAAGACGTCGACCTCGCCGAGCTTCTCGCCGAGGACGGTGACCTTGCCGGCGGTCGGGAAGAGGTACGAGGAGGCGATCTGCAGCAGGGTGGTCTTGCCGGCGCCGTTCGGGCCGAGGATGACCCAGCGCTCTCCCTCGGAGATGGACCACGAGACCTGGTCGACCAGCGCGCGCCCCTCCCGGACCACGGAAACGTCCACCAGCTCCAGCACGTCGCTCATGCCTACGCCTTCCCCAAAAACAGATATCTCGGCCGTCGGTGCGGGCGGGCAGCCTACTCCGGCGGCCGGTGGGCACGGAGTGGGTGCGCCGCACACGCATGGGCAAACCTACGCCACGCGGATGGCCGCCGATTCCGTAGGCTGGCCGGATGCTCGCCACTCCTGCCGACAATCCGTACGAAGAGCCCCGTTCGGGGCGCCTGGCCGCCTGGGGCAACGCCCTGCTGGCCGGTATGGTGCCGCCCGACAACGCCGCCGCGGCGGTGTTGGGGGCCGACGAGAGCCACCGGGTGACCGGGCTTCCCGGGGACGGTCCGGACGAGCGGCACGGGCTCACCTGGGCGCTGGGCCGGCTGCGGGTGCTGGGGGTGCAGGGCCTGCGGCTGGCGCTGCCGTCGGCCGGGCACCCGCTGGGCCTGACCGGGCCGGCGCCGTTCAACGAGCGGGCGATGGCGGCCGGCGAGGCGGTGCTGGCGGTCGGGGTGCCGCTGGGGCTGGTGCCCGAGGTGGAGGTGTTCGGCCCGGCCGGGGACCGGTCGGCGATCGTGCTGTGGCGCTGCTCCGCGGTGAACGACGGGCCGCCGGCCGATGTGCCGTCACTGCACGAGGCCGAGTTCGAGCTCGCGGACGGGCTGCGCCGGGCGACCGTGCTGCTGACCCAGCTGGACGTGGCCGGCGCCGGGCCGGAGGCGCTGCGGGCGCTGGAGGCGTTCCGGCGGCGCGGGCACGACGAGCTGCTCGCGCCGGGCTACCCGCCGCGCGCGGTGCGGGTGCTGGAGTCGGCGCGGCAGGTGGCGGCGCTGCTGTCGATCGCCTCGGGCAGCCACGGCGCGGCGGTGAGCGCCTCGGAGATCGCGGCCCGGCAGGCGGTGCTGGCGCCGCTGTGGCGCACGGCCCGCCGGGCCCAGGTGGCGGCGTACAACGCGCTGGTGGACGAGAACGAGCAGCGCTAGCGGGTCTCGCCGTGCCGGACGGCCCAGAGCGCGGCCTGGGTGCGGTCGGCGAGGTCCAGCTTCATCAGGATGTTGGAGACGTGCGTCTTCACCGTCTTCTCGGACAGGTGGAGGCTGCGGGCGATCTCCCGGTTGGAGCGGCCGTCGGAGATGTGGCCGAGCACCTCGCGCTCGCGCTCGGTGAGGGTGCCGCCGCGGCCCTGCGGGGGTCGCGGGCCGTCGTCGGCGAGCAGCGCCTCGGCGAGTTCGGGTTGGAGCAGCACATGGCCGGCGTGGACCGAGCGGATCGCGCCGGCCAGCGCCTCTGGGTCGACGTCCTTGTAGACGTACCCGGCGGCGCCGGCCCGCAGGGCGGGGACCATGGTGCGGTGCTCGGTGAAGCTGGTCACGATCAGGATCCGGGCCCGGCTGCCCTCGTCCTTGAGCGTGCGCAGCGCCTCGATGCCGTCGACGCCGGGCATCTTGAGGTCCATCAGCACCACGTCGGGGTCGAGGGCGCGGGCCCGGTCGACGCCCTCGGCGCCGTCGGCGGCCTCGCCGACCACCTCGATGTCGTCCTGCACTTCCAGGAAGGTGCGCAGGCCGCGGCGGACCACCTGGTGGTCGTCGACCAGCAGGACGCGGATCGCGGGCGCGGTGTCAGGCACCGGGGACCTCCATCTCGACGACCGTGCCCTGTCCGGGGGCGGAGTCCAGGGTGAGCCGGCCGCCGACGGCGGCGGCGCGGTCGCGCATCGAGGCCAGCCCGAGGTGGCGGCCGGCCCGGCGGACCGATTCGGGGTCGAAGCCCCGGCCGTTGTCGCTGATCCTCAGCACGGCGCCGCGGGTGGGCGTGCCGGCCAGGGTGACGGTGACCCGGCGGGCGCCGGAGTGGCGCAGCGCGTTGTGCAGGGCTTCCTGGGCGACCCGCAGCAGGGCGGCCTCCTGGGTCTGCGGCAGGGCGCGGACCCGGTCGGCGGCGAAGGCGATGTCGGCGGTGTGGGCGCGGTCGAGGACCTGCACCTGGGAGGCGAGGGTGGCGCTCAGGCCGTCCTCCTCCAGGGCGGCGGGGCGCAGTTCGACGACGACGGCGCGCAGTTCGTCGGCGGCCTCGGCGGCGAGCCGGGCGACCTCGGCGAGTTCCTCGCGGGCGCGGGCCGGGTCGCGGTCGACGAGCTTGGCGGCGGCCTTGGCGGTGAGGCGCAGCGAGAAGAGCTTCTGGGAGACGGCGTCGTGCAGGTCGTGGGCGATCCGGGCGCGTTCGCCGGCCAGGGTGAGTTCGCGGCCGCGCTCGTAGAGGCGGGCGTTGGACAGGGCGAGCGCCGCGTGGGCGGCGAGTATCCGCAGGAGTTCCTCGTCGTGGTCGGTGAAGCCGCCGCCGCCCTGTTTGTTGGCGAGGTAGATGACGCCGAGCACGGCGGGCTCGTCCTCGGCGTGGTCGGGGTCGACGATCGGCATGCCGAGGAAGGCGCCGAGTTCGGGGTGGGCGTCGGGCCAGCCGCCGAAGGCGGGGGCGCCGCGGACGTCGTCCAGCCGGACCGGGCCGCTCTCGTGGAGCATCGCGGCGAGCACGCCGTGCTGGCGGGGCAGCGGGCCGATGGCCTTCCACTGCTCGTCGGTGACGCCGTCGACGACGAACTGGGCGAAGCCGCCGTGGTCGTCGGGGACGCCGAGGGCGGCGTACTCGCCGCCGAGCAGGCGGCGGGCGGAGGCGGTGATCCGGCGCAGGACCTCGCGGACCTCCAGGTGGCGGCTCATCGCGAGCAGGGCCTGGCTGACGGCCTCGATGCCGGTGAGGCAGGGTTCGCAGGCGGGCAGGGTGCCGTCGGACGGCGGGCCGACCGGGATCCGGTCGATGGGCAGCGATCCGGCGTGCCGGTGCTCGCTTGGCACGGTGGGCATGACGCCAACCTACCGCTGTGCGCCGGGCCCGCGCGTCCGTCCCGGGGCCGGGCGGGACCCGGGTCCGCGGACCTAGGCCGCACGGCCCTCGGCGGCCCTGGCACGGCCCCTCGCCGGCCCCTCGCCGGCCCCTCGGCGGGCCCTCGGCGGGTCCCGGAACGCGCCGCGGGGGCGGCCCTCCCCGGGTGGGGCGGGCCGCCCCCGCGGGCGGACGGCGGGCGGTCAGCCCTTCTGCATGACCTCGGGCTCGTGACGGCGCTGGAGGCGGGTCACGACGACGCCGATGATGATCGACATCAGGATCAGGATCCCGGCGTCGAACCAGAACTGGCCGGCGTTGTGGCCCCAGATCGCGTCGTACTCGGGGTTCTGGAAGTCCTTGTTCCAGGGGCCGAGCAGGTGCGAGAGGTCCAGCGTGGTGGCGACCATGCCGGTGCCCCAGCGGGCCGGCATCAGCCAGGCGAACTGCTCCAGGCCGGGCTTGGAGAAGACCTGGAAGAGGCAGCCGGTGAAGACGACCTGGATGATCGCGAACATGACCAGCAGCGGCATGGTCTTCTCGGCGGTCTTGACCAGCGCGGAGATCGCCAGGCCGAACATCATCGAGGCGAAGCTGAGCAGGATCAGGCCCAGGCTCATCTCCAGGATCGGCAGGTTCTTGATCACCAGGCCGTCGGAGGGCAGCTTGCGCGGCAGGAAGCCGACCGCGGAGATGATCGCGCCCTGGATCACGCTGAAGAAGCCCAGCACGATGATCTTGGACATCATGTACGCCGAGCGGGAGAGCCCGGTGGCCCGTTCCCGTTCGTAGATCGCCCGTTCCTTGATCAGCTCGCGGACCGAGTTGGCCGCCCCGGAGAAGCAGGCGCCGATCGCCAGGATCAGCATGATCGTCGCCGCGCCGCTGTTCAGGCCCAGCTGCGACTTGGGGTTGCGGGCCAGGCCGGCCTCGTTCGGGATCAGCACGCTGACCGCGCCGAGCACCGCCGGCAGCAGGATCGACAGCGCCAGGAAGCCCCGGTCGGAGGCGAGCACCGAGACGTAGCGGCGGATCAGCGTCCACAGCTGCGAGCCCCAGCTCTGCGGCTTCGGCGGGCGGACGGCCTCCTGCCCGATCTGCGCGGACTGCACCGGCTGCACGGCGCCCGCGTCGATGTCGGCCGAGTACTGCTGGTGGTGCACCGAGCCCCGGTAGCGGCCGGCCCAGTCGTGGTCCGGGTAGTTCTCGAAGGCCTGGAAGACGTCCGCCCAGGTCTCGTACCCGAAGAAGTGCAGGGCCTCGTCCGGCGGGCCGAAGTACGCCACCGCGCCGCCCGGCGCCATCACCAGCAGCCGGTCGCAGAGCGCGAGCTCGGCCACCGAGTGGGTGACGACCAGGATGGTGCGGCCGTCGTCGGCGAGGCCGCGCAGCATCTGCATGACCTCGCGGTCCATGCCCGGGTCGAGGCCCGAGGTGGGCTCGTCCAGGAAGATCAGCGAGGGCTTGGTGAGCAGTTCCAGTGCGACCGAGACGCGCTTCTGCTGGCCGCCGGAGAGCGCGGTGATCCGGTTGTCGGCGCGCTTGTCCAGGCGCAGCTCGTAGAGCACCTCGTCGATCCGCGCCTCGCGCTCGCGGGCCTCGGTGTCGCCGGGGAAGCGCAGCCGGGCCGCGTACTTGAGGCCGGTGCGGACGGTCAGTTCCTTGTGCAGGATCTCCGACTGCGGCACCAGGCCGATCCGCGAGCGCAGCTCGGCGAACTGCTTGTAGAGGTTGCGGCCGTCGTAGAGGACGTCGCCGCGGTCGGCCGGGCGGTAGCCGGTGAGGGCGCGCAGCAGGGTCGACTTGCCGGAGCCGGACGGGCCGATGACCGCGACCAAGGACTTCTCCGGGACGCCGAAGCTGACGTCGTTGAGCAGGATCTTCTTGCCGCCCTTGTGCTCGACCTCGACGGTCAGGTGGCGGGCGGAGAAGGAGACCGCGCCGGTGTCGACGAACTCCTGCAGCTGGTCGCCGACCAGCACGAAGCTGGAGTGACCGACGGTCAGCCGGTCCTGGGCCCCGATCAGCTGACGCTCGACACGCTGGCCGTTGAGGAAGATGCCGTTGTGGCTGCCGAGGTCGACGATCTCGTAGCGGCCGTCCGGCAGCTGGCGCAGCTCGGCGTGGTGGCGGGAGACCTGGAGGTCGGAGACCACGATGTCGTTGTCGAGCGCGCGGCCGATCCGGATGGTCTTCATACCGGCGGTCAGGTTGCGGATGATCGTCGGCTGCGGGCCGCCGTCGTGCTCGGCGGGCGACGGCTGCGGGAAGCCCTGCTGCTGCGGAAAGGGCTGCGGCTGGGCGTGCGGCGGCTGCGCGTGCTGAGGCTGGGCCTGCTGCTGCGGCCACTGCTGCTGGTGCGGCGGTTGGGCCTGCGCCTGCGGCGGGTAGGGCTGCTGCGCCGGCGGGGCCTGCCACTGCTGCTGCGGCGCGGCGGCGTGCGGCTGCGGGGCGGGGCTGCGGCTGGTGGTCGCCTCGTGCCAGGCCTGGGCCTGGGCGGCGGGCTGGGCGGCCGGCGCGGAGAAGGCGAGCCGGGGGCCGTTCTCGGCGTTGCCGAGGTTGACCACGGCGCCCGGGAACAGCTGCGCCTGCAGGGTGCGGGCGCCGCCGGTGTAGGTGCCGTTGGTGCTCCCGTGGTCGTCCAGCTGCCAACCCGCCCCGTTGAACGAGATGGTGGCGTGCTGCCAGGAGACCCGCGCGTCGTCGAACTGGAAGTCCGACTGCGGATTGCGACCGATGGTGTAGGACCGCCCGGGTTCCAGGACCCGCTGCTGTCCGTTGATCTCGATGACGAGTTGCGGCACTGCTCGTCTGCCCCGCTCTCTCGGTTCCCCCGATGGTGCGCCCCGGCCAGTCGGGGCGAAATGATCGTGAATCTGACGGGGGAATCATTCCAGCCCGCCGGGCGCCGGTGAAAGCCGCCCCCGCGGACTGTGACCGGGCGGCAACGAATCACGGACCGGCCGTGCACGGCCGGCTCCGCCGCACCTCCGCGAGCACGTCCCCGAGCAGGTCCCCGAGCAGGTCCCCGGACCCCTGCGCGAGCCGGTCCGCGGACCGGTCGGGCCGTCCGTCCACGACCCGGACGGGTGCCGTCGACGCGACCGGCTGCGGGTAGCGTGGGAGGCACCATGAACGCATCGCCCTTGGCCGCCGAGCCGCTCCCCGCCCCGCAGCCCCGGACCGAGGACGGGCGCACCCTGCTCGTCAAGGTGTTCGGCAAGGACCGCCCCGGTATCACCACCGGGCTCTTCGCCACCCTGGCCGGGTACGGCGTCGAGGTCGTCGACATCGAGCAGGTGGTGACCCGCGGCCGGATAACGCTCTGTGTGCTGGTCACGGCTCCCCCCGCGCCCGGCGCCGAGGGCGGTCTGCGGTCGCTGGTGCACCGCTGGGCCGAGGACCAGAAGCTCCAGGCCGAGATCATCTCCGGCATCGGCGACAACCGGCCGCGCCGCGAGGGCCGCTCGCACGTCACCGTCCTCGGCCACCCGCTGACCGCCTCCGCCGTCGCCGCGCTGACCTCCCGGATCACCGAGTCCGGCGGCAACATCGACCGCGTCTTCCGGCTCGCCAAGTACCCGGTGACCGCCGTCGAGCTGGCCGTCTCGGGCGTGGCCACCGACCGGCTGCGCGCCGAGCTGGCGCAGGAGGCGGCCACCCAGCGGGTGGACGTCGCGGTGGTGGCGGCCGGGCTGGAGCGGCGGGCCAAGCGGCTGGTGGTCATGGACGTCGACTCGACCCTGATCCAGGACGAGGTGATCGAGCTGTTCGCCGCCCACGCGGGCTGCGAGGCGGAGGTCGCCGAGGTGACGGCGGCGGCGATGCGCGGCGAGCTGGACTTCGCCGAGTCGCTGCACGCCCGGGTGGCGCTGCTGGCCGGGCTGGACGCGGCGGTGACCGAGAAGGTGCGCGCCGAGGTCCGCTTCACCCCGGGCGCGCGCACCCTGATCCGCACCCTGCAGCGGCTGGGCTTCCAGGTGGCGGTGGTGTCCGGCGGGTTCACCCAGGTCACCGACCACTTGGTGGAGCAGCTGGGCCTGGACTTCGCGGCGGCGAACACCCTGGAGGTGGTGGACGGGAAGTTCACCGGCCGGGTGGTCGGCGAGATCGTCGACCGGGCGGGCAAGGCGCGCTGGCTGACCCGGTTCGCCGAGCAGGCCAGGGTGCCGCTGGAGCAGACGGTGGCGATCGGCGACGGCGCCAACGACCTGGACATGCTGAACGCGGCCGGGCTGGGCGTGGCGTTCAACGCGAAGCCGGTGGTGCGGGAGGCGGCGGACACCGCGGTGAACGTGCCGTTCCTGGACACCGTGCTGTACCTGCTCGGGATCACCCGCGAGGAGGTCGAGGCGGCCGACGTCCAGGACGGGCCGGCCGAGGACGCTCCGGCGGCGGGCTGACGCACCCCTGCGCGACGACGCCGAGGGGCGTGCGGACCTGTTCCGCACGCCCCTCGCTCTGTTGTCCGCCTCTGTTGTCCGCTCGGTCCTGCGGCGTCTCAGAGCCGCGGTGACTCTGTCCTGCGGTGTCTCAGTCCTGCGGCGTGAAGTACGAGACCAGCTCGGCCACGCCCGGCTCGACGCCCTTCCAGGAGCCGGAGAAGCTGAGCACCGCGATGGCGGCGGTCGGGAAGCCGCCGAGCCGCAGCCGCTCCAGCGCGTCCCGGTCGCCCTCGTCGCCGGCCAGCACCTGGGTCAGGCCGAGCACCCCGGGGTTGTGGCCGACCACGACCAGGTCGGCGTACTCCTCCGGGGTCTCCTGGAGGACGGCGATGATCGCCCCGGGGGTGGCCTCGTAGACCCGCCCCTCGTAGACGGTCCTGCGCGAGCGCTTCGGCAGCTCGTGCGCGGCGAGCTTCCACGTCTCCCGGGTGCGCAGGGCGTCGGAGCAGAGCACGTAGTCGGGGTTGATGCCGGAGTCGGCGAGCCAGCGTCCGGCCTCCGGGGCCTGGTGGCGGCCCCGGTCGGCCAGCGGCCGCTCGTGGTCGTCGACGCCGTCCGGCCAGTCGGCCTTGGCATGGCGGAGAACGATGATCCTGCGGGGCGTGTCGGCGCTCATACCCAGCAAGCTTGGCAGAAAAGCCGGCCGGGAGCGCGGTGCTGCCCGATGCCGCCACCCGGCGGGGCGGACGGTGCCGTCATCCGCGGTTCACGGCGAGGCCGTCCCGCCGTCAGCCCAGGTTCTGGGCGACGGTCGCGACGATGATCAGCAGGACGACGATGCCGCCGATGATCGCGGCGAGCTGGCCGAGCTTCTTGTGGCCGTCGGTGGGGTTCGGTTCGAGAACGGGCATGCCCGGATTCTCCCATCCCGGACACGCCCGTTCACCACCGGCCCCGCCGTGGGACCGCTCCGTCAGGCCGCGGCCGGCGCGGGGACGGCCTCGTCCTCGATGTGCCGGGCGCGGGCCGCCCGCAGGCCGAACAGCATCTGCGGCACCAGCAGCAGCGCCAGGAAGCCGAGCGGCAGGTACCACTCGCCGGTCGCCTGGTAGAGCCGGCCGATCAGGATCGGGCCGGGGATCGAGATCAGGTAGCCGACGCCCTGGGCGAAGGCCGACAGCTGGGCCACCCCGCCGGCCGTCCGGGCGCGCAGCCCGATCAGGGTCAGCACCAGCGGGAAGGCGCAGTTCGACAGGCCCACCAGGAGCGCCCACAGCCACGGCGCGCCGGCCGGGGCGAAGGCCAGGCCGAGGTAGCCGGCGATGCCGAAGGACGCCAGCACCACCACGAACAGCCGCTGGTCGCCGCGGCGGGCGGCCAGGTTGGGCAGCACGAAGGAGACCGGCACGCCGATCACCATGGTCAGCGCCAGCAGCACGCCGGAGGCGCCCTCGGAGACGCCGGCGTCCTGGAAGATCTTCGGCATCCAGCCCATCACCACGTACGCGCCGGTGGCCTGGCAGCCGAAGAAGCAGGCCAGCGCCCAGGCGGTGCGGCTGCGGGTGATCGGCAGCTTCACCCCGGCGCCCCGGCCGCCCGCCGCCCCGCCGGCCTCCTGGCGCCGGGTGAGCAGCGCCGGGAGCCAGAGCAGCAGGGCGAGGGCGCCGAGCGCGGCCCACACCCCGAGGCCGAACCGCCAGTCCCCGCCGAGCGCGCTGGTCAGCGGGACGGTGACGGCGGCGGCGAGCGCGGTGCCGGCGGACAGCGCCATCGAGTAGAGGCCGATCATCGGCCCGACCTTCTCCGGGAAGTACCGCTTGATCACGACCGGGATCAGCACATTGGCGACGGCGACACCGGCCAGCGCGAGCGAGGTCAGCAGCAGGAAGACCGCCGTGTTGCCGGCGAAGGAGCGGGCCAGCACGCCCGCGGTGATCGCCCCCATGCCGGCGGCGACCACCGCGACCGGGCCGAGCCGGCGGGCGAGGCCCGGCGCGGCGAAGCCGAACAGGGCGAAGCAGAGCGAGGGGACGGCGGTGAGCAGGCCGGCCACCGTGGGGCTCATCCCGAGGTCGGCGCGGACCTGGTCGAGCAGCGGCCCGAGGCTGGTGACCACGGGGCGGAGGTTGAACGCGGCGGCGGCGATCGCGAGGGCGAACAGCCAGCCGAGGGAGCGGCGGTCGCTCGGGGCGGACCGTTCGGCGAGCGGCCGGGCCCCGGCCCGGGGGGATGCGGAGGACGCGGCGGCGGGATCTGCGGTGTCTGCGGCGGACGACATGCGGGTCATCATAGAATGATGGGATGAATTAGCGCATCCGCGAATTGGCATGATGGCCCGACCCGTCCGACCCCCAAGGAGTCCCCGTGGCGCTGTCCTCGCCGAGGCGCACCCCGCTGTCCGACCAGGTGATCGCCCAGCTGCGCGCCCAGATCACCTCCGGCGAGTGGGCGGTCGGCTCGCGCATCCCCACCGAGGCCGCCCTCGTCGAACAGCTCGGTGTGGCCAGGAACACGGTGCGCGAGGCCGTCCGCGCGCTCGCCCACAACGGCCTGCTGGACATCCGCCAGGGCTCCGGCACCTACGTCCTGGCCACCAGCGAGCTCGCCGGCGTGATGCACCGCCGCTTCGCCGACGCCGACCGCGCCCAGGTCGCCGAACTGCGGGCCACCCTGGAGACCTCCGCCGCCGGTCTCGCCGCCACCCGCCGCACCGACCGCGACCTCGCCCTCATCGACGCCGCGCTGGCCCGCCGCGAGGACGCCTGGCGCTCCGGCGACGCCGAGGACTTCGTCCAGGCCGACGCCGCCTTCCACCAGGCCGTCGTCGCCGCCGCCCACAACGACGTCCTCGCCGCCCTCTACGCCGACCTCGGCGAGGTCACCCGCGCCCACCTGCGCCACGACGTCGGCCCCGAGCTCATCGCCGAGCGCTACCTCGGCCACGACCTGATCGTCGACGCCATCCGCGCCCGCGACCCCCAGCGCGCCTCCCACGAGGCCGGCCTCGCCATCGGCGCCTGCAGCGACCCCGAGGCCTGACCCGCACCGGCCGGCCGTCCCGCTCCTGGCCGGCCCGCTCCCGGCCGGCCCCGTTCCCGGCCCGCACCGATCCCGGCCGGCCGTTCCCGGCCGGCCCCGTTTCCGGCCCGCACCGATCCCGGCCGGCCGTTCCCGGCCGGTCCGTGTGCCGGGTGGGGCGGTGGTGGCCCGAGGTGGTCCTGAGCCTTGCGAGGGGCCGGTTTTGACGTGCTAACGTCCCGTGAAAATTCGCGGACGGCCGGGCTCCGGCCGGGTGTGGACACAACGGGGAGAACTGATGGCGGATCCGGACCTGAAGCTGGGACAGGGGCCGGGCGGGGGGCCGACCAAGGTGTCGACGCCTGCCCTCGACAAGGCGGCCACCGCCCTGGACGGCATCGCGAACGACAGCACCGCGGCCGGGAAGGTCGCCGACGAGTCGACCGAGGCGGCGGCCGGGAAGCTGAGCGGCTGGGACTCCGCGTCGGCGCTGCGCGGGGCGCTCAAGGAGTGGCACGAGCAGGTGTCGCAGCTCAACGGCCGGCTCAACCAGGAGGCCGGGATGATGCGGCAGACCCACAGCAACTACCTGAACGTCGAGCACGGCATCGCCACGTCGTTCACCGGGAAGGCGTGATCGCATGAGCCTGCTCGGTTTCGAGGACGTCATGAAGGCCGACCCGTCCGCGATGGCCAAGGCCGCCGCCGACTGGACCGCGATGGCCGGCAAGTACCAGCAGATCCAGCACCGGCTGGAGAACGAGGTGCTCTCCGTCACCGGCAACCAGGGCCTGTGGATGGGCTCCACGGCGTTCGCCGCCAACGCCCACGTCAACCAGACCCGCCAGCAGAGCATCGACGCGCAGACCGAGGCCAAGGCCGTCGCGTCGATCATCACCGACGCCAAGAACGACTTCGAGGAGGCGCAGAAGAAGCTGAAGCAGGCCGTCGCCGACGCCCAGGCCGACGGCATGAAGGTCACCGGCACCGGCGCCGTGATGTTCGACGTCGGTGCGCTCGACCCGGCCACCAGGCAGGACTACCGGCACGACCGGGACTACCAGCAGGAGCGCAGCGAGGCCGCCGGCAAGTGGGCGCAGAAGATCAAGATCTATGTGGAGGAGGCGACCGCGGCCGACCAGCGGGCCGCCCTCCAGCTGCGCCGCGCCGCCAAGGTCGGCGACCTGGTGAACGAGTTCAACGGCCAGGCGGTCGGCGGCGGTGACGAGGCGGACGGCAAGCGGGCCGCCGACCTCGCCTCCCGGCTCAAGGACGGCAAGAACCTCAGCGCCGAGGAGCTGGCCGAGCTCAACAACCTGATGAAGGCCAACTCCGGCAGCCCGGTCTACGGCCAGACCCTGCTCAACGCGCTCGGCCCCGAGGGCACCCTGCTGCTCGCCGATGAGCTGGAGGTCCGGATCAACGACCGGGACGGCAAGAACAAGGGCGAGTACGGCGAGCTGCAGACCAACCTCGCCAACACCATCGGCGGCGCCACCCGGGACACCAACAGCAAGTTCTACCAGGACTTCCGCAAGGGCCTGCAGGAAGCCGGCGTCAAGAACATCAACGAGCGCCACTTCGGCGGCAAGTCCGAGCCGATCTACGGCTACCAGACGCTCACCACCCTGCTCCAGCACGGCAACGCCGGGTACGGCTCGCAGTTCCTGAACGACCTCGGCACCGACGTCCTCAAGGCCGAGCGCGACGACAAGAACCGCTGGTCCTCGCACCAGTTCAACGGCCCGCGCCCGGACCTGGTCTTCGACCCGGTGGACGGCGTGCTCAAGCTGATGGGCCAGAACCCGGAGGCCGCCACCCAGTTCCTCGACCCCAAGGGGCCGGGGGCCGAGGACCGCCTCAAGTACCTGCTGCGCGACCGCGAGTGGCCCACCTCGTACGTCAACACCCTGTACGGGCCGCCGATGATCGACAAGACCACCCACCAGGACGGCCTCGCCGCCGCCCTGGAGGCTGCCGCCACCGGCGACGTCCCCGGCGAGGGCACCCACAACGGCGGTCCGCACACCCCGGCGCAGGCGAGGGTGATGGAGGGCGTGATCGCGGCGCTCGACGGGGACGGCAAGGGCAGCGAGATCCACGACGATCTGAAGATGCCGCTCGCGAACGCCCTGTCGGACTACGTCGACGACACCCACAAGATCCTCAGCGACCACGTCAGCAGCGGCAGCGGCGGCGTACGGGAGGAGAACGGCGAGGGCCACCTCGACGGCGGAGCCGACAGCCTCGTCCGCGTCCTGCGCGGCGTCTCGGAGGAACCCGAGGCCTACGCCATGCTCTACGGCGCCGAACGGGCCAAGGCCGCCGAACTCATCGCCGCCCTGCCGCCGGACCCCCGGGCGGACCGCGACGTCGTCGACCTCCCGGCCCAGCGCATCGGCACGGCGCTCGGCGCCTACGACGCCATCCGCTCCGACGTCATCCTCGACGACAAGGACGACCGGATGGAGTGGGCCGACAAGACCAGCTCGTTCGCCTCCTCGATGAACGGCACCGTGACCGGGTTCATCCCCGAGGTCGGCGACATCGCCGGCACGCTCGTCGACATGGGCATCGAGAAGTGGGCGGACGACGTCAAGAAGGACGCCCAGGACGCCGGCAACCAGGGCTCCTCCGACCACCACTTCGCGGCCCTGAACCAGAGCAAGGAGATGGCCCTCGGCTGGGGCCGCGCCAACGGCTACACGACGGACGACCGGGCCGACCTCGTCTACTCCAACATGGCGACCGGCCACACCAGCGGCCACGCGAACGCCATGAGCGCCCTGGGACGGAACGGCCAGCAGTGAAGCTCTCCCCCCGTACCTGGACGATCCTCGCCGGCGTGCTCGCCCTCGCCATCGGCGCGGGCGGCTTCGCCGCGTGGCGGTACACCGACCTGTTCCTCCCGGACCGCCTCTGCGACGGCGCCGTCGCCACCGAGGACGTCCGACGGGTCCTGGGCGACGGCCGGCTGGAGGTCGTCCAGAGCCGGCTGCCGAAGGACCGCGCCGCGCCGGAGGGCAGCTGTGTGATCGAGGTCCGCGGCGGCGCCGACCTCACCCTGCGCAGCCACGGTGTCAAGGTCGCCGACAAGCGCAGCCTGGTCGATCCCGGGATGTCGCAGCCGGACCGGGGCCCGATCGGCGCGTTCGCCAACGACACCGGCTGGCTGGTGCTGCCGGCGGGCTGCCGCATGCCCGGCGGTGCGTCGGACGACTTCCCGGACCGGGACGCCGACCTGCTCAGCGCGGATGTGCGGCACCAGGGCGAGCGCGGGGCCCGGTGGCAGGACGACCCGGCCAAGGAGACCCCGGACCAGCCGGCCCGGGAGGCCCTCGCCCGGCTCGCGGCCGACTTCGGCGCCGCGCTCGCCAAGTCCTCGGGCTGCGGCTCCGCCGACGCCCCGGACATGCACCTCACCGCCGCCGGCTCCTCCGCCGCACCCGCGACCGACGGGCAGCTCTGCGGCCTGCCGGGCGTCGGGACGGGGCAGAACCTGCCCGACCTCGCCCAGCGGGTCAGCGATCCGGCGGCGCCGTTGCGGTCCTGCTGGGTCTACAGCCAGAGCCTGTCGGAGCCGGCGCTGCGCTTCACCGCCACCGCCGACACCCGCTACCCGGCCTTCGTGACCGGACGGAAGGACCTGGCCGCCCCCCTGCCGGCCGGCTGGCGGGGCACCGGCTCGTACAGCGCCGTGCAGGCGCCGTGCGGGAAGGACACGCTGTTCCTCCACCTGTCCGGGCGGACCGACCTCGTCGACCCCACCGAACCCACGGCCTACGGCACGCCGCTGTTCACCTCCTGGGCCAACGCCGTGGCCGCGCAGCGCGGCTGCGCGCCGGTCGCCCCGAAGTAGCCCTCGGACGGAACGCCGCTGCCCGGCATCCCTCCTCCTCGGGAGGGGTGCCGGGCAGCGGCGTTGGTGTCTCAGGCGCCGATGGCGTGCAGGCCGCCGTCGACGTGGACGATCTCGCCGGTGGTCTTCGGGAACCAGTCCGACAGCAGGGCGACGACGCCGCGGCCGGCCGGCTCCGGGTCGCTCAGGTCCCACTTCAGCGGGGAGCGGGTGTCCCAGGTGGCGGCCAGGTCGGGGAAGCCCGGGATGGACTTGGCGGCCATCGAGGCGAGCGGGCCGGCCGAGACCAGGTTGCAGCGGATGTCCCGCTCGCCCAGGTAGCGCGCCAGGTAGCGGTTGGTGGACTCCAGGGCGGCCTTCGCCGGGCCCATCCAGTCGTACTGCGGCCACGCGAACTGCGCGTCGAAGGTGAGGCCGACGACCGCGCCGCCGTCCTGCATCAGCGGCAGCAGCGCCATGGTCAGCGACTTCAGCGAGTACGCCGAGACGTGCATGGCGGTGGCCACGGACTCCCACGGCGTGTTCAGGAAGTTGCCGCCCAGGGCGTCCTGCGGGGCGAAGCCGATCGAGTGGACGACACCGTCCAGGCTCGGCAGGTGCTCGCGCACCTGGTCGGCGATGCCGGCCAGCTGCTCCTCGCTGGAGACGTCCAGCTCCAGGACCTTGACCGGGTTCGGCAGCTTCTTGGCGATGCGCTCGGTCAGGCTCGGGCGCGGGAAGGCGGTCAGGATGACCTCGGCGCCCTGCTCCTGGGCCAGCTTGGCGGTGTGGAAGGCGATGGAGGACTCCATCAGCACACCGGTGATCAGGATGCGCTTGCCCTCAAGGATTCCGCTCATGACTCAGTGACCCATGCCCAATCCGCCGTCGACGGGAATGACGGCTCCGGTGATGTACGCGGCCTCGTCCGAACCGAGGAACCGCACGGTGGAAGCGACCTCGGCGGGCGCCGCGTAGCGGCCCAGCGGCACGCCCGAGACGATCTCCGCGCGGCGCTCGTCGGTGAGCACCGCGGTCATGTCGGTGTCCACGAAGCCGGGGGCGACCACGTTGACGGTGATGTTGCGCGGGCCCAGCTCGCGGGCCAGCGAACGGGCGAAGCCGACCAGGCCCGCCTTGGACGCGGCGTAGTTGGCCTGGCCCGGGGAGCCGGAGAGGCCGACGACCGAGGAGATCAGCACGATCCGGCCCTTGCGGGCGCGCATCATCAGCTTGGACGCGCGCTTGACCACGCGGAAGGTGCCGGTGAGGTTGGTGTCCAGGACGGACGTGAAGGCCTCCTCCGACATCCGCAGCAGCAGGGTGTCGTTGGTGATGCCGGCGTTGGCGACCAGCACCTCGACCGCGCCGTGCGCGGCCTCGACCTCGGTCAGCGCGGCGTCCACCTGGGCGCTGTCGGTGATGTCGCAGCGCACCGCGAGCACGTCGTACTTGGCCAGCTGCTCGGGCACCTCACCCGACCTGCTGGTGATGGCGACCTTGTCGCCCGCCTCGGCGAAGGCCTGGGCGATCGCGAGGCCGATGCCCCGGTTGCCTCCGGTGACGAGAACCGAGCGGCTCAACGATCCACCTCTCTCCGTTGTGTGCGCACGCCGTGATGCCCGCGTACCACTCCGTGATGTCCGCGCACGCCGCAACGACGTACGCGGTGTGACGCTATCGGTCGTTCCGGCGCGGCGGCGAATCGGTCTCCCACAGCGCCGCACCCGTCGAACTGTCAGTACCCGACAATCCGTGTCGGGCCGGATTTCACGCGATTCGCCCACCGGCCCGCACCGGATTGTCGTGTCCACTGAGTGACCCGTCCCGGGAACCCGGCGGCGGGGCACGCCCGTTGTGCCCCCTGGTGCGGCACGACGCCGGGGCCGCCGCACCGGGGCCGACGGCGGCCCGCAGCCGGACACCTGGCCCCGGTGACGAGCGGAGGCGGAACGCGGAATGAGCGAGGCACGGACCGGGACCACCCACCGGCGCGGACGACTGGCGGCCCTGGCCGCGCTGGCGGCCGGTGCGGGAGCGGTCGCCTGGGCGCTGCGCGACCTCCCGGCGGCGTTCGGACGCCGGCCGGACGGCGAGCGCGAGGAGCGACTGCGCAACTCCCCCCAGTACCGCGACGGCGTCTTCCACAACGCGCCCTCCGAGCTGGCCCGGGCGTCCGCGCCGTCCGGCATCGACCCCGAGACGGTGCGCCGGGTGCTGTTCCAGCGCGACGGCCGCACGCCGAGCCGCGCGGTGCCCACCGTCCGGCCGGCCGACGGCCCGGGTCCGGCCGCCGAGGGCGTCGCGGTCACCTGGTACGGGCACGCCTCGGCGCTGGTCGAGATCGAGGGCTCGCGGGTGCTGCTGGACCCGATCTGGAGCGAGCGCTGCTCCCCCGCCGCGCAGGTCGGCCCGCGCCGGCTGCACCCGGTGCCGGTGGAGCTGGAGGAGCTGCCGCAGGTGGACGCGGTGCTCATCTCGCACGACCACTACGACCACCTGGACATGGCGACGGTCCGGCGGCTGGTGCGCAGCCAGTCCGCGCCGTTCGCGGTGCCGCTCGGCATCGGCGCCCATCTGCGCCGCTGGGGGGTGCCCGAGCACCGGATCATCGAGCTGGACTGGGACGAGACCTGCACGCTCGGCGACCTGGCGCTCACCCTGACCGCCGCCCACCACTTCTCCGGCCGCGGCCTGACCCGCAACACCACCCTGTGGGGCTCCTGGGTGGTCGCCGGGCCGAGCCGCAAGGTCTACTACACCGGCGACTCCGGCTACTTCGAGGGCTACGCGCGGATCGGCGCCGAGCACGGCCCGTTCGACGCCGCGCTGGTCCAGGTCGGCGCCTACGACCCGGCCTGGGCGGACATCCACATGACGCCCGAGGACGCCGTCCTCGCGCACCGGGAGCTGAACGCCGAACTGCTGCTGCCGGTGCACTGGTGCACCTTCAACCTGGGTCTGCACCCGTGGTCCGAGCCGGTCGAGCGGCTGCTGGTGGCGGCGAAGCAGGAGGGCGTGCGGCTGGCCGTCCCGCGCCCCGGCGAGCGGGTGGACGTCGACAACCCGCCGGAGCTGGACGGCTGGTGGGAGAGCATCGCCTAGCCGGCCGACCGCCGCACCGGAAATGCGCTGGCCGAAACCCGTTTGACGGGCAATGATGCGGTTCGGGTGCCCCTGTCCCCACGGGGGCGCCCGACCGCCGTCCGCCCGACCAGGGAGCCCGATTGCCTCCGCTGCCCCCGACCAGCACACCGCCGTCCCGTGCCGGCGCCCCGCGCGCCGTCGACCCGCTCTTCCTCGGCTACCCGCTGCCCGCGCTCGCCGACGCCGCCCTCACCCGGGCCCGCGAACTCGGCGCCGCGCACGCCGACTTCCGCCTGGAGCGGGTGCGCAGCGCCTCCTGGCGGCTGCGCGACGCCCGCCCGGCCGGCACCTCCGACAGCGTCCAGCTCGGCTTCGCCGTCCGGGTGCTGCTGGACGGCGCCTGGGGCTTCGCCGCCGGGGTGGACCTCACCCCGGAGGCGGCCGCCCGGGTGGCCGCGCAGGCCGTCGAGGTGGCCCGGCTCTCCGGCGGGATCAGCCGGGCGGCGGGGTCGGCGGAGCGGGTCGAGCTGGCCGGCGAGCCGGTGCACCGGGACGCCACCTGGGTCTCCGCGTACGAGGTGAACCCCTTCGAGGTGCCGGACGCCGAGAAGACGGCGCTGCTCGCCGAGTGGAGCGGCCGGCTGCTGGCCGCCGAGGGCGTCTCGCACGTCCAGGCGACCCTGCTGACCGTCCAGGAGAACAAGTTCTACGCGGACACCGCCGGCACCGTCACCACCCAGCAGCGGATCCGGCTGCACCCGGTGCTGGAGGCCACTTCGGTGGACGGGCGCACCGGCGCCTTCGACTCGATGCGCACCCTGGCCCCGCCGGCCGGTCGGGGCTGGGAGTACCTGACGGGCACCGGCTGGGACTGGAACGCCGAGCTCGCCGAACTGCCCGTCCTGCTGGCCGAGAAGATGAAGGCGCCGAGCGTCGAGGCGGGCCGCTACGACCTGGTGATCGACCCGTCCAACCTCTGGCTGACCATCCACGAGTCGATCGGCCACGCCACCGAGCTGGACCGCGCCCTCGGCTACGAGGCCGCCTACGCCGGCACCTCGTTCGCCACCTTCGACAAGCTCGGCTCGCTGAAGTACGGCTCCGAGCTGATGCACGTCACCGGCGACCGCACCTCCGAGCACGGCCTGTCCACCGTCGGCTACGACGACGAGGGGGTGGCCGCGCAGTCCTGGGACCTCGTCAAGGACGGCGTGCTGGTCGGGTACCAGCTCGACCGGGCGATGGCGAGGCTCAAGGGCTTCGAGCGCTCCAACGGCTGCGCCTTCGCCGACTCCCCCGCGCACGTCCCGGTGCAGCGGATGGCCAATGTCTCGCTCCAGCCGGTCGAGGGCGGCCCGTCCACCGAGGGCCTGTTCGCGGGCGTCGAGAACGGCCTCTACATCGTCGGCGACCGTTCGTGGTCGATCGACATGCAGCGCTACAACTTCCAGTTCACCGGGCAGCGCGCCTACGCCATCCGCAACGGCGAACTCGCGGGCCAGGTCAAGGACTTCGCCTACCAGGCCACCACCACCGACTTCTGGGGCTCGATGGCGGCCGTCGGCGGCCCGCAGACCTATGTGCTGGGCGGCGCCTTCAACTGCGGCAAGGCCCAGCCCGGCCAGGTCGCCGCGGTCAGCCACGGCTGCCCCTCCGCGCTGTTCCGCGACATCAACGTGCTCAACACCCAGCAGGAGGCGGGCCACTGATGACCGCGACGATGCAGCCCCACGAACTCGTCGAGCTGGCACTCGGCCTCTCCCGCGCCGACGGCTGCGTGGTGATCGCCGACGAGGAGTCCACCGCCAACCTGCGCTGGGCCGGGAACGCGCTCACCACCAACGGCGTCACCCGGGGCCGCCGGCTCACCGTGATCGCCACGGTCGCCGGCGCCGAGGGCACCGCCTCCGGCGTGGTCTCCCGCGAGGCCGTCGGGCCGGACGACGTGGCGGAACTGGTCCGGGCCGCCGAGGACGCCGCCCGCGCCGCCGGTCCGGCCGAGGACGCGCAGCCGTTGGTCACCCTCGCCGAGCAGGCGAACTCGCCGCACTTCACCCAGCCGCCCGCGGAGACCTCCATCGCGGTGTTCGAGGAGTTCGGACCGGCCCTCGGCCGGGCCTTCGCCCGCGCCGCCGAGCAGGGCGAGCTGCTGTACGGCTTCGCCCGGCACGAGCTGGTCACCAGCTACCTGGGCACCTCCACCGGCCTGCGGCTGCGCCACGACCAGCCGACCGGCATGGTCGAGCTGAACGCCAAGACCGCCGACCTGTCCGGCTCGGCCTGGACCGGCGCCGCCACCCAGGACTTCTCCGACGTGGACGTCACCGCCCTGCACGCCGAGGCGACCCGCCGGCTCGGCTGGGGCAAGCGCCGGATCGACCTGCCGGCCGGCCGCTACGAGACGCTGCTGCCGCCGTCCGCGATCGCCGACCTCATGGTGTACCTGACCTGGTCGGCCGGCGGCCGGGACGCCTTCGAGGGCCGGACGGTGTTCTCCAGGCCCGGCGGGGGAACCCGGATCGGCGAGAAGCTGGCCGGACTGCCGCTGACACTGCGCTCCGACCCGGACGAGCCGGGCCTGGAGTCCGCGCCGTTCGTGCTGGCGCACGCCAGCGAGGACGAGTCCTCGGTGTTCGACAACGGCCTGCCGCTGACCGCCACCGACTGGATCCGGGACGGCGAGCTGTCCGCCCTGGTCACCAACCGGCACGCGGCCGCCCTCGGCGGACTGCCGCCGCGCCCGGCGATCGACAACCTGATTCTGGAGACGTCCGACCAGGAGGCGGCGCCGACCCTGGAGGAGATGATCGCCCGCACCGAGCGCGGCCTGCTGCTCACCTGCCTCTGGTACATCCGCGAGGTGGACCCCGCGACCCTGCTGCTGACCGGCCTCACCCGCGACGGCGTCTACCTGGTGGAGAACGGCGAGGTGGTCGGGGCGGTGAACAACTTCCGCTTCAACGAGTCGCCGGTGGAACTGCTGGGCCGGATCACCGAGGTCGGCCGCACCGAGCGCTGCCTGCCGCGTGAGTGGAGCGACTGGTTCACCCGGACGGCGATGCCGCCGGTCCGGGTGCCGGGATTCAACATGAGTTCGGTCAGCCAGGCCTCGTAGCCGGGCGGCCGCGACGGAAGGACCGAGAGGCGTGGACGAGAAGCGCACGGTGAAGACCAGCAAGATGCTGTCGCGCATCCTGCGGCACGAGCCCGGCCGGGTCGGGATCACCCTGGACGCGGCCGGCTGGGTCCGGGTGGACGTGCTGCTCGGCGCCCTGGCGGCCCGGGGCACCCGGCTGACCAGGGCCGAGCTGGACCACGTGGTGGCGACCAACAACAAGCGCCGCTTCGCCTTCTCGCCGGACGGCCTCTCGATCCGCGCCAGCCAGGGGCACACGGTGGCGGTCGACCTCGGTCTGACCGCCACCGAGCCCCCGCCGGTGCTGTTCCACGGCACGGCCACCCGCAGCCTGGCGGCGATCCTCCAGGAGGGCCTGCTCCCGATGGCCCGCCGGGACGTCCACCTGTCGGCGGACGCCGAGACCGCGACCCGGGTGGGCGCCCGGCACGGCCGGCCGGTGGTGCTCCTGGTGGACGCGGCCGCGATGGCGGCGGCGGGTCACGAGTTCCGGGTGAGCGACAACGGGGTCTGGCTGACCGACGCGGTCCCGCCGGAGTACCTCTCCCAGGGCCATTAGGGGCACGTCCACGGACCCGGTCTCGTCGCCGGTGCCCTCCCGGCGTACCGTGAGAAGGCCGCGCGGCGAGGCGCGCGGGCGCGTGGACGAGGGCGGTTGGGACATGGGCAAGAGCGCCGACGGCGGGCAGGTCTACCGGATCACGGGGGCGCGCAGCAGCCTCAGCGAGGACGTCCGCGGGCGGCAGCGCCGCTATGTGGCCTCGATGCTGCTGCGGACGGTCTGCGTGCTGCTCGCGGTGGTGCTGTGGGACGTCCAGCGGTGGCTGGCCTTCGCCGCCCTTGCGGGCGGGGTGCTGCTGCCGTACTTCGCGGTGCTGCTCGCCAACGCGGGCCGGGAGCGGGCCCCGGGGCTGCCGTCCACCTTCGACGTGCCGCCGGACACGCCGCTGATGCTGGGTCCCGGCGGCGCCGGCGCCCGCGGTGCGGATGTGACGCAGGGTGCCGATGGGGCGGGGCGTGTGCCCACCGATTCTTCACAGAGCCAGAGCTGACCGTCCGTTTTGAGCCACTATCCACCCCTTGCCCAGCCGGAAAGCTCAAAAGAAGCTCAGATTAATCATGCAAGACCTCCCCATACCCACCCCACCCCGTGACATACTGCGTACGCGCTCCGCATCCCCCGTCGGAGCGACGGACCGACGCCGGGCGGCTCCCCCCGTGGCTGCCCGGCGTCGCCGCATTTTCTGGGGCTCGGCTCGCCTCCGGGCCGCTCTTACCCGGCGCCGACGGTCGTCGCTCCGGCACTCCCTCCTTCGTCGGTCGCTTGTCGCTCCTCGCTTTCGGCACCGGCGCGGCCCTTCGGCTCGCTCGCACGTGCTCGGGCGGGCTGGGCGGGCTGGGCGTGGTGGGGTGGGGGTCTGAGAGACTGGCGGTGACGATTTCCCGCCGACCGCTCCGAGGACGACCGACGATGCTGCTGCCCGACGCCCCCCAGCCGGAGACCCCGATCTGCTCCGCCAAGGGCTGCCGGGCGGACGCCGTGTGGGTGCTGGTGTGGAACAACCCCAAGCTGCACACGCCCGACCGGCGCAAGACCTGGCTGGCCTGCGAGGAGCACCGCGAGCACCTGTCCCAGTTCCTCGGCGTGCGCGGGTTCCTCAAGGAGGTCCTGCCCTTCGCCGGCGGGACCCCCGGGGAGAGCTGAGCCTCAGCCCCCGATGGCCGACATCGGCCGGGCCGGCTGGTGGAAGTCCGGGTCGTCGATGCCGGCGCCGGCCTTCTTGCCCCACATCGCGGCGCGCCACAGGGCGGCCAGTTCGGCGTCGTCGGCGCCGGAGCGCAGCGCGCTGCGCAGGTCGGTCTCGCCGGTGGCGAACAGGCAGTTGCGGACCTGGCCGTCGGCGGTGAGCCGGGTGCGGTCGCAGGCGCGGCAGAACGGGCGGGTCACCGAGGCGATCACGCCGACCCGGCCCGGGCCGCCGTCCACCAGGAAGCGTTCGGCAGGGGCCGCGCCGCGGGCGGCGGAGGGCTCGGGGGTGAGGGTGAACCGGGCGGACAGCCGCTCCAGGATCTCCTCGGCGGTGATCATCGCGGAGCGGTCCCAGCCGTGCTGGGCGTCCAGCGGCATCTGCTCGATGAACCGCAGTTCGTAGCCGCGCTCCAGGCACCAGGCGAGCAGCGCGGGTGCCTCGTGCTCGTTGAGGCCGCGCATCAGCACCGCGTTGAGCTTCACCGGGGTGAGCCTGGCCTCCTCGGCGGCGGCCAGGCCGGCCAGCACGTCGTGGTGGCGGCGGCGCCGGGTGAGGGTGTGGAAGGTGGCCTCGTCGAGGGTGTCGAGCGAAACGTTGACCCGGTCCAGGCCGGCCGAGCGCAGTGCCGCCGCGGTGCGGGCGAGGCCGATGCCGTTGGTGGTGAGCGAGAGCTCGGGGCGCGGGTCGAGGGCGGCGCAGGCCTCGACGATGCCGACCAGCCCGGGGCGCAGCAGCGGCTCGCCGCCGGTGAAGCGGACCTCCTGGACGCCGAGGTCGCGCACCGCGACGGTCACCAGCCGGACGATCTCCTCGTCGGTGAGGAGCTCGGGCTTGGCCAGCCACTGCAGGCCCTCCTCGGGCATGCAGTAGGTGCAGCGCAGATTGCACCGGTCGGTGAGGGAGACCCGCAGGTCGACGGCGCGGCGGCCGAAGGTGTCGAGCAGCACGGCGGTCCCTTCCCGAGTGAGGTGCCGCCGGGAGGCGGCCGGCCCGGCCACCGTCACGGCGGGGCCGGGCCAGCTTAGTCATCGTCCGCCGGTCAGTGGGCGCCCAGCCCGGTGAGTGAGCGGACCTCGAGTTCAGCGTACTTCGCCGGGTCGGCCCGGCGGCGGGAGAGGACGGTGCCGGCCCAGCCGGCCAGGAAGCCGACCGGGATGGAGACCAGTCCGGGGTTCTCCAGCGGGAACCAGTGGAAGTCGGAGTGCGGGAAGAGCGAGTTCTTCGCGCCCGAGACGACCGGGGAGAAGATCACCAGCGCCACCGAGCAGATCAGCCCGGCGTAGACGGAGCTGACCGCGCCGGTGGTGTTGAACCGCTTCCAGAACAGCGAGTACAGCAGGGTGGGCAGGTTGGCCGAGGCGGCCACCGCGAAGGCCAGGGCGACCAGCGCGGCGGCGTTGAGCTTGTCGGCGAACAGGCTGAGCACGATCGCCACCGCGCCGATCCCGGCGGCGGCCCACTTGGCGACGCGCACCTCCTCGCGCTCGGAGACCCTGCCGCGCCGGATGACGTTGGCGTAGAGGTCGTGGGCGAAGGAGGCCGAGGAGGCGAGGGTGAGCCCGGCGACCACGGCGAGGATGGTGGCGAAGGCGACTGCGGAGATCACCGCCAGCAGCACCGCCCCGCCGGTGGTGCCCGCGCCGCCGCCGAGTTGCTCGGCGAGCTGCGGGGCGGCGGTGTTGCCGGCCGCGTTGGCGGCCTTGATCGCCTTGGGGCCGACCAGGGCCGCGGCGCCGAAGCCGAGCGCGAGGGTCATCAGGTAGAAGCCGCCGATGATGCCGATCGCCCAGAGCACCGACTTCCGCGCGGCCTTGGCGGTGGGCACGGTGTAGAAGCGGACCAGGATGTGCGGCAGGCCGGCGGTGCCGAGCACCAGGGCGAGGCCGAGGCTGAGGAAGTCGAGTTTGCTGGTGCCGGTGACGCCGTACTTCAGGCCCGGTTCGAGGAAGGCGTTGGCCTTGCCGCTGGCGTCGGCGGCGGCGCCGAGCAGCGCGGAGAGGTTGAAGTGGTACTTGGCCAGCACCAGGACGGTCATCAGCGCGGTGCCGGCGATCAGCAGCACCGCCTTGACGATCTGCACCCAGGTGGTGCCCTTCATCCCCCCTATGGCGACGTAGAGGACCATCAGGGCGCCGACCGCGACGATGGTCCACCGCTTGGCGGCGTCGCCGCTGACCCCGAGGAGCAGGGCGACCAGGCTGCCGGCGCCGACCATCTGGGCGAGCAGGTAGAAGATCGACACCACGATGGTGGAGATGCCGGCGGCGGTGCGCACCGGGCGCTGGCGCATCCGGAAGGCCAGGACGTCGGCCATGGTGTAGCGGCCGGAGTTGCGCAGCGGTTCGGCGACCAGCAGCAGCGCGACCAGCCAGGCCACCAGGAAGCCGATGGAGTAGAGGAAGCCGTCGTAGCCGAAGAGCGCGATGGCGCCGGCGATGCCGAGGAAGGACGCGGCGGACATGTAGTCGCCGGAGATGGCGAGGCCGTTCTGGAAGCCGGAGAAGGCGCGCCCGCCGGCGTAGAAGTCGGCGGCGTCCTTGGTCTGCCGGCCGGCCCAGACGGTGATGCCGAGGGTGGCGAGCACGAAGAGCCCGAACAGGGTCATCGTGAGACCGCGGTGGTCGGTGGCGGAGCTGGCGATCAGGTTCATTCGGCGGCCTCCCGGGGGGCGTGGACGACCGCACCGCGCGCCTCGCGGATCGCGGACGCCCGGGGGTCGATCCTCCGGTCGGCGTAGCGCGCGTACCAGGCCGCGATGGCGAAGGTGGTGACGAACTGCATCAGCCCGAGGGCGAGGGCGACGTTGATGTGCCCGACGACCCTGGTGCCCATCAGGGCGGGCGCGTAGCCGGAGAGCAGCACGTAGAGCAGGTACCAGAGCACGAAACCGATGGTGACCGGGAACGCGAAGTTCCGGAACGAGCGCCGGAGGTTGCGGAACTCCGCACTCTCCTCGATGAGTTGGGTTTCGCTGGGGGTGGTGGTGATCGGCGGCGATTCCACTCTGACTCCTCACTCCTTCGGCGTAGCGGTCGCATCAGTGGAAACGATCGGACGTGAGCGAAGTCACAACCCCGATGCGCGCCGCGCCATGCTAGGAGCGGCCCGCTTCACCCGAAAGGGTTTGACCGTGATCAGCCAAACCTTCACTCGTTCGCCGCAACCGAGTGACCGAAAACCACCTGTTCGGGCACAAGCGAGGGGTGGCCCGGCGAACCGGACCACCCCTGGCCGTACGTCACGGCGGTGCGTCAACAGCGCTACGTCAGAAAGCGATCCGCACCTTCAGGGCCGAACGGTCGTCCATCGCCCGGTAGCCGTCCGGGACGCCGTCGAGGTCCACCGTGCGGTCGAAGACCAGGCCCGGCTCGATGGCGCCGGACAGCACGTCCGGCAGCAGCTCGGGGATGTAGGCGCGGGCCGGCGCGACGCCGCCGCCCAGCGAGACGTTCCGGCCGAACATCTGACCGATGTCGACGCCCGCGCTGCCGCCGTGCGGCACGCCCACGTAGCCGACGGCGCCGCCGTCCCGGGCGATCGACACGGCCGTGCGCATCGACTCCTCGGTGCCGACCGCCTCCAGCACGGAGTGCGCGCCCTGGCCGCCGGTCAGCTCCCGGACGGCCTCGATCGCCGCCTCGCCGCGCTCGGCGACCACGTCGGTCGCGCCGAAGCGGCGGGCCAGGTCGGTACGGGCGGTGTGCCGGCCGAGCGCGATGATCCGCCCGGCACCCAGCCGGTGCGCGGCCAGCACCCCGCACAGGCCCACCGCGCCGTCACCGACCACCGCCACCGTCGCACCCGGCCGCACCCGCGCCGAGACCGCCGCGTGGTGCCCGGTCGCCATCACGTCGGAGAGCGCCAGCAGACCCGGCAGCAGCTTCTCGTCGCCCTGCGCCTCCTTGGGCAGCTTCACCAGGGTGCCGTCCGCGAACGGGACGCGCACCGCCTCGCCCTGCCCGCCGTCCGAGCCGACCTGCCCCCAGAAGCCGCCGTGCGGGCAGGAGGTCTGCAGGCCCTCGCGACAGAAATCACACGTGCCGTCCGACCAGACGAACGGCGCCACCACCAGGTCGCCCGGCCGGAAGCCGCGCACCTCGGAGCCGGTCTCCTCCACCACGCCGAGGAACTCGTGCCCGATCCGCTGCCCGGACACCCGCGAGGCGACGCCGCGGTACGCCCACAGGTCGCTGCCGCAGATGCAGGCGTTCACCACCCGCACCACCGCGTCGGTCGCCTGCTGGACCGCCGCGTCCGGCACCTCCTCGATCCGGATGTCGTTGGGACCGTGGATGACCGTGGCGCGCATGAGGGTTCGTCCTTCGCAGAGGTGCCCGCAGGGGTGTCGCGGGCGACCGGAAAACAATCGACCAGGTGTACGACGACTGCACCGTCCACTCTATTCCGGGCCGTCCCGGCCGACCCTCCGGGCGACCCCGGTCACCTGCGAACCGCCGTCCGCGGTCGGCGGCGGGCCTTATTCTGTTGGACCATGTACGCGATCCAGCCCGAGACCCCCGGCGCAGCACCGCGGACCGCCGCGGTCCCGGCCCAGCGCTCCGCCGCCCCCGACGGCGGCTTCGCGGTGGTCGACGTCGAGACCACCGGCCTCGGCCGCACGGACCGCGTCATCTCGGCGGGCGTCTACCGGCTGGACGGGGACGGCGAGGTCGTCGACCACTGGTACACCCTGGTCAACCCGGAGCGCGATCCCGGCCCGGTCTGGATCCACGGCCTCACCAACGACCTGCTGGCCGGCGCGCCCACCTTCCCGCAGATCGCCGACGAGTTCGCCGAGCGGCTGCGCGGCCGGGTGCTGGTCGCCCACAACGCGCTCTTCGACTGGAACATGATCTCCCGCGAGTTCTCCCGGGCCGGCCTGCACGCCCCGGTCGAGCAGCGGCTCTGCACCATGGTGCTGGCCCGCGACCTGCGGCTGCCGCTGCCCAACGGCAAGCTGTCCTCGCTGGCCGCGTACTTCGGCGTCCACCAGCGCCAGGCGCACAACGCGCTGGACGACGCCCGGGTGCTCGCCGAGGCGTTCCGCCCCAGCCTGGCGCTGGCCCGCTCGGGGGGCGTCCCGCTGCCGCTGCAGACCTGTGTGGCCGTCACCGACCTCGGCGAGGACGCGCCCGCCTCCCCCGCCCGCGCCTCCTGGACCGGCGCCGCGTACCGGCAGGCCAAGAAGCGCCCGCCGTGCCCGTACCCGAACCCCGGGCGCTGGGAGGACGGCAAGCCGCTGGTCCAGGGCATGCGGGTGGCGTTCACCGGCGACACCGCCACCGACCGCGAGCTGCTGGAGGACCGCGCCGTCGAGGCCGGTCTGCACATCGCCACCTCGGTGAGCCGGCTGACCAGCCTGCTGGTCACCAACGAGCCCGACAGCTGGAGCGGCAAGGCCCGCAAGGCCCGCGAGGTCGGCACCCCGGTGGTCGGCGAGGACGCCTTCCTCCAGCTGCTGCGCGAAGTCGCCCCGCACCCCGGTGCGTGAGCCGGTTGTGAGCAGGGCGTACCGTGCCCATGTGTACCGTTTTCTGCTCTCCCGGCGCTGGCTGATCGCTCTGCTGATCGCCCTGTTGCTGATCCCCACGACCATCCGGCTGGGGTTCTGGCAGCTGCACCGCCACGAGGCGCGGGTGGACCGCAACGAGCTGATCGCCCAGGCCCTCACCGCCGAGCCGGTGCCGTTCGACACCCTGTCGGCGACGCCCGGGTTCGCGGTGCCCAAGGACCTCGCCTGGCGCTCGGTGACGGCCACCGGACAGTACGACCCGGCGCACGAGTTCGTGGTCCGCAAGCGGACCGACTCCAGCGGGGACAAGATCGGCTACTTCGTGGTCACCCCGCTGGTGCTGGCCGACGGCCGGGGAAGCATCCTGGTCAACCGCGGCTGGGTGCCCTCCGGCACCTCCGCCACCGAGTACCCGGCCGTTCCGGCCGCACCGGCCGGCCAGGTCGCCCTGACCGGCCGGCTGCGCCCCGACGAGACCGCCACCGGCAGCCTCAAGGACCGGGCCGGCCTGCCGGACCGGCAGTTCAACCTGATCAGCACCGCCCAGCAGACCAAGGAGAGCGGCGCCGCCCTGCTCGGCGGCTACCTGGAGCTCACCGCCACCGAGCCGGCCCCCGCCGAGCAGCCCGAGCTGCTGCCCGAGCCCAACCACTCCGACATCGGCCCGCACATGGCGTACGCGATCCAGTGGTGGCTGTTCACCGCGATGATCCCGGTCGGGTTCGTGGTGATGGCGCGGCGCGAGGCCAAGGACCGGCGCAAGGAGGCCGCCGAGGCCGAGGGCCCGGCGGTCGCCGTCCCCGCCTGAGCCCCTCCGGCGACGGCCGGTCCGCTCAGAGCACGTCCTCCAGCTCGCGCAGCAGCCGGACCTTGGCCCGGGCGCCGACCACCGACTTCACCGGCTCGCCGCCGCGGAACAGCATCAGCGTCGGCATCGACAGCACCCCGTACGCCGCCTGGGTCTGCGGGTTGTGGTCGACGTCCAGGCTGACCACGGTCAGCCGGTGCGCCTCCTCCCGGGCGATCTCCGCCAGCACCGGCACCATCTGGCGGCACGGCGGGCACCAGTCGGCGGTGAAGTCCACCAGCACCGGCCCCTCGGCCTCCAGCACCTCGGCGGCGAAGGTCTCGTCCGTCACCGCCGGCACCCCTGTGATCTGCACCATGGTCTACCTCTTCTCCCACTCGTCCCGGTCGAGGGCCGCCGGTGCGGCCCATTCGCACTGCGGCGGCTCCGCGGCGGCCCCCGCGGCGAGCGCGTCGCGCTCCCGCTCGGCCCGGGCGTACTGCTCCGACACCCGGGAACGGACCTCCTGGAGCCGGGCGATGCACTCGTCCAGCTCGGACAGCTTCTTCCGGTAGACCTCCAGCGAGGCCGGGCAGGAGTCGCCGTGCGGGTGACCGGCCTGCAGACACTCGACGAACGGCCTGGTGTCCTCCAGACCGAAGCCGAAGTCCTGCAGCGTGCGGATCTGCCGCAGCAGCCGCAGGTCCTCCTCGCCGTACGCGCGGTAGCCGTTGCCGGCCCGCCGGGCCGGCAACAGCCCGAGCTGCTCGTAGTACCGCAGTGCCCGGGTGGTGGTCCCCGCCCGCTTCGCCAGTTCACCGATCCGCATGTCCGCACCCTGCCCTTCCGGCCGCTGTTCGAACGCCGCCGGGAACGACGGTAGACCTTGACGCGGGCGTCAACGCCAGCCACCGGAACGGGCGGGTGGTCAGGGCCGGCTGTTGTGGAAGCCGATCAGCACCGCGCCCCACCAGCCGGCCTGCGAGACCAGCGCGGAGGCCGCGCCCCGGGCGAGCAGCCCGGCCGGCGGGCGCTCCTCCCCGTACGCCGTGAGCCGGCGGTGCAGGGTGCCGGCGTACACGCCGTTCAGGGCGATCATCAGCACCAGGAACAGCTTGAGCTGCGTCAGCCCGGCGTCCAGGTGCGGTTCCAGCAGCGCGCCGGTGAGGGTCAGCCCGAGCAGTCCGCCCCAGACCGGCACGTGCAGCGGGGCGGTGAAGTCCACCACCTCGCGCAGCGGCCGGCGGCCGAGCAGCCAGAGCAGCCCGTAGTAGTCGATCGCCAGCACCGCGCCGAAGCCGACCACCAGGGTGGCCAGATGGCCGAAGAGCGCGACCGTGTGCAGCGTCGGGCCGGTGTGCAGATGCCCGGCGGTCCAGGCGCTGCTCCCCCAGAGCAGGCAGACGACGGCGACCGCACCGACGACGCGCAGTCTGCGCCGGGCGTCGTCCGGCGCGTCCGCGGCTCCCCCCGGGGCCGGGACGGTCGGGTGGTACTGGGGCATGACGGCTCCGTGATCGAGGGGAGGGTGGCGCGAAAAGCAAGGGTAGGTTTCCCTAACTTTTGCATCGCCGTCAACTTTCGGCCAAGGATCGTGATGATTCGGCCACGGACCACCCGGCCGGCGCCGTCGGGGCCGGCCGCCCGGCGTCCGGGCCGACCCGGCAGGATGGATCCATGGATCTTGGACTGCAGAACAAGGTGTACGTGGTCACCGGCGCGACCCGGGGCCTGGGCCTGGCCACCGCCCGTGAGCTCGCCGCCGACGGCGCCCGGGTGCTGGTCACCGGCCGGAGCCGGGAGGCCGTCGACGGGGCCGTCGCCCAGCTCGCCACCCTCGGCGAGGAGCCGGACGCGGTGCACGGGCTGGTGGCCGACAACGCCGACCCGGCGACCGCCGAGCGGATCGTCGCGGCGGCCGTCGAGCGGTTCGGCCGGCTCGACGGCGTCCTGATCAGCGTCGGCGGACCGCAGGCCGGCCCGGTCGCCACCGCCCCCGAGGAGGCCTGGCGGAACGCCTTCGAGTCGGTCTTCCTCGGCGCCCTGCGGATCGCCCGCACCGCCGCCGGCACGCTCGGCGAGGGCGGCGTGATCGGCTTCGTGCTCTCCGGCTCCGTCCGCCAGCCGATCGCCGGCCTCGGCATCTCCAACGGCCTGCGCCCGGGCCTGGCGATGGCCGCCAAGTCGCTCGCCGACGAACTCGGCCCGCGCGGCATCCGGGTGATCGGCCTGCTGCCGGCCCGGATCGACACCGACCGGGTGCGCGAGCTCGACGCCCTCGGCGGCGACGCCGAGGCCGCCCGCGCCCGGCACAGCGCCGACATCCCGCTCGGCCGCTACGGCACCCCCGAGGAGTTCGGCAAGGTCGCCGCCTTCCTGCTCTCCCCCGCCGCCTCCTACCTCACCGGGGTCATGGTCCCGGTCGACGGCGGCGCGCTGCGCGGACTCTGAGCGCCACCGGGCGGCGTCACACCACCCGCGGCCGCTTGCCGCGGTGGCGGTGGCGCCGCCCGGTGACCTCCGGCTGCGCCGCGACCACCCGGATCCGCAGGTCGGCGGGCAGCTCCGGCAGCCCCAGGCTGGTCAGCACCCCGGTGCGCGGGCCGGCCTCGAAGTGCTCGGCAAGCGCCGCCGGATCACCGCCCGGGGTCATCCGGACGGCCGCCCGCAGCCGCGGGTGCCGCGGCCCGCGCACCAGCCGGACGCCCGCCCGCTCGACCTCCGGCAGCACGACCGCACCGCTCTCCACCGCCTCCTCCAGCGCCCTGGTCCGCAGCCGCAACCGCAGACCCGGCGCGCCGGGCGTCGGCAGCACGACGCTGGTCGGGCCGCTGCGGCGCAGCTGGGCCACCAACCACCAGGCGGTGCCCGCGACCACCACGGTCAGCCCGCCGATCACCACCGGCCACCACCACGCCTCGCCCGTCCACCGGGTGCGGGAGTCCGCGCTCACCACCGGCTGGTCGGGCGAGGTGAGCGGCCACCAGGACGGCGGGTCGACGCCGAGCCGCCCGTACAGGTCGAGCCCGCCGGCCAGCACCAGTACCCCGGCCGCCAGCAGCACCGCCCCGACCACGCCCAGCAGCAGCCGGTTGACCGTTCCCCGGCTCACCCGGCACCGCCGTCCGCCGCGGACCGGGCGTCCTTGACGCTCTCCTCCACGGTGTCCTCCGTGCTGTCCTCCGTGCTGTCCTCGGCCGGCTTGGCGCGCCTGCGGCGGCCCGCCGTCCGCACGTCCAGCCGCAGGGGCCGGGCCAGCGTGACCGCCGCCAGCTCCTCGCGCAGCCGGCGCTGGACCGAGGCCGGGTCGGCCGGGCCGGCGAGCGCGATCCGCACCCGGCGCCGGTTGATCCGCACCCGCAGGTGCTCGACGCCCGGCAGCCCGGCGGCCCGGTCGGCCAGCAGGGCGGCCACCCCGGAGCGGTCGATGGCGGCGGAGGTCTCCCCGTGCGGGCGCAGCGGCAGCCAGCGGCGCAGACCGGGCGCGAGGGCGAGCCAGAGCAACCAGCCGCCGAGCAGCACCCCCGCGCCGGCGCCGAGGAGCACGGCCGTGTCGTCCAGGTGCCGGGTGGCCAGCTCGTCGGCCAGCTCCGCGCGCCACCGCCGGGCCTGATGTCCGGTCCGCACGGCGACCACGTCGTACAGCAGCGCCCCGGCCACCACCAGCAGCACGGCGGCCACCACGGCCGCCGCCACCGTGCGCGGCGCCCGCGGCCGCCGCACCTTCACCGCGCTCTCCCCACCCACACCCACCACCTCCGCCCGTGCCCTCACCGGCCACCCCCCGCGCCCGCCGCCACCCGGACGCCCACCGGCCGGCCTCCGGAACCGGCCGCTCGACCACCACCGCCACCCACCGGGTGCCCACCACGACGCGCCAGGCCGGCGCCCGCCGCCTCGGCCCGCACGCCCGCCGGGTGACCTCCGAGGCCGACCGCTCGACCACCACCGGCACCCACCGGGCGCCCTCCCCCACCCCGGCGCGCGAGGCCGGCGCCCGCCGCCTCCATCCCCACGCCCACCGGGGGGCTTCCGGGACCGACCGCTCGACCGGCACCCACCGGGCGCGCGAGACGCACGCGCGTCGTCTCGGTCGGGGAGTTCATCCGGGGGGCTCCGGGATCAGGTGCTCGATCACCACGACGACCGCGCTCACCCGGGTGCCGGTCAGGGTGCGGGTGTCGGTGGTGACGCGGTCGCGGACGGCGCGGGCGAGGGCGGTGAGGTCGGCGGGGAAGGGGAGGTCCACGGAGACGCGGACGGTGATCGGGGCGCCCGGGCTCGCCGGGCCGGTGACCGACACCTTCGGCGGGCCGCCCCGCGCGGTGCGGCCCTGCCAGGCGTCGGCGAGCGCCTCGCGGGCGGCGCGGGCGGCGATCCGGGCGTAGACGCGGTCGGCTATCCGCAGCCGGCCCCGGCCGCCGGGCTCCCGGTGGGCGGGGGCCGGGACGAGGGCCGCCATCAGCGGCGCCGGTCGCGGCCGCGCAGCAGGTCGCCGAGCTCGCCGGGCTCGATGTCGCCCTCCAGCAGGCGGCCGACCACGAATCCGGCCGCCCCGAGCACCGCCACCAGCAGGAACGCCGCGAAGCCGCCGAAGTATCCGGCGAAGCCGAGGGCCATTCCCACCACCAGGCCGACGATGGCCAGGTTCATCCGTTCCACCTCGTCTTCCGCCAGGTACCGCTACGGACTACTTCAGCTTGGGCCGCTGCCCGGAGGAGGGAACTTCCTCTTCCTCCTCCTCGACGTCGGGCTCGTCGGGCAGGTGGACGTCGTTGACGGCGATGTTGACCTCGACGACTTCCAACCCGGTCATCCGCTCGACCGCGTCGATGATGTTCTCCCGCACCTGGCGGGCGAGTTCGGGGATGACGACGCCGTACTCGACGACCAGCGCGATGTCGATGGCGGTCTGCTTCTCCCCCACCTCGGCCTTGATGCCCCGCCCGACGCTGCCGCGCCCGCCGGGGACCCGGTCGCGCATCGCGCCGAAGGTGCGGGCGAGGCCGGAGCCGAGGGCGTGGATGCCGCCGACCTCGCGCGCGGCCATTCCGGCGATCTTCTCGACCACGCCGACGGCCAGCGCGGTGCGGCCGCGCTCGCCGACCGCCTTGGCGGCCTCCGAGCTCGCCGGCGAGGCGGCGGTGGGCGGGACGCCGCCGTGCGGGGCGTTCTTGTACAGGGTGGCGGGCGTCGGAGTGTCAGGCATGGCTCATCTCCCGTCGTGCGGCTCCAGCTATATCGCAAATCGCTCCAACTCTGGCATTTCGCCACGAATCCCGCCCCCGGAGCAGCCGGAAGGCCCGAACGCGGGGAGGCCCGGCCCCGCGGGTGGGTCCCACGGGGCCGGGCCTCCCGGCGCGGATGCGCCCGATCAGTCGCCGATGCCGGCGAGGTCGCGCAGCCGGCGGGCCTGCGCCGCCCGTTCGGCCGAACGCTGCTCGTCGTAGGAGCGGCCGGCGGCGCCCTGGAGCAGGGCCTTGGTCTCGATGACCGCGTTGCGCGGGGCGGCCAGCAGGGCGGCGGCGAGGTCGCGGGCGGCGGCGTCCAGCTCGGCGGCCGGGACGGCGAGGTTGGCCAGGCCGATCGCGGTGGCCTCCGCCGCGCCGACCCAGCGGCCGGTGGCGCAGATCTCCAGGGCCCGGGCGTAGCCGACGAGTTCGGTCAGCGGCTTGGTGCCGGCGAGGTCGGGGACCAGGCCGAGCGAGGTCTCCTTCATGGAGAACTGGACGTCCTCGGCGACCACCCGCAGGTCACAGCCGAGGGCCAGCTGGAAGCCGGCGCCGACGGCGTGGCCCTGGACGGCGGCGACGGTGACCACATCGGGGCGGCGCCACCAGGTGAAGGCCTCCTGGTAGCCGGCGATGGTCTCGTCGAGCTCCTTGTCGCCGGAGGCCGCCAGCTGGAGGAAGCCGGGCTCGCCGGGGATGCCCTCGGCGGTGAACATCGCGCGGTCCAGGCCGGCGGAGAAGGAGACGCCCTCGGCGCGGAGCAGCACCACCCGGACGGTCCCGGGCAGCTCGCGGCCGATGGCGGTGAGGGCGCGCCACAGGGCGGGCGACTGGGCGTTGCGCCGCTTGGGCTGACAGAGGGTGACGACGGCGAGTTCACCGTCGATCTCCAGGCGGACGCCGTCCTGCTCCCGGTGCGGGGTCTGCGGATCGGTGGCGGGAGCGGTCATGCGGGGACCTCCGGTGGCGAGGGTGCTTGGCTACCGGAGAGTAACAAAACTGGCGGCGCGACGGCAGGGGCCAGCCGGCGGGCGCCTCGCGGCGAAGGGCGGACCGGCCCCGCGCGCGGTCGCGACATGACGATCGGCGGCCGGTTCGCTCTGGCCGGGGGCGGACGATCAACGGTCGTCTCCCCGGTCGGCGCCCTGCCGCCGAGTCATCCGTCCGGTGAATTGACGGAGCGTCAGGAACCAGCTCCGGCAGGAGCTTTGTTCTTGCCCCGCGTGGCACCGCCGCGGCCCCGGAGAATCACCCCGGACTCGCTCAGCATGCGGTGCACGAAGCCGTACGAGCGACCGGTCTCCTCCGCGAGGGCGCGAATGCTCGCCCCGGAGTCGTACTTCCTCTTGAGATCGGCCGCGAGCTTCTCACGCGCGGCACCGGTCACCCGGCTGCCCTTTTTCAGAGTCTCGGCCACCCGTGCCTCCTCGTAGCGTTGCTCGGTCAGATTCCCATGATCACCCATCCACCGCGTCCTGGCCACCCATTCGACAAGGTCCATGTCCGCAACGGACGGTCCTGCGGTGGTGATCCGAGCGCACAAGGGCGCTCACGCTGAGTGCACGCCCCCGGGGGCGTACCGCCGTTCGATGCGAAAGGGCTGATCAGCAGCGTGGACCCGGGCACGATCGGGTGGTGGGCCGACGGAAGCTCCTCAAACGGAATGCGGGACCCCTTCATTCCCGGACACGCCGAAAGGACTAGTTTTTATGGCCCAAAGAACGGAGGCCACGTCTACGCCCGGCCGGGCGGCACGGCGAAGGCCCGGTCGCCCGTACGGACGACCGGGCCCTGACGCCAAGGGATCAGGCCAGCGTGACCAGGTCGGCGTAGGCCGGGCTCCAGAGGTCCTCGACGCCGTCAGGCAGCAGGATGATCCGCTCCGGCTGGAGCGCGTCGACCGCGCCCTCGTCGTGGGTGACCAGCACGACCGCGCCGGAGAACTCGTGCAGCGCGCCGAGGATCTCCTCGCGGCTGGCCGGGTCCAGGTTGTTGGTCGGCTCGTCGAGCAGCAGCACATTGGCGCTGGAGACCACCAGGGTGGCCAGCGCGAGCCGGGTCTTCTCGCCGCCGGAGAGCACCCCGGCCGGCTTGTCGACGTCGTCCCCGGAGAACAGGAAGGAGCCGAGGATCTTGCGGACCTGGACCAGGTCCATGTCCGGCGCCGCCGAGCGCATGTTCTCCAGGACCGTGCGCTCCGCGTCCAGGGTCTCGTGCTCCTGGGCGTAGTAGCCGATCTTCAGGCCGTGGCCCGGGATCACCTCGCCGGTGTCCGGCTGCTCCACCCCGGCCAGCATCCGCAGCAGGGTGGTCTTGCCCGCGCCGTTGAGGCCCAGCACCACGACCCGCGAGCCGCGGTCGATCGCCAGGTCGACGCCGGCGAAGATCTCCAGCGAGCCGTAGGACTTGGACAGGTCACTGGCGGTCAGCGGGGTCTTGCCGCACGGGGCCGGGTCCGGGAAGCGCAGCTTGGCGACCTTGTCGTTGGCCCGCACCGTCTCCAGGCCGGCCAGCAGCTTCTCCGCCCGGCGGGCCATGTTCTGCGCGGCCACCGTCTTGGTCGCCTTGGCGCGCATCTTGTCCGCCTGCGCGTTCAGCGTGGCGGCCTTCTTCTCGGCGTTGGCCCGCTCGCGCTTGCGGCGCTTCTCGTCGTCCTCGCGCTGCTGCTGGTACTGCTTCCAGCCCATGTTGTAGACGTCGATGGCGGAGCGGTTGGCGTCCAGGTAGAAGACCTTGTTGACGACCGTCTCGACCAGGTCGACGTCGTGCGAGATGACGATGAAGCCGCCCTTGTAGGTCTTCAGGAAGTCCCGCAGCCAGGCGATCGAGTCGGCGTCGAGGTGGTTGGTCGGCTCGTCGAGCAGCAGCACGTCGGAGTCGGAGAACAGGATCCGGGCCAGCTCGACGCGGCGGCGCTGACCACCGGACAGGGTGTGCAGCTGCTGGTTGAGGATGCGGTCCGGCAGGCCCAGCGCGGCGGCGATGGTGGCGGCCTCGGCCTCGGCTGCGTAGCCGCCCTTGGTGAGGAACTCGGTCTCCAGGCGGGCGTACTTCTTCATCGCGTTGTCGCGGGTGGCGCCCTTGCCGTTCGCCATCCGCTCCTCGTTCTCGCGCATCTTGCGCAGCACGCTGTCCAGGCCGCGGGCGGAGAGGATGCGGTCCTTGGCGAGCACGTCGAGGTCACCGGTGCGCGGGTCCTGCGGCAGGTAGCCGACCTCGCCGGAACGGGTCACCGTGCCGGCGGCCGGGATGCCCTCGCCGGCCAGCACCTTGGTGAGCGTGGTCTTCCCGGCGCCGTTGCGCCCGACCAGGCCGATCCGGTCACCGGGGGCGACCTTGAAGCTCGCGGACTCGATCAGGATCCGGGCGCCGGCGCGCAGTTCGAGGCCGTTGGCGGAAATCATGGCTGGGTACTACTCCTGGGACGTGGGCGGGCGACCGGACGCGGTCCGGGCCCGTGGACGGGAAAGGGGTCGTCGACGGGGGCTCTGCGGACCGCGTGGGGCGGCGCCGCTCGCCCGTCACACCCCGGAGAAATCAGCCATGGCGGCAAGTCTACCGGCCCGCGCGAGCGACACCGCTGAATTACCCGACCGGGGTACCGCCCACGCCCTACTGCTCGCGCGTGCCGTCGCCGGCGCAGCCGGCCGGGCGCACCGCGGCGAACGGCTCGGCCGCGCTGCCGCAGGCCGCCTCCGGCGCCGCCGCCCAGGTGTCGAAGACCTTGGGCGCGACGATCGGCCCGTCCGAGATCAGCACCCGTCGCCCGTCCAGCGCCTTCATCGACACCCCCGGGCCGGCGTTGAGCTGCCAGCCGGTGCTGTCCAGCCGGTAGCCGGAGATCCCCCCGGAGACCTGCTGCCCGCTGCTGTTGGCGCAACTGCGCGGCACCAGCACCGCGTAGTCGGTGGCGACCGTGCGCTCCGGGTCGTAGACGCAGTTGCCGGCCGGCTTGGAGTTGTAGCGCAGGTCGCCGTCGGCGTCCCGGAAACCCATCGTCAGCTCCGGTGTGACCACCGCCACCCAGGGCGCGGACTCCCGGACGGTGTACAGCGAGGCGGCGGCCCGCTCGGTGGCCAGCTGCTTGCGCTGCTCCTCGGTGCGCTTGTCGGCGCCGGGCTCCCCCGCGCCGCGCAGCCAGTCGGCCAGGCCGGGCACCGCGCGGTGCCAGCGCACCTGCTGGTCGCCGGGCCGCACCGAGGTGACCAGGCCGTCGTCCCAGACCACCACGGCGCTCTCCCCGGCCATCTCCAGGTGGAGCGCGGTGGCGCCCTCGCGCTGGTAGGACCAGGCGTGCTCGCCGGTGGCCCGGTGGTACGCCTCCAGGCCCGGGCCCACCCGCAGGTCCAGGTCGGCCGCGTCCAGGGAGGCCGTGGGGTCCGCGCTCGCGTCCACGGCGCCCTTCGCGGCCACCCGGTCGCCGAACGGGACCGGCTTGTTGGCGTGCGCGGCGGCGCCCGCCACAAGGACCAGCAGCACCGCCAGGGCAGGGAGGATCGATCGGGGGCTGAGGGCACGCGACTTCCAGGACACGGGCGGAGCGTACCTTTCGCCGCCCGCGCGAGTCAGCCGGGCTTTCCCGTACGGCCGAACGGCCGAGCCCCGTCCGCCGGTTCCCGGCGCCCGCTCCGCGCCCGCCCGGCGACCTGCGCCGTCGGGGCCCGCACCGGCCCGGAGGGCCCCGGGACCGGGCGCCGCGGTAGGGCTCCCAGGCCCGTCAGGACTGTTACCGAGGTGATACACGGCACACGCCGGACGGCGTTCTAATATCGCCCACTTTCGGGTGACATTCGGCATTTCCCCGCGCGGTCGGCCCTACTGTCGGCGAGTGGGCCGCCACGCTGCGTGTCCCTCCCGCTCCGCCCAGCCCTGCTCCGCCCAGCCCGTGGCACCGTCCGGGGGCGCCGCCCGAGGAGACACCATGCGATTCGGCCGCCTGGCGCTGGCCGCCGCCACCCTGCTGCTGCTCACCACCGCCAGCGTCCCCGCCGGGACGCCGCTGGGCCAGACCGAGCGGCACGCCCTCTCCTCCGACGCGATCGCCCCGCACGGCGCGGCCCCCCGCCCGAGCGTCCAGCGTCCGTCGCACGAGCCGCCGTTCGGGGCCTTCGTCGGCTCCTGGGACACCTACATCCCGCAGATCGGCCGGTACGCGCAGTGGCTGGGCGACGCCAACCTCCAGGTCGGGCACACCTATCTGGCGGGCAACGGCTGGGCAGACATCGAGGGCGAGCCGATGGTGCTCGCCATGTGGTCGCAGTGGCGGCAGGCCGACCCGTCCCGGATGCTGGTGCTCGGCGTGCCGATGCTGGTGCCGAACGAGGCGAACGTGCCGGACGGCGAGGTGGCCCAGCTGCTCGCCCAGGGCGCCCGCGGCGACTTCGACCGGCACTTCTTGAAGCTGGCCCGCCGGCTGGTCGCCCTCGGCGGCGCGGACACCGTGCTCACCCTCGGCTGGGAGATGAACGGCGTCACCTACACCCACCGCTGCAAGCCCGACCCGGCCGCCTGGAAGACCTACTGGCGGCGGATCGTCACGGTGATGCGCTCCGTGCCCGGGCAGCGCTTCCGCTTCGACTTCGCGCCCAACCGGGGGCTGGACGCGATCCCGTGGACCAAGTGCTACCCGGGCGACGACGTGGTCGACATCATCGGCATGGACAACTACGACCAGCCCGCCGGCGGCACCTTCGACGACTACGTGCGCGAGCCGTACGGGCTGCAGGACCAGGTCGAGTTCGCGGCCAAGCGCGGCAAGCAGGTCTCGTACCCGGAGTGGGGGCTGTTCCGCAACGGGGACAACCCGGAGTTCGTGCAGCGGATGGTGGAGTGGATCCGCACCCACGACACCGCGTACCAGACCGTCACCGACTACTGTCCGCACGGCTTCTGGCAGTGCGACCGCAACCCGCGCTCCAGCGCCCGGTTCCGGCAGCTGATGACCGGCTCCACAGGCGCCCCGGCCCCGACCGCGCCACCCGCACCGCCCGGGCCGCCCGCGCCGGCGGCCCCGACCGCCCCCGCCGCCCCGGCGCCGTCCGGATCGCGGTAGCGGGACGGCCGCCGGGGACGCGTGCGGTCAGCCGCGGCGGCGGGCGGCCAGCGCCTCCTTCAGCCGCGGCGCGCGGGTGCTCAGCAGGTGGACCGCCGCCCGCCGGCCGCGCACCGCGCCGCTCCGGGCGGCGGCCACCGGGGCCGCGCCGCGCGGGCCGAACAGCAGCCGCTGGTTGGACAGCCGGTCCGGACGCCAGCGCTGCTTGTACGGCTCCTGGCCGCGCAGCAGGCTTATCACCGGGATGCCGGCGCCCAGCGTCTCGTCCAGCGCCGCGCCGAACAGCAGGCCCGCGATGTCCAGCCGCTCCCGCAGCCCCGGATGCGCGCCGTACAGGTAGAGGCCGCTGAAGGACGGGCAGAGCAGCACCAGGTCGACCGCCACCAGCTCGCCGTCCAGCCAGAACTGGTGGACGGCCGCACGGCCGGTGGCCACCAGCCCGGCGGTGGACTCGGCGAGGTGCCGGCGGAACCGCTCGCTGCGGTGCTCCGGCGTGACGCCGCGCTCCCGCCACTGCAGGAAGTGCAGCCGCAGCAGCCCGTCCAGCGCCTCCGGCACGTCCTCCGGGCTCGTCGTGCGCACCTCCACGCCCGATTCGGCGATCTTGCGCAGCTTGACCCGGCTGCGCTGGGCGGTCCTGCCCGGCACCCGCTTGAGCAGCTGGTCCATCGGCGCGGCCGGCAGGTACTGGCAGAGCGAGTCGGTGAACCGGCGGCGCCGGCCGCGCCACTGCTCGAAGACCCGCTGGACGGCGGCCTCCGGGCGGACCTCGCGCAGCTCCAGGCTGTGCCAGGGACGGGTGAGCGGCAGCGCGGCGGCGAACTCCTCGGCGGCGCGGTCGGCGCAGTCGTCGTCGAGCAGGACGTCGGTGAAGTCGATCAGCCCGGCGCCGAGGCCGGTCAGACCGCCGAGCGGGCCGCCGCGCCGGCGGAACGCGCCCGCGCCGACCAGCCGGCCGTCCCGGCGCACCAGCACCACCAGCAGCGCGCCGGGGGTGCCGTACTGGCGCCACCAGGAGCGCTGCCAGGCGGCGGACTGGAAGAAGGTGGCCGTCCGGCAGCGGGCGACCAGGTCGTCCCACTCCTCGGCCAGGGTGTCGAGGGCGTCGTCCTCGCGGCGCAGCTCGGCGGTCCAGCGCGGGGCGCGGGCCTGCGCGGGGAGACCGGCGGTGGAGGTGGCGGCCCCGGTGCTCATCGTCCGCCCCCGGCGGCCGCCGCGGCCTTCACCGGCTCGGGCCCGGCTTCGGCGACGGGCCCGGGCTCGGCGCTCTCGGCGACGGGCTCGGCGCTCTCGGCGGCGGGCTCGGGCTCGGCTGCGCGCGGGCGCGGGGTGGTCGCGGCGGGCGCCTGCCCGTCGGCGGATCCGTCGGGCGTGACGGGCGCGTCGGGTCCGGCGGGCGCGGCGTTCCGGCGGCGGGTCATCATCACCAGCGCGCCGATCAGCACGCCGGCCGCGCCGCCGACCGCGACGTCCAGCCGGCCGGAGGGCGTGGTCGGCTTGGCGGGCTCCGCGGCGGCGGCCAGCGGGACCAGCCGGACGCCGGTCTCCCGGCTGCTGGTGTTCGCGAAGGCGACCAGCGAGCGGGCCACCGCGTCCGCCGCCCGGACGGCCTCCTGCCGGTCGGGACCGGTGCCGGTGATCTCGATCACCGGGGCGTCCGGCGAGGTGGTGCCGTGCACCAGGGTCTCCAGCTCGCCCAGGCTGTGCCCGGTCTCCGCGGCGGCCGCCGCGAGCACCTGCGGCCGGCCGGCCAGCCGGCCGTACGCCTGGGCGAAGCTGACCGCGGTGACGGCCTCGCCCTGGGTCTCGGGCACCACGATCACATAGGAGTCGGCGGCGTACGAGGGGTTGGCGACGACGGCGTACCCGGCGCCGGCGACGGCGCCCAGCGGCACCGCGAGGACCACCGGCCACCAGCGGCTGACCAGCCGGCGGGCACTTCGGCGCGGTTCGGTCATGGGGACTCCTTGGCTATCGGGGCCGCCCGGCCGGCGGCCCGGCGGCGGTGGGGGTGGTGCCGCCGCCTCAAGCCCGGGCCAGCCGGTCGTAGAGGGCGCCGAGGTCGGCGGCCACCCGGACGATGTCGTAGTGGCCGACCGCGGCGGGCCGGGGCAGCGGGTCGGGGCGGTGGTCGTCGGGGCGGCCCAGGTCGCGCGGTCCGCACAGCTCGCGCAGCGCGGCCGTGTAGGCGGCGGCCTCGGAGGGGATCCGGCGGGCCTGCGGGGCGGCGCCGGGCGGCAGTTCGTCCAGTGCCGGACAGGCGCTGTGGCGCACCGGCAGGCCGGCCGCGAGCCCCTCCAGCACGCCGAGGCCGAAGGTCTCCTCGGTGGAGGGGGCGGCCAGCGCGTCCAGGGCGGTGAGCAGGTCGGGCACGTCGTCGCGCTCGCCGGTGAGCACCAGGCGGTCGCGGACCCCGAGGCCGGCGGCCAGCCGTTCCAGGGCGGGCCGCTCGGGGCCCTCGCCGACCAGCACCAGCCGGGCCGCGCCGTCCAGCCCGGCCAGCGCCTCCAGCAGGACGTGGAAGCGCTTGCCCGGGACCAGCCGGCCGATCCCGCCGATCACCCGGCTCTCCGGCGGCAGGCCGAGCTCGGCGCGCACCCGGGCCCGGGTGGCGGCCCGGTCGGCGGGCGGGAGCCGGTAGCGGGCGGCGTCGATGCCGTTCGGGATCAGCTCCACCCGGGCCGGCGGGACGCCCCAGGCGTGCAGCGTCCGGGCGACCTGCCGGGAGACCGCGACGGTGGTGGTGCCGAGGCGTTCGGCGGCCAGGTAGAGGCCCTTGACGCCGCGGGTGACCGGGCGGCCCTCGATCACCCCGGTGTGCAGCGAGTGCTCGGTGGCGACGACCGCCCGTACCCCGGCCAGCCGGGCGGCCAGCCGGCCGTAGAGCCCGGCGCGGTAGAGGTGGGTGTGCACCAGGTCGTAGCGTCCGGCCCGGACCTGGCGGGCCAGCCGGGGCAGCGCGCCGACGTCCCGGTTGCCGCGCATGCCGAGGTGGTGGACGGTGACGCCCTCGGCGCGCAGCCCGTCGGCCACCGCCCCGGGGTTGGTCAGCGCGAGCACCTCGCAGTGCTGGTGGGCCGGCAGGTGGCGGAGCAGCAGCTGGAGCTGGCGCTCCGCTCCCCCGGAGGCGAGGCCGGTGACGATGTGCAGGACCTTCACTGGTCGCGCCCCTTCATCGCCCAGTCGCGCAGGCGGTGGCGGCCGCGCTTGGCGCGCAGGCGCCAGGCCCCGTCGCGGTCGCCGACGTAGCAGCGCGGCAGGGCGTACTGGCCGGTGAGCGGGGAGTGCGCGATCGCGACGGCGTAGTCGTAGCCGGCGTCCCGGACGGCGTGGGTGGCGGCCAGGTCGACCGCGCCGTACGGGTAGCAGAAGCCGGTGACCGGGCCGCCGACCACCTCCTCCAGGACCCGCCGGCTCTCCCGGGTCTGGGCGGCGAGCACCTCGGCGGGCAGGCCGGCCAGCGCCTGGTGGCCGAGGCCGTGCGAGCCGATCTCCCAGCCGGCAGCGGCGAGGTCGGTGACCTCCTGGACGGTGAGCAGCGTCTTCCGGGGCCCCTCGCTGTCCCAGTCGTTGGCACGGCCGAGCAGGTCGGCGACCACGTACGCGGTGGCGGTGAAGCCGTACGCCTGGAGAATCGGTACGGCATGGCGGGCGAAGTCGGCGTAGCCGTCGTCGAAGGTCAGGCCGACCAGCTTGTCGGCCCGCCCGGCCGCCCGGGCCCGCATCAGCTCCCGCACCGAGACCCCGCGCCGTCCACGCCGGTGCAGCCAGGCGATCTGCTCGGCGAACCGCTCGGGGCTGACGGTCAGCTGGTACGGGTCCTCCTTCTCGACCGCCACCGAGTGGTACATCAGGATCCACGGCGAGGTGGTGTCGGCGACCGGCGCCTCGGGCAGCGGCCGCCGGCTTCTGGGCAGCTGCGCCGGTGGTCTGCGGGTGCCGGCGCGCGGTGTGTCGGTCCGTGGCGGGTCGGTGCGCGGCAGGTCGGTGCGCGGGCCGCCGGCCGCCGGTGCGGCTGGGCGGCGCACACCCGACGGGACCGACCGGACTGATCCCCGTTCAGCATCCATGGGGAGGCTTCCCTTCATCGGCGACAGGAGACGGTCCTGGAACCGGTCCCAGGACCCGGAGGGCGGCCCGGACCGGGCCGCGCACCTCGCGGGCGCCGAGGCCGGTGCCCAGGGCGGCGAAGGCCAGCGCGACGGTCAGACCGCCGAGCGCGGTGGAGAGCAGGGGATCGGCGGCGAGGCCGGCGGCGGGCGTGCCGAGCGCGGCGGCGCCGGCGGCCGTGGCCAGCAGCCGGGCGTGGCCGCCGAGGACCCGCCGCAGCCGCAGCGGGATGCCGCGCAGCACCAGACCGTGCAGCAGCAGCGCCGCGGTGGCGGTGATGCCGGCCGCGTTGCCGGCGGCCAGGCCGAGGGCACCGAACCGGGGGGTGGCGAGCACGCCGACGGCGACGGTGACGACCAGGCCGAACGCCATGGCGGCGGCCGGGTACCAGTCGAGCAGCCGGCGCCCGCCGTCCTCGGGGCTGGGGTCGCCGGCCCGGCGGACCACCGGGCGCAGCGAGAAGTAGGGGCGGATCATCACCCCGGTCAGCGCCTGGGCGAGCAGCCCGAAGCTGTAGACCCGGATGACGGCGGCGGTGGCGGCGGTGTCCCGGGGGCCGAAGGCGCCGCGTTCGAAGAGCAGCTCGACCACCGAGGGGGCGCAGGCCATCAGGAAGGCGGTGCCGAGCAGGACGACGGCCGCCGCCTGGCCGAGGTCCTTCTCCACCCGGTCGCGGGCGGCGGTGACGTCCCCGGCGGCGAGCGCCCGGGCGACCAGCGGGAAGGTCACGGTGCAGATCAGGATCCCGGCCGTCATGGCCAGTTGGGAGACCTTGGCCGCGTAGTTGAGGTGCGAGATGGTGCCGGGCGGCAGCGCCGAGCCGAGGAACCGCTCGATGAAGACCTGGGCCTGGCGGGTCAGGGTGAACACGCCGACCGGCAGCAGGGCGAGCGGGATCAGCACCAGGGCGTTGCGGGAGCGGCGGCCGCGGGCGGGGCGGCCGGTGCCGGCCCGCAGCCGGCGCAGGAACGGGCCGATCAGCAGGCCGGCCATCAGCAGGCTGCCGAAGGCCACGCCGATCGCGGCGGCGCGCACGCCCCAGAGCGCGTGGCAGGTGAGCAGCACGCCGAGAATGCCGAGGTTGTAGGCGACGTAGATGCCGGCCGGGGCGGTGAACCGGTGGTGGGCGCGCAGGGCGGCGGCGAGGTAGCCGGCCACGCCGAACGGCAGCACGGTGATCGCGGTGATCCGGGTGCAGGTGACGGCGAGCTGGGGGTTGGCCAGGCCGGGGGCGAGCAGCTCGACCAGCCGGGGGGCGCCGAGCGCGGCGCCCAGGGAGAGGGTGGAGAGGGCGAGCAGCAGCCAGGGCAGGGTGGCGCGGACGAGCTGGCGGACCGGGTCGGGGCCGTCGGGGCGTTCCTCGCGGAGCACCAGGGCGAGCGCGAAGGCGGGCACCATGAGGAAGGACATGGCGTCCTCGATGAGCAGCGGTGCGGCGGTCTCGGGAACCGTCCAGGCGACCAGGAAGGCGTCGGTGCCCTGGTTGGCGCCGAAGTAGCGGGCAAGCAGCAGGTCGCGGAGCAGGCCGAGGGCGGAGCCGGCGGCGCTGAGGACGGCGGTGACGCCGAAGGCCCTGGCGAGGAAGCCGCGGCGCGGGCCGGCGGCGGCCGGCGCCTGCCGGGGGGCGGGCAGCGCGGGGGTACCGGGCGCGGTGGGCCGGTCGGTCTTCATGCGCCCGCTCCGATTGTCGCCCGCTCGCCTCCGGGGCGGGCCGGGTGCGGGCGGGCCGTGTGGGCGGCGAGGCCGAGGATGATCGAGGTCAGCACGGTGGTGGCGCCGCCGATGTCGGCGTAGAGGAAGTCGACCAGGACCCAGGTGAGCAGGGCGAGGGCGGCGAGGCCGGGGCCGCGGGCGGTGCGCAGGCAGCCGAGGAGCAGGCCGAGGAAGAGCAGGCCGTAGGCGGCGATGCCGAGGAGACCCTGCTCGCTGAGCACCAGGAAGTACATGTTGTGCGGGGAGAGCAGCGGTTCGCGCTGGAAGCCGATGGTGGCGTCGGCGGCGTCGCTGCCGGAGGAGAGCCGCAACGGGGCGTGGCTGTCGCGCAGTTGCTGGAAGGCCTTGGGGCCGGCGCCGGAGACGGGGTGGTCCTGCCAGATCCGCCCGGCGGTGGCCCACAGGTCGTAGCGGTCGGAGACCGACTGGTCGGGGGCCTCGGAGACGGAGCCGATCGAGCTGAGCCGGGCGGTGACGCCGGAGCCGCCGAGGCCGAACCCGCCGACCAGCACCACGGCGGCGGCCGTGCCGAGGACGGCGCAGCGGACGGCGAGCCGGGCGTCGGCGCGCAGCAGCAGGACGGTGGCGGCCGCGGCGGTGGCGATCCAGCTGCCGCGGCTGAAGGAGACGGCGAGCGGGAAGGCGAGGAAGGCCGCCGCGGCGAACAGGGCCCGCCGCACCCGGGCATTGCCGTCCGGCCCCCGCTCGGTGTCGTCTTCGCTCGCCTCCGGACGCTCCTGGCCCGTCGGCTCGCGAAGGGAGACGCCCAGCGCCAGGGCGGCGAGCAGGCCGTAGCTGACGACGGTGGACATCGCCATGATGTCGAGGGCGCCGAAGGTGCCGACGGCGCGGATCGGGCGGCCGGTGTAGGAGGCGCCGGTGCCGGTGAGGAACTGGTGGGCGCCGACCACGCCCTGGATCAGGGCGGCGAGCACGAAGGAGCCGAGGACGAGCCGCTGGTCGGTGCGGTCGCGCAGGGCGCACAGCACGGCGGCCGGGACGAGCACGAAGACCTGGGTGAGCCGGACGAAGCCGGTGAGGCTGGTCGCCGGGTCGATCGAGCCGACGGTGGCGACGGCGGCGGCGAGCACGATCACGCCGAACCGGACGGCGTCGGCGCGCCCGATCGCGGGCGTGCGGCCGCGCAGCAGGTTCACGGCGGTGAGCGCGACCAGGGCGAGCGAGGCGAGGTCGGCGGCGGTGACGTGGACGGCGGCGGCGACGTCCTTCTCCCCGGTGGGGACGCAGACCAGCAGCACGGTGGCGGCGGCCAGCAGGCTGGGGCGGCGGTGGACGACGCCCCCCGCGCGCCGTAACAGCGCGGCGGGGCGCGGGGGTGCGGCGAGGGTCAGGGCCACGGCGTTGATCAGCTCCCGTCCGGGTGGAGCATGAGGGCCGCGGTGCGGCACAGGATCTTGACGTCCTGCCAGAGGCTCCAGCTCTCGATGTAGCGGTTGTCGAAGCGGGCCCGGTCCTCGATCGAGGTGTCCCCGCGCAGGCCGTTGACCTGGGCGAGGCCGGTGAGGCCGACCGGGACGCGGTGGCGGTCCGCGTACTCGGGGTAGGCCTGGCTGAACCGCATGACGAAGTAGGGGCGTTCGGGGCGCGGGCCGACCAGGCTCATGTCGCCGCGCAGCACGTTCCACAGCTGCGGGAGCTCGTCGAGGGAGCTGCGGCGCATCAGCCGGCCGACGGCGCCCATCCGGTGGTCCTGCGAGATGTTCCAGCGGGTGGCCGACTCGTGCTCGTTGCTCGGCCGCAGGGTGCGGAACTTGAAGACGGTGAAGACCCGGCCGTCGAGGCCGGTGCGCTGCTGGCGGAAGAGGACGCCGGGGCCGGTGTCGAAGCGGACGGCGAGGGCGCACAGGGCGAGGACGGGCGCGAGCAGCAGCAGGCCGATCGCGGCGGCGGTGACGTCCAGGGTCCGCTTGCCGGCCCAGCCGGGGCGGCGCATCGCGGCGCGGCCGACCCGCAGGCAGGGGAAGCCCCAGAGGTGGTCGGCGCCGGCCAGCCGTCCGGCGGCGAGCGAGCCGTACTCCCGCAGCGCGGGGACCAGCCAGACCTGGCAGCCGAGCCGGGCGGCGTCGCGCAGGGTGGCGGCGGTCTCGGCCTCGTCGGCGGCGCCGGCGGTGGCGACCACGTGGTGGACGTGGTGGCGGCGGACCTCGCGCTCCAGGGCCTCGCGGCCGCCGAGCACCGGGAGGTCGGTGTCGCCGGCGAGCAGCGGCGGGTCGGCGTCCAGGAAGCCGACCGGGCGCATCCCGTACTCGCCGCGCTCGCTGAGGGCGGCGGCGACCCGGCGGCCGAGCCGGCCGGCGCCGAGCACCAGGACGGGGCTGGGGCGGCTGCGGCGGATCCGGCGGACCAGGTGGTAGAGGACGGCGCGGCCGCAGACGGCGAGCACCAGCTGGGTGCCGAGCAGGACGGTGAGCCGGGCCGGGGTGGCGGGGCCGGAGTCGGGCCAGTGGTCCTCCAGGCAGCCGGCCAGGCTGATGGCGAAGGCGGCGGCGACGAGGGCCCGCGCGGTGAGCGCGGGCAGTTCGTCGAGCACCGAGAGGGTGAGCCGGGTGCGGTAGAGGCCGCCGGCCAGGTTGAGCAGGATGAGCAGGGGCAGCAGGGCGGCGACGCCGAGCAGCGGCGCGATCCGGACGGCGGGGTCGAGGGCGCGGTTGGCGGTGCCGGTGGCGGTGCACAGGGCGAGCGCGTCGACGGCGACCAGGGCGACGGGGAGCGCGAGCCGGGCGCGGACCGGGCGGCGGTGCCGGCGGGCCGGCGGGGCGCTGCGGGTCTGCGCGGAGCGCGTCGGGCGGTCGAGCAGCCCGGTGGTGGCGGGTCGGCGGGGGCCGGACAGGGACTGGCCGGGCCGGGGCACGCTGTCGTGGTCAATGGTCATCGGCGGACGAACTCCCCTGCTGTGTGCCCGGGGTGACGGCGGTCCGGCACCGGGTGGCCCGGGGCGGCCGTCCCGGCCCGGTGAGTGCGGTCCTGACAGCACCTGCTACCGCTGGCGACTTTCGGTTTTCTCGCGAATTCCCGGCGTACAATCGAAACGAAGCAGGCAAAATCAGACGTTACCGAAAACAGGGTTGAATGCTGGAAATTGACCAGCCGTTTCATTCCAGCCGCCCATTAATAGGTATTTCTGATTTGGCCCCTCGTCCACAACCGGTGGAGGGTGCGAATACGGCAGCGCCTAGGCGGCGGGGCATTCACGGCATGTGAAACGATCAGATCCGCTGCGGGACACGGGCGCGGCGCCGCCCGGGCGCCGGGCCGGCACCCAGCAGGTCCCGGTAGAGCGCGTCGACCTGTTCGACCACCGATCGAACGTCATGGCGGGCCGCGGCGTGCTCGCGCAGCCGGGCGCCGCGCCGCTCGCACTCGATCGGATCGGACAGCGCTTCCGCCATTCGGGTGATGAGCGCGGACACGTCCTCCGGCGGCACCAGGGCGCTCGCGTGTTCGGACGGCGGCAGGCACTCACGGGCCCCGGGCACGTCGCTCAGCAGCACCGGCCGGCCGCAGGCCATCGCCTCCAGCGGGGCCAGCGCCATGCCCTCCCAGCGCGAGGGCAGCACCACCAGGTCGGCCGCGGCCAGCCAGGGCCGCGGGTCCGTGACGTCCCCGACCAGCCGCACCCGGGACGGCTCGGCGCCCTCCCGGACCATGGCGGCCAGCCGGGTCTCCTCCGGACCGCCGCCGACCAGCGCCAGCCGGGCCCCCGGCACCCGGCGGCGCACCTCGGGCCAGGCGGTGAGCAGCACGTCCTGCCCCTTCTGGCGGCAGAGCCGGCCCAGGCAGACCGCGAGCGGCGCGGCCGGGTCCAGGCCGAGCGCGATCCGGGCGGCCCGGCGGTCGGCGGGCGCGTAGTGGCGCACGTCCACGCCGTTGGGCACCACCGCCCAGTCGGCGTGCAGGCCGGCCGCGACGCCGTCGGTCCGCTCCTGGACGGAGACGCAGAGCAGCCGGTGCGCCCAGCGGGTCGCGTAGCGCTCCCAGTGCCGGGTGGCGGCGGCGAGGGCGCCATCCACCGCGGCGAAGGACCAGGCGTGCGGCTGGAAGACGGTCGGCACCGCGCCGCGCACGGCCAGCCGGCCGGCCAGGCCGGCCTTGGCGCTGTGCAGGTGGAGCATGTCGGGCCCGGCGGCCCGGACGATCCGGCGCAGCCGCCAGGCCTCGGCGGCGGTGGCGGGGCCGGGCGAGCGCCGGGCCGGCCAGTCCTGGACCAGCGCGCCGACGGCGGCGGCCTCGTCGGCGAGCCGGCCGCCGCGCGGACAGGCCACCAGCACCCGGTGGCCGGCCTCGCGCTGGCCGCGGACCAGGTCGACCACGACGCGGGCCACTCCGCCGTCGACGGGCTGCGAGATGTGAAGGATCGTCATATGCACGGCGGCGAGCCTAGGGTGGCCGCCGGGCGCCCGGGCGCGTCGTCACCCGCAGGTGGCGGGGCGTCCACCCGTACGGCGCGCGGCTCGTACGGGTGGACGAACTCGTCGAATTCCTGGACGAGTTGAGGGTGAGGTCCGGAAGGCCGGAACTCACCGAACCCCGGTGGACCTCAACGGACCTCGGCGGCCAGGTTGTTCAGCACCTGGTCGTGGATCCGGTTCAGGCCCTTGGGCGCGAAGGTCCGCTCGAAGAAGCCGCCGATGCCGGTCGCGCCCTGCCAGGTGGCCGTGACGGTGACCTTGGTGCGGCCCTCGCCGGCCGCCGCGACGGTCCAGGTGATCACCATGCTGGAGTTGGCGTCCTTCTCCACCAGCTGGTCCGGCCGGGGCGCCGAGACGGTGAACAGGCAGTCGCGGATCCGCTTCTCGGTGGCCTGGAGCTTCCAGTGCACCTGGGTGCCGGCGCCGGTGCCGCCGACCCGGACCTCGTACTCGCTGTACTGCTCGGGCAGCAGCTTGGGGCGGGTCACCTGGTAGTCGGCCAGGGCCTCGTACACCCGCTCGGGGGCCGCGTCGTAGACCCGCTCGGTGGTGGCCTGCACCTGTCCCATGGTCGTGCTCTCCTTGTACGGTCGTCCGGCGCCGGGCGGTCGTCCCGGGTGGTACCGGCAAGCCAATCACAGCGCACCGCGAACGGCGGGCGGCGCCCTCCCCGCCGGAGCGGCGGGGGTTAGGGTGGCGGATGTGCTCGAACAGGTGACAGCAGTGCGCTACGTCGACCCGCTGCGGGCCGGCGGTTCCGTCCCCGGCGTGGTGGAGACCGACGACCTGGGCACCTACGTGGTGAAGTTCCTCGGCTCGGCCCAGGGCCGCAAGGCGCTGGTGGCGGAGGTGATCGTCGGCGAGCTGGCGCGCCGGCTCGGCCTGCCGGTGCCCGAGCTGCGGCTGGTCGACTTCGACCCGGCGGTCGCCGACGGCGAGCCGGACCCGGAGATCCAGGACATCCTGCGGGGCAGCCGCGGGCTCAACCTCGGCATGGACCTGCTGCCCGGCGCCCGCGACTTCCGGCCCGGTCTGATCGAGGTCGACCCGGTCGAGGCCGGCCGGGTGATCTGGCTGGACGCGCTGACCGGGAACGTCGACCGGACGGTGCACAACCCCAATCTCATGGTCTGGCACCGGCGGCTGTGGCTGATCGACAACGGCGCCGCGCTGGTCTTCCACCACCGCTGGTCCGCCGCCGAGGGGTCGGTCGGCAAGCGCTACGACCTCAGCGCCCACGCCCTCGGCGGGTACCGCCCGGACGTCCGGCTGGCCGACGAGGAGCTCGGGCCGCAGGTCACCGTGGGGCTGCTGGAGGACGTGGTGGCGCTGGTGCCGGACGCCTGGCTGGCCGACGAGCCGGGGTTCGGCTCGGTCGGGGAGCTGCGCCGGGCCTATGTGAACCACCTGGCGGCGCGGGCGGTGCTCTCCGCCGAATGGCTGCCGGAGGGGTTCTCCACCCCGGAGCAGTTGCGCGAGGCGGAGCGGCGGCGGGCGGCGCGGAGCAGGGCGGGGCGGCCGGCCTGGCTGCAGGAGGTGCCGGACCTGCACGGCAAGCCCTCGGTGGAGACGGTCTGGGAGCACCACTTCGAGTGAGCCGGCGGCGCCGGGAACGCGGAACGGGGGCGGGACTCGATGTCCCGCCCCCGTTCCGGTGGCCCGGTGACTCAGGGTGTCAGCCGGTCAGCCGTGGCTCACCGCCACCACTGGGCCGCCTTCTCGGCGTTGATGATGCCGGCGCCGTAGAAGCCGTTGTCGTCCGCGCCGCCCTCACAGGTGGCGGACCACTCGCCGGCGCCGCCCGGGTTGTACGGGGCGGTCGGGCAGGCGTGCGACTCGGCCTGGTTGGTCAGCAGCTCGGTCAGCTCGTCCGCGTTGGCCCACGGGTGGGTGCTGGCGAGCAGGGCGAGCACGCCGGCGGCGTGCGGCGAGGCCATCGAGGTGCCCTGCATGTAGCCGTACTTGCCACCCGGGATGGTGGACAGCACGCGGCCGTTCTGGTCCGGGGTGTTCGGGATCTGGTAGCGGCGGTCGCCACCGGGGGCGGCCACCGTGACCTTGTTCTTGCCGTAGCTGGAGTAGTACGACTTCTCGCCGTTGACACCCACCGAGGAGACCGCCACGACGCCGTCCAGCTCGGTCGGCAGGTTCAGGCAGTCCTGGGTGATCGGGCGCTCGCCCGGGGTGGTGTCGTCCGGGCTGGCGACGTCCTTGGTCTTGTGGGCCAGGTCGATGTTCTCGTTGCCCGCCGCGGCCACGTTCAGGACGCCCTTGCGCTGCGAGAACTCGACGGCGCGGCGGACGGCGGTGGTGATCGCCGCCTGGTCGGCGTCGTTCTGGCAGTTGAACATCCACGGGTCGACGAAGTAGCTGTTGTTCGTGACCTTGAACTTGTGCTCACCGGCCCAGACGAAGCCGCAGATGGCGTACTCCGGGTAGATGAAGCCGCCGTCGTCGACGACCTTCACCGCGGCGAGCTTGACGTTCGGGGCGATGCCCTCGATGCCCTTGCCGTTCTTGGCGGCGGCGATGGTGCCGGCCACGTGGGTGCCGTGGTCGCCGTCGACGCCGGGCTGCCAGGCCTCCCAGGCGGTGTTCGGCTTGCCGCCGTCGATGCAGGAGACCGACTGCGAGGCGTCGATGTTGGCGGCGAGGTCCTCGTGGGTGCCGTCGATGCCGGAGTCCAGCACACCGACGGTGACCTTGTTGCTGCCCAGGGACAGCTTGTGCGCCTTGTCCACGCCGATCTGGCGCATGTCCCACTGGTTGGCCCAGAGGGGCTCCTCGCCCGCGGCGGAGGCACCGGCCGGAGCGGCGGCGACCTCGGCGACACGGTCCTCGGAGGCGGTGATGCCCTTGGTGCGGCTGGCGCCGACCGACTCGACACCCTTGGCGTTCCGCAGCTTGGCGGCGAACTGGGTGTCGGTGGAGCGCGCGATCACCACACCGATCTGCTCGTAGGAGTACACCACGGTGCCGCCGAGGGCCGTGATCGCCTTCTCGACCTTCTGCACCTGGCCGTGGTTGGCCTTGGTGTTGACGACGTAGCTGAGCAGCGGACCGGTCGTCGACTCCGACCCGGAGGCGGCGACGGCGGTGCCGGACGGCAGCGCGAGGGCGCCGGCGGTGGCGAGGACGAGGCCCACCGCCGCATACCGGGTCCGGCTGATCCGAGGAACACTCATAGGGGTTGGCCCTCCCGAGTCGTCATGCAGCAGCTGCGGTTGGCAGGTGCATTTGGAATGATCGGGACGCTAGTGAACAAGTGTGGCAATCCGCAAGAGGTCGTCATCTAATCGTCACAAGTCGGCCATCCGCGGAGGATATGACTCCGCCTCTGCCGGGCAGGGCGGGGCGATCGGACGACGGCGGACACCCACCGTGCCGGTTGGCACACCCTAGTCAGCGCGACCGGCGGGGGAACAGGAGTCCGGGGCGGCCGGAAACGGCCAGTGGCGGATCGCCGCCAAGCCCGCGCGGCGGACGGTCAGAGCGCGTACAGTCCGCGGGCGTTGTCCGCCGCGACCCGGCGGGGGGCCGGCCGCTCGGCGGCGCGCACCGAGCCGGCGAGCGGCGACGCATGGCGCGGTGCAGGGCGGGGTCGGTGGCGGCCCACCGAAGCGGGCCGTGGCGGTCGGCCGGCGCGGGGAGGTCCGGCGGGGACAGCGCTCAGTACCGCCAGCGGGTGGCGGCGGCCAGCTCCTCGGGGGTCGCGTCGGCGTACTGCTCGCTCTCGGCCTCCCGGACGGCGAGCACGGCCCCGTAGAGCGGCTCGCCCAGCGCCTCGCGCAGCAGGGCGGAGCGGCGGTACGCCGCGAGCGCCTCGCCCGGGCCGGTGGGCAGCCGGGGGACGGCGCCGGGCGCGGCCTGCGCCGGGTCCCCGGTGAACTCCGGCGGCAGCGCCAGCCGTTGGTCCAGCCCGGCGAGGCCGGCGGCGAGCACCCCGCCGACCGCCAGATAGGGGTTGGCGGTGGCGTCGAAGCACTTGACCTCGGCATTGGCGGTCGAGGCGCGCTCGCCGGTGGAGCCGGTGACCAGGCGCAGCGCGGCCTCCCGGTTCTCCAGGCCCCAGCACTGGTAGGCACCGGCCCAGTGCGAGGGGACCAGCCGCAGGTAGCCGGCCGGGCTGGAGCAGCCGAGCACCAGCAGTTCGGGCAGCGCGCCGAGCACCCCGGCGAGGAAGCCCTCGGCCTCGGCGGTGAGGCCGTGCGGGCCCGGTCCGCCGTGGGCGAGGTTGTGTCCGTCCCGCCAGAGGCTGAGGTGCAGATGGCCGCCGTTGCCGACGCCGCCGGCCTCGACCGCCGGGGCGAAGGAGACCCGCAGGCCGTGCCGGGCGGAGACGGCGCGGATGGTGTGCCGGATCAGCACCGAGGTGTCGGCGGCCTCGACCGGGCCCTCGGGGGCGACCGAGACCTCGAACTGGCCGGCCGCGTACTCGGGGTGGATCTGGAGCACGGTCAGGCCCTGCTCGCCGAGGGCGCGGAGCACGTCGCGCAGGTAGTCGGAGAGCTCGGTGAGCCGCTGCATGCCGTAGGCCGGGCCGGCCGTCGGGTAGCGGGGCGCCTCCTCGGGCGGGCCGGCCAGCGCGGCCACCCACTCGATCTCGATGCCGGCCTTCAGCGTCAGCCCGCGCTCGGCGAAGGCCGCGACCGTCCGGCGGGCGAAGAGCCGCTGGCAGCCCGGGTGCGGGGCGCCGCCCTGGGTGTAGCGGTCCCCCGGCGCCCAGGCCCAGCCCGGCTGGGCGGCGAGCGGGACGATCCGCGCGACGTCGGGGTAGAGCCGCAGGTCCCCGGTGGGGCCGCCGATCAGCGGGCTGGTGACGATGGTGTCGTCGGCGAGGAAGACGTCGAAGCAGGGGGCGGCGCCGACGCCCCACTGGGCGGCGTGCACCAGGCCGCCGAGCGGTACCGCCTTGACCCGGGCGATGCCGGCGTTGTCCACCCAGGTGACGGCGACCGCCTCGACCCCGGCGGTGCGCAGCCGGTCGACCGCCTCCTGGGCCCGTGCTCCGCGCTCGGCCCGGTCGGCCCGGGGCGGCGGCGCGGCGCCGTCGTCGGCGTGCCCGGCCCCCTCGGCGGCGGGGGGCTCGGGACGGTCCGTGGCAACGGCTCCAGTGGTCATGTCCCCATGCTGCCCAGCCCCGCGGGGGCGCGTAACTCCCCTATCGGGTGGTCCGAACGGACGTCCGTCCACCCCCTCACCCGCACGGGTGATCGCCCCGTCGTGAGCGGTGGGATTCCATCGCCCCACCCCCTTCCTACCAGCCAGTAGCTTCGCTACAGTGTCGGCACGCACCACCGTCGGGCTTCGGGAGCCGCACCGACGGGGGCGCCGTCCGCCGTGCGGGACTCGCGCGGAGCGGGCGGCGCGTGGCGGTGCGTTCGTTCACCGGCCGGCCACCGCGGACCGCGGTCGCGACCGGGGCTTCTCCTCCTCTGATCCTCCGAGTTCAGAGGCTGTTCAGAGCCGCTTCCCCACTCGAGCGCCTGAGTACCACGGCACACCCGCAGCATGGCCGGAGCGGACCGGCGGCTGCGCGGTGGCCGCACCCGTCATCCCCCCGCCCCCGCGCGCGGACCCTCCTCCGGCGGCGCGCCCTCCGGAGCGCGCGCGGGCCTTCCATGACAAGGAGTCAGGACAGATGGAGCGTCCCTTCCCCACGGTGGCCGTGGTCGGCCTCGGCACGATGGGCGCCGGCGTCGCGGTCGCGGTCGCCAGGAGCGGCCGCCGGGTGATCGGCATCGAGGCCGACCGGGCCTCGGCCGCCCGGGCGCTGGCCCGGATCGAGGAGGCGACCGCGCACGCGGTGGCCCGCGAGCGGCTCACCGCCGAGGAGCGGACCGGGCTGCTCGCCCGGATCGCCGTCGGCCACGCGCTGGACGCCGCCGCCGACGCGGACCTGGTGATCGAGGAGGTCCCCGAGCGGCTGGAGCTGAAGCGGGAGCTCTTCGCCGAGCTGGACCGGATCTGCCCGCCCGGGACGGTGCTGGCCACCGGCACCACCGCGCTGTCGGTGACCCGGATCGCCGCCGCCACCGCCCGCCCGGACCGGGTGCTCGGCCTGCACTTCTTCAACCCGGTGCACACCATGAAGCTGGTCGAGGTGGTGCGCACGGTGCTCACCGCCCCGCAGGTGGCCGAGGACGCCGCGGCCTTCGCCCGGGACCTCGGCAAGGAGCCGGTGGCGGCCGGCGACCGGGCCGGCTTCGTGGTCAACGGCCTGCTCTTCGCCTACCTCAACCAGGCCGCCGCGATGTACGAGTCCAAGTACGCCACCCGGGAGGACATCGACGCCGCGATGCGGCTCGGCTGCGGCCTGCCGATGGGCCCGCTGGCGCTGCTCGACCTGATCGGCGTGGACACCGCCCGGACCGTCCTGGAGGCGATGTACGAGCAGTCGAAGGACCGGCTGCACGCGCCCGCGCCGATCCTCGGCCAGCTGGTCGCGGCCGGGCTGCTGGGCCGCAAGACCGGCCGCGGCTTCTACACCTACGAGGCGCCCGGCTCCTCGAAGGCCGTGGACGCCGTCACCGGCCCGGCGGAGCCGGGGACCGCCGGCCGGGAGGTGCGCAGCGTCGGCGTCTGCGGCTCGGGCACCATGGCCACCGGCATCGTCGAGGTGTTCGCCAAGGCCGGGTACCCGGTGCTGCTGGCCGCGCGCAGCCTGGAGAAGGCGCAGCGGGCGAAGGCGCAGCTGGCGAAGTCGCTGGAGCGCTCGGTGGCCAAGGGCCGGCTGAGCGAGGAGCAGCGGGACGCCGCCCTGGGCCTGGTCACGCCGGTCGGGCAGTACGGGGAGCTGGCCGAGGTGGACCTGGTGGTCGAGGCGGTGGCCGAGGACCTGGCGGTCAAGCGGGAGCTGTTCACCACCCTGGACGCGATCGTCAAGCCGGGCGCGGTGCTGGCCACGACCACCTCCTCGCTGCCGGTGATCAGCTGCGCCTCGGCGACCACCCGGCCGCAGGACGTCATCGGCATGCACTTCTTCAACCCGGCGCCGGCCATGCGGCTGGTGGAGGTGGTCTCCACGGTGCTGACCGCGCCGGAGGTCACCGCGACCGTGCTGGAGCTGTGCGCCGCGGTCCGCAAGCACCCGGTGGAGTGCGGGGACCGGGCCGGCTTCATCGTCAACGCGCTGCTCTTCCCCTACCTGAACGACGCGGTGCGGATGCTCCAGGAGCACTACGCGACGGTGGACGACATCGACACCGCGATGAAGCTCGGCTGCGGGTACCCGATGGGCCCGTTCGAGCTGCTGGACGTGGTCGGCCTGGACGTCTCGCTGACCATCGAGCAGGTGCTGCACCAGGAGTTCCGCGAGCCGGGCCTGGCGGCGGCGCCGCTGCTGGAGCACCTGGTGGCGGCCGGCTGCCTGGGCCGCAAGACCGGCCGCGGCTTCCGCGACCACGCGCGCCGATGACCACCCCGGCGTCCCACGGGGGACAGCCCGGCCGGCCGCCGTTCCGCCCGGAGCGGGCCGGCCGGCCGCCGGGCGCGGTCTCGGCGCACTGGCCCAGACCCGCGGCCGGCAGCCCGGTCGCCCCGGTGCGCCGGGGAAGGCCCGCGGGCCAGGCGCCGGGGACGTGTAGCGTTCCCGGCATGGATCGGGTTCAGTCAGTCTCCCCGCAGCAATCCGCCCCGGCGCGCGACGGCCGGCCGGCCGGGACCGGCCAGGACGGGAACCCGGGCGGCCGCCGGGCGGCGGCGCAGCGCCAGCAGATGCGCCAGGACCTGGCCACCGCGGCCATGGAGCTGTTCGCCTCGCAGGGCTACGAGGAGACCACGGTCGACCAGATCGCGGCGGCGGCCGGGGTGGCCCGGCGGACCTTCTTCCGGTACTTCCGTTCCAAGGAGGAGGCGATCTTCCCGGACCACGACGACACCCTGGTCCGGGTGGCCGACCTGCTGGCCAGCGCCGAGCCCGAGGAGCACCCGCTGGACGTGGTCTGCCGGGGCATCAACGAGGTGCTGCGGATGTACGCCTCCACGCCCGCCGTCTCGGTGGCCCGGTACCAGTTGATCCGTCAGGTGCCGGCGCTGCGCGAGCGGGAGATCGCCGTGGTGGCCCGCTACGAGCGGCTGTTCACCCGCTACCTGCTGGGCCGCTTCGACACCGCCGGGGAGATCCCCTCGGGCTGGCAGCGCGGCGGCGAGGACGACTCGATGCTGGCCGAGGTGTCGGCGGCGGCCGTGGTCGCGGCCCACAACCACGTGCTGCGGCGCTGGCTGCGGGCCGGCGGGCGGGGCGACGTCGAGGCGCAGCTGGACCACTCCTTCGAGGTGATCCGGCGGACCTTCTGGGCGTCCAGCGCGCCGGGGGCCAGACGGCGTGGCACTGTCGTGGCACCCGGTGCCAGTGGGACGGAGGCGGAGGCCGCGACGGCGAGCGCACTGAGTGCCAGTCCCGGAGGTGAGGTGCTCATCACAGTCGCCCGGACGGACGCCCCGCTGGACGTCGTGGTGAATGCCGTGCGGGCCGCCCTGGAGGGCGCCAAGCAGGCCTGACCGCCAGAGTTTTCGCAGGTCACAGCAGTTTCACGGGCCCGTGTCGAATCATCGGCACGGGCCCTTCGGCTGCCCGCGCGAGGCCCCGCGGAGGGGGTCGCGACCCGCCGGAATTACTGGCACGCCGTGTCTTTACGTGTGGCACAGGGTGCCACTACCTTGTTACCCACCAGTCGCGGCGCCGCGGCTCCCCACCTCGGCGCGCCGTCGTACCGGCGCTCCCCCAACCCCGGGAGCGACCCACCGCAGTGCAGGCCCACCAGCCACCCACCACCACCCCGTTCAGCGAAGCCGGTGTCCGCTCCCGGCTCCCCCAGACGCCCTGTGCCCTCACACAGGTACGCCTTCGGAGGCAGCCATGAAGGAAATCCTCGACGCGATCCTCAGCCCCGACAGCACCTCGGCGGACTTCGCCCACGCGAAGCTGCCGGAGTCCTACCGGGCGGTGACGCTCCACAAGGACGAGGAGCAGATGTTCGCGGGCCTCGACAGCCGCGACAAGGACCCCCGCAAGTCCCTCCACCTCGACGAGGTCCCGCTGCCCGAACTGGGCCCGGGTGAGGCCCTGGTCGCCGTCATGGCCAGCGCCGTGAACTACAACACCGTGTGGAGCTCGATCTTCGAGCCGGTCTCCACCTTCGGCTTCCTGGAGCGCTACGGCCGGCTCTCCCCGCTCACCAAGCGCCACGACCTGCCGTACCACGTGGTCGGCTCCGACCTGGCCGGCGTGGTGCTGCGCACCGGCGCCGGGGTCAACGCGTGGAAGCCGGGCGACGAGGTGGTCGCGCACTGCCTGTCCGTCGAGCTGGAGTCCTCCGACGGCCACAACGACACGATGATGGACCCGGAGCAGCGGATCTGGGGCTTCGAGACCAACTTCGGCGGCCTCGCCCAGCTGGCCCTGGTGAAGACCAACCAGCTGATGCCCAAGCCCGCCCACCTGACCTGGGAGGAGGCCGCCTCCCCCGGTCTGGTCAACTCCACCGCCTACCGCCAGCTGGTCTCGCAGAACGGCGCCGGCATGAAGCAGGGCGACAACGTGCTGATCTGGGGCGCCAGCGGCGGCCTCGGCTCGTACGCCACCCAGTACGCGCTGGCCGGCGGCGCCACCCCGATCTGCGTGGTCTCCAGCCCCCAGAAGGCCGACATCTGCCGGGCGATGGGCGCCGAGGCGATCATCGACCGCTCCGCCGAGGGCTACCGGTTCTGGAAGGACGAGCACACCCAGGACCAGCGCGAGTGGAAGCGCCTCGGCGGGCGGATCCGCGAGCTGACCGGCGGCGAGGACGTCGACATCGTCTTCGAGCACCCCGGCCGGGAGACCTTCGGCGCCAGCGTCTACGTCACCCGCAAGGGCGGCACCGTCGTCACCTGCGCCTCCACCTCCGGCTACATGCACCAGTACGACAACCGGTACCTCTGGATGTCGCTCAAGCGGATCGTCGGCTCGCACTTCGCCAACTACCGCGAGGCCTGGGAGGCCAACCGCCTGATCGCCAAGGGCAGGATCCACCCGACCGTGTCCAAGGTCTACCCGCTGGAGCAGACCGGCCAGGCGGCCCTGGACGTGCACCACAACAAGCACCAGGGCAAGGTCGGCGTGCTCTGCCTGGCCCCCGAGGAGGGCCTGGGCGTGCGCGACGCCGAACTGCGCGCCAGGCACCTGCCGGCCATCAACCGCTTCCGCGACATCTGAAGGCGGATCCGATGAGTGATCAGAAGCGCGACCGCCCCTGGCTGATGCGCACCTACGCCGGGCACTCCACGGCCGAGGACTCCAACGCGCTCTACCGGCGGAACCTGGCCAAGGGCCAGACCGGCCTCTCCGTGGCGTTCGACCTGCCGACCCAGACCGGCTACGACTCCGACCACGTCCTCGCCCGCGGCGAGGTCGGCCGGGTCGGCGTGCCGGTCGGCCACGTCGGCGACATGCGGACCCTGTTCGACGGCATCCCTCTCGAACAGACCAACACCTCCATGACCATCAACGCCACCGCGATGTGGCTGCTGGCGCTCTACCAGGTGGTCGCCGAGGAGCAGGGCGCCGACATCGCCAGGCTCACCGGCACCACCCAGAACGACATCGTCAAGGAGTACCTGTCGCGCGGGACGCACGTCTTCCCGCCCGGCCCCTCGGTGCGCCTGATCACCGACATGATCGCCTACACGGTCGGGAACATCCCGAAGTGGAACCCGATCAACATCTGCAGCTACCACCTCCAGGAGGCCGGGGCCACCCCGGTCCAGGAGATCGCCTACGCGATGTGCACGGCGATCGAGGTGCTGGACGCCGTCCGCGACTCCGGCCAGGTGCCGGCCGAGCGGATGGGCGAGGTGGTCGCCCGGATCTCCTTCTTCGTCAACGCCGGCGTGCGGTTCGTCGAGGAGATGTGCAAGATGCGGGCCTTCGGCCGGCTCTGGGAGAAGGTCACCCGCGAGCGCTACGGCATCGAGGACCCCAAGCAGCGCCGGTTCCGCTACGGCGTGCAGGTCAACTCGCTCGGCCTGACCGAGGCGCAGCCGGAGAACAACGTCCAGCGGATCGTGCTGGAGATGCTCGCCGTCACCCTCTCCAAGGACGCCCGCGCCCGCGCCGTCCAGCTGCCCGCGTGGAACGAGGCGCTCGGCCTGCCCCGCCCGTGGGACCAGCAGTGGTCGCTGCGGATCCAGCAGGTGCTCGCCTACGAGTCCGACCTGCTGGAGTACGGGGACCTCTTCAACGGCTCCGAGGTGGTGGAGGCCAAGACCGCCGGGCTGCTGGCCGGCGCCGAGGCCGAGATCGCCAAGGTGCTGGAGATGGGCGGGGTCATCCCGGCCGTCGAGTCCGGCTACCTGAAGTCCAACCTGGTCGCCTCGCACGCCGCCCGCCGGGCCCGGATCGAGTCCGGCGAGGACCGGATCATCGGGGTGAACTGCTTCGACACCACCGAGGAGAGCCCGCTCACGGCCGACCTCGACACCGCGATCATGGTCGTCGACCCGGCCTCCGAGCGGTCCGTGCTGGCCGCCCTGGAGGCCTGGCGCGGGCAGCGCGACGAGGCCGCCGCGCTGCGCGCCCTGGAGGAGCTCAAGACCGTCGCGGCCACCGCCGAGAACCTGATGCCGGCCACCCTGGCCTGCGCCCGGGCCGGGGTCACCACCGGCGAGTGGGCCTTCGCGCTGCGCGAGGTGTTCGGCGAGTACCGCGCGCCCACCGGCGTCGGCGGCGCCCCGGTCGCGGTCGCGGCCGAGCCGGGCGGCGAGCTGGCCGCGGTCCGCGAGGCCGTCGCCGCCACCGCCGCCGAGCTGGGCGCCGGCAAGCTGCGCCTGCTGGTCGGCAAGCCCGGCCTGGACGGGCACTCCAACGGCGCCGAGCAGATCGCCGTCCGGGCCCGCGACGCCGGGTTCGAGGTGGTCTACCAGGGCATCCGGCTCACCCCCGAGCAGATCGTCTCGGCCGCCGTCGCCGAGGACGTGCACTGCGTGGGCCTGTCGATCCTCTCCGGCGCCCACTCCGAGCTGGTCCCGGACGTGCTGCACCGACTGCGCCGGGCCGGGGTGGAGGATGTCCCGGTGATCGTGGGTGGCATCATCCCGGCAGCGGACGGCGAGGCCCTCAAGGCCGCCGGCGTCGCCGCCGTGTTCACCCCGAAGGACTTCGGCATCACGACCATCATCGGCCGGATCGTGGACGAGATCCGGCTGGCCAACAGGCTCCAGCCCTGGACGCCCGCCCCGGCCGCCACGACCAGCTGACCCCGGAAGGACCCACCCCGCTCATGAGCACGATCAACCGCCTGCGCCCGCGCCGCTCCTGCCTGGCCGTACCCGGCAGCAACCCCCGCTTCCTGGAGAAGGCCCAGGGCCTGCCCGCCGACCAGGTCTTCCTCGACCTGGAGGACGCCTGCGCCCCGCTGGTCAAGGAGAGCGCCCGGCACACCATCGTCGACGCGCTGAACAACGGCGACTGGGGCGGCAAGACCCGCGTCGTGCGGGTCAACGACTGGACCACCCACTGGACCTACCGCGACGTGATCACCGTCGTCGAGGGCGCCGGCCCGAACCTCGACTGCATCATGCTGCCCAAGGTCCAGGACGCCGAGCAGGTCAAGGCGCTCGACCTGCTGCTCACCCAGATCGAGAAGACCATGGGCTTCGAGGTCGGCAGGATCGGCATCGAGGCGCAGATCGAGAACGCCAAGGGCCTCATCAACGTCGACACCATCGCCCAGGCCTCGCCCCGGCTGGAGACCGTCATCTTCGGCCCGGCCGACTTCATGGCCTCGATCAACATGAAGTCCCTGGTGGTCGGCGAGCAGCCGCCCGGCTACCCGGCCGACGCCTACCACTACATCCTGATGCGCATCCTGATGGCCGCCCGCGCCCACGACCTCCAGGCGATCGACGGCCCCTACCTGCAGATCCGCAACCAGGAGGGCTACCGCGAGGTGGCCGGCCGCGCCGCCGCGCTGGGCTTCGACGGCAAGTGGGTCCTGCACCCGGACCAGGTCGCCGCCGCCAACGAGATCTTCTCGCCCTCCCAGGAGGACTACGACCACGCCGAGCTGATCCTCGACGCCTACGACTGGTGCACCTCCGAGGCCGGCGGCTTCAAGGGCTCGGCGATGCTCGGCGACGAGATGATCGACGAGGCCAGCCGCAAGATGGCGCTGGTCGTCTCCGGCAAGGGCCGCGCCGCCGGCCTGCAGCGCACCTCCGAGTTCGAGCCCCCGCAGGCCTGAGAACGCCGACCCGAAGGATCACTGAGACATGCAGTTCGGACGCACCTACGAGGAGTTCGAGGTCGGCGCGGTGTACAAGCACTGGCCCGGCAAGACGGTCACCGAGTACGACGACCACCTCTTCTGCCTCCTCACCATGAACCACCACCCGCTCCACATGGACAGCAACTACGCGGAGCGCACCACCGACTTCGGCAGGAACGTGGTGGTGGGCAACTACGTCTACTCGCTGCTGCTCGGCATGTCCGTCCCGGACGTCTCCGGCAAGGCGATCGCCAACCTGGAGATCGAGTCGCTGCGGCACGTCGCGCCGACCTTCCACGGCGACACGATCTACGGCGAGACCACCGTGCTCGACAAGTGGCCGTCCAAGTCCAAGGACGACCGCGGCATCGTGTACGTCGAGACCAAGGGCTACAAGCAGGACGGCACAGTCGTCTGCGTCTTCCGCCGCAAGGTGATGGTGCCGACCGCGACCTACATCGAGGCGCGCGGCGGCGAGCAGCCCGGCCGCCCGACCCCGCTCGGCTGAGCCCGGCTCCTCCCCCCCAGAGCCCCGGACGGGCCGGCCGCCGTCATCGGCCACGCCCGACCCGGTTCACGGGGGCTCCGCGGAAGCCACGCCCGCGGAGCCCCCGTCCACCCCTACTTCTCCTCTTTTCCCTCAGGCATGACAGGAGCCGCACGATGGGACGCCTCGCACAGACCGACGGCCTCACCGAGATCCAGCGGGACATCCTCGCCACCGTGCGCGAGTTCGTCGACAAGGAGATCATCCCGGTCGCGACCGAGCTGGAGCACAAGGACGAGTACCCGGCCGCGATCGTCGAGGGCATGAAGCAGCTCGGCCTCTTCGGCCTGACCATCCCCGAGGAGTACGGCGGCCTCGGCGAGTCGCTGCTCACCTACGCCCTGGTGGTGGAGGAGATCGCCCGCGGCTGGATGTCCGTCTCCGGCATCGTCAACACCCACTTCATCGTCGCGCACATGATCAACGCGCACGGCACCCAGGAGCAGAAGGACCACTTCCTGCCCAGGATGGCCGCCGGCGAGATCCGCGGCGCCTTCTCGATGTCCGAGCCGGGCCTCGGCTCCGATGTCGCCGCGATCACCACCAAGGGCGTCAAGGACGGGGACGGGGAGTTCTACGTCCTCAACGGCCAGAAGATGTGGCTGACCAACGGCGGCACCTCCAGCCTGGTCGCGGTGCTGTGCAAGACCGACGAGGGCGGCTCCACCCCGTACAAGAACATGACCACCTTCCTGATCGAGAAGACGCCGGGCTTCGGACCGAACCCGGCCGTCCCCGGCCTCACCGTGCCCGGCAAGATCGAGAAGATGGGCTACAAGGGCGTCGACACCACCGAGCTGGTCCTCCAGGACGTCCGCGTCCCGGCCGACCGGATCCTCGGCGGCGTCCCCGGCCGCGGCTTCTACCAGATGATGGACGGCGTGGAGGTCGGCCGGGTGAACGTGGCCGCGCGCGGCTGCGGGGTCGCCCGGCGCGCCTTCGAGCTGGGCATCGCCTACGCCCAGCAGCGCACCACCTTCGGCAAGCGGATCGCCGAGCACCAGGCGATCCAGTTCAAGCTCGCCGAGATGGCCACCAAGGTCGAGGCCGCCCACCAGATGATGGTGATGGCCGCCCGCAAGAAGGACGGCGGCGAGCGCAACGACCTGGAGGCCGGCATGGCGAAGTACCTGGCCTCCGAGTACTGCAAGGAGGTCGTCGAGGACGCCTTCCGGATCCACGGCGGCTACGGCTTCTCCAAGGAGTACGAGATCGAGCGGCTCTACCGGGAGGCCCCGATGCTGCTGATCGGTGAAGGTACTGCGGAGATCCAGAAGATGATCGTCGGGCGCCGACTGCTGGAGGAGTACCGCATCGCGGAGTGATCCGCGGGCCCCGCAAGCGGCCGGTCGACGGGCGTGCGGGCCCGTCCCGGCACTCGCCGTGCCCCCACCCGGTCGGCCTGGTCCGCCTCCCGGTCCGGCACGGCCCACCGGAGCGGCCACAGGGCGTACAGCTGCTGTCACACGCCCTGCGGCCGCTTCGGCATACCGCGCCGCCGCCCCGGCGGGCAGCTCCGCACCGGCCGGTCGGGCACGGCTGAGACATGAGTCACCAGCTTCGCCGGGTCCCTTGGGAACCGGAGCGGGTCGAGCTACGGTCGTAGGGAAGGGGGCGCGACTGCGCCTCCGCCAGGCCACATGACGAGCAGGCGGGTTGCCCACCCACCGTCTGCTCCCGATAGCATCCACCGGGACAGCAGACGTCCCTCTATTACCCGATCCCGCGGTGGCCCCCGTCCAGCGGCCATGATCCCCCGCGACAAAGGTCTTCGATGCCCATCAGCCCGTCCCCTCACACCTCCGTCACGGACCGCGATGCCCTCGCAGCCACGACGGCCGGTCGTCGGCCCCGCGTGACCATCGCGCGCGGAGCCACCCCCTGGTTCGTCCCCACCCTCGCCACGGCCGCCGTGACCACCGCCCTCACCCGGCGCAGTGGCAAGTGGGCCCTCGCGGCGGTACCCGCCTGCGCGCTCGGCGCCGGCATGCTGTGGTTCTTCCGCGACCCCGAGCGTGAGATCGGCACGGGCAGAGTGATCTCCCCCGCCGACGGCGTGGTCCAGAGCATCGACGCGTGGCCGGACGGCCGGACCCGCGTGGCGATCTTCATGAGCCCGCTCAACGTCCACGTGAACCGGGCCCCGCTGCCCGGCACCGTGACCTCCGTCGAGCACGTGCCCGGTGGCTTCGTGCCCGCGTTCAACAAGGACAGCGACCAGAACGAGCGGGTCGTCTGGCACTTCGACACCGAGCTCGGCGACATCGAGATGGTGCAGATCGCGGGTGCCGTGGCGCGCCGCATCGTGCCGTACGTGGACGCCGGTACCAAGGTCGAGCAGGGCGAGCGGATCGGTCTGATCCGGTTCGGGTCCCGGGTCGACACCTACCTGCCGGCCGGCGTCGAGGTCGGCGTCGAGGTCGGCCAGAAGACCACCGCCGGGGTGACGCGCCTTGACCGTGACTGATCCTGAGACGATCGTCGGCCTGGACGACGAGGAGACGGCCCTGCGCCGTCGCCGCTGGGCCCGCGACCGCGAGCTGCGCGCGCCGCGCTCGCCGCAGCACCTGTCCACCGCCGACTTCCTGACCCTGGGGAACGCCGTCTGCGGCTTCCTGGCGATCTACTCGATCACCACCGGGGTGCTCGTCCCGCACATCACCAACCCGGACGCCGCGCCGGACAAGCACAGCGCCGCCACCGCGGTGACGCTGCTGCTGATCGGCTCGATGTGCGACCTGTTCGACGGGCTGGTGGCGCGCAAGCTGCGCTCCTCCGCGCTCGGGGCCGAGCTCGACAACCTGGCCGACCTGATCAGCTTCGGCATCGCACCGGCCTACTTCGTCGCGGTCTGGGGCATGGTCTCGCCGGGCTCCAACAGCCGGCTGTCGGCGCTGATCGCGCTGACCGTGCTGCTCGCGGTGGTGCTGCGGCTCGCCCGCTTCTCCGCCGTGAAGATGCGGCCCGGGGTGTTCCAGGGCATGCCGTGCCCGATGGGCGCCATGACGGTGATCGCCATCGTGCTGCTCGACCCGCCGTTCCTGCCCGGTCTGGTCGCCATCTTCGGCGCCGCGTACCTGATGGTCAGCCGGATCGAGTACCCGAAGCCGCAGGGCCTGCTGGCCACCGCGACGCTCTGCTGGATCGTCGTCTCGATCGGCTGCCTGGCGGCCTGGGCGACCGGTCTGCCGGGCGGCGACAACCTGCTGCACATCGGCGCGTTCGCGCAGATCGCGCTCGCCGCGATGGCGCCGCTGCTGGTCATCCGCCGCAAGGTGGGCCAGAAGGTCGGCGACGTCCGGGCGCGCCGCGCGGAGTCCCGGATCGGCTGACGTCCCTCGTCGGGCATGCGGAAGGGCCCGGTTCCCCTCGGGGAGCCGGGCCCTTCCGTGTGCCTGTTCGTGGGTCGCCGACCGGCCGTAACCGCTACGCGCCGCCGCGGTGGACGCTGAAGGCCGAGCGGCGGGCCGCGCGGGCCACCCCCGGGTCCGGGTGGACACCGGAGACGGCGGTCAGCACCGAGGCCGCGCGCGGGTGCCCGGACTGCCGGGCCCGGGCGAACAGCCGCACCGGGTCGCCGGCCGAGGCGCCCTCGACATGGCCGACCAGCAGGTCCGTCTCCCCGTGGTCGAGCACGGCCGCGGCGGTGTCCACCCAGAGCCAGGCGGCGTCCTCCGCGCCCAGCACATCGGCCGGGGAGACCCCCTCGTCCGAGCGCTCGGCCAGCCAGAGCAGCGCGTACGGGCGCAGCACCGCCTCGTCGACGGCGGCCCGGACGGCCTGCTCGGCGGTCACGCCGGCCACCCGCAGCGCCTCGAAGGCCAGGCCGCGCACCAGCGCGTCCTCGCCCTGCGCGGCCTCCAGCAGCTCGGCCACCGCCCGGTCGGCCGGGCGGGCGGCCAGCCAGGCCCGGTACTCGGCGCGGGCCGGGCCTGGCGAGTAGTCGGCGCAGGCGCTCAGCAGCTCCAGCGCGCTCTGCTCGATGTGGCCGGCGGCGGTCTGCGCGACGGTGCAGATCTCCTCCAGCTTGGCCCGCACCGCCCAGTGGCCGAGCGGGGAGAGCTCGGCCGCGTTGTCCCGGCGGGTCAGCGCGCCGACGGCGGCCAGGCCGTCCAGCATCCAGTCCAGGACGGCGGCGACGTCGGCGGGCGAGGCCGGGGTGTCGATCTGCGGCTCGCGGCAGGTGCCGCGGACGGCGGAGACGGCGGAGGCCGCGTGCGGGACGGGCGAGAGGCCGAAGGCGCCCTCGCCGCCGCCGACCCGGCGCTCGTCCAGGCCGCGCCGGAGCAGCTCCAGCAGCTCGACGTCGGCCACCGGGCCGTCCACCAGGTGGAGGAAGGAGAGCAGCTGCGGCGCCTGGTCGACGGCCTGCCCGGCGAGCACCGCGAAGACGCCGCGCAGGGCGGCGGGCGGCACCGGGGCGAGCAGGGTCCAGGCGTCGAACAGGGCCGACCAGCCGCGCACCACCGCTTCGTCGTCGTGCTCCCAGGCGTGCAGGCGCCAGCCGGGGCCGGCGCCGCCGTCCCGGGCCTCGACCAGGCCGACCAGCAGGGCCTGACCCCACGCCTTGGCCGCGGCGCCCACCGTCATCGCGAGGGCGCGGCCGGCGGCGCGGGCGTCGTCGGGGAGCAGCTCGCCGCGCTTGTCGACCTCGTCGAGATCGCCGGCCCAGCGGGCGATCCGGACGGCGTCGACCAGCATGCGGCGGGCCAGCGGGGCGAGCTCGGCGGGAGCGGGGAAGCCCTCCGGCACGGGGACCCGGCCACGGCCGGGTGCGGGAGCGGGGCCTCGTCGGCGGGGTACGCCCGGGGCCCCCGGCCTGGCGCCGGCGGGGCGGTGGGCCGTTCCGGGGAGACGGGTCACCGTCGCACCGGTACCGATCGTCGGCGGGAGCGGGGCATCACGGTCGCGCGGATTCCGAGACGTCACGTCGAGCAGTCTTCCCCTTGTACCGGCCATCTGTCACATCCGGTTCTCCGCGCGGGGCGGGAGGGGGGCGCGGGGGCTCGACAAGATCGGGCAACAGAGGCCAAACCGACTGGCTTGATCTTTGTGGCGGGTTCATGCCACTTGGAACGGGTGCGCCCCGGGATTCCGGACCCAGGGGGGGCTGAGGGGGTCAGCAGAACGGCGTGAGCCAGCGGCGCAGGGTCTCCGCGTAGCGGTCCGGATCGGTGTTCCAGAGGGCCGCGTGATCACCCCCGGGGAAGGCCTGGAGGTTGACGACGTCCGGGCGGCCGTGGGCGAGCCGCTCGGCGGCGGCGAACGGGGCCACCGGGTCGTCGGGGCCGTGCAGCACCAGGGTGGGCACCCGCAGGTCGGCGCCCTCGGCGAGGCGGGCGAAGTCGGCCAGATCCACGCCGGTGCGGCCCTCGGCGGCGAGCGCGCCGAGTTCGGCGGCCGCGCCCCGGAAGCCGGCCCGGGCGGCGTCCCGGCGGGCGGTGGCCGGCCAGTCCAGCACCGGCGAGTCCAGCACCAGGCTGCTGATCGCGGGGGCGAGGTCCGAGCGGGCGGCGGTGTGCAGGGCCATCGTGGCGCCGAGCGACCAGCCGTAGAGCACGACCCGGCCCGCGCCGGCGTCCAGCGCGGTCCGCACCGCCGCCTCGACGTCGCGCCACTCCGTCTCGCCGAAGTGGCCGAGGCCGTCCGGGGAGGCGGGGGCGCCGGCGTCGCCGCGGTAGGTGACGACGAGCGCGGGCAGGCCGAGGCGCCGCAGCTCGGGCAGCACCGGCAGGCTCTGCGCCCGGTCGGCGTCGGGGCCGTGCACCAGGACCACCCAGGTGCCGCGCTTGCCGTCCAGCCGCCAGGCGGGCAGCGCGCCCAGCTCGCCCTCGACGGCGGTCTCGGCGAACGGCAGGCCGAGCGCCCGGCCCGGGTCGCCGAGGTGGACGCGCGGGGTGAAGCGGACCTCGGTGCCGGGGGTGAGGGTGCCGGCGTCGGCCCGGACCAGCCGGCGGGTGACGTCCCGCTCGTCGCGCTCCAGGACCTCCCCGACGACGGCGTGGCCGTCCTCGCCCCACTCGACGGCCCAGCGGCCCGGGCGCTCGCTGACCGGGGTGCGGGTGAAGGTGACCCGCCCGGCACCGAGGCCGCGGACGATCACCGGGCCGGTCCGGACGCGGTCCCTCCCGGCCGGGCGGACCATCCGTTCGGACGCCCGGCGGCCGATCACCAGCACGGCGGCCCCGGTGCCGACGGCGGCGGCCGCCACGGTGGCCGCGATTCCCCAACGCATACTCGCTCCCCGGTGCTCGGTGTCTGCCCGGTGTCCGGCTCGCTGCCCGGACCCACCCCTCAGTCCACTCGCGCGGGCGGGGGGAAGCCAGTAGGACACGGCCGTCCGGGTAGTTCCGGGAGGAAAATCACATGGGCGCGGCGGGGCGGCCCGGCGTGTGACCAACACCCTCCAGGACCTCGGTTGACTCCCGGTTCGGGCCCGTGATGGGATCCTTCAGCCAATACGGAGGCATGCAGAGGAAGCCGGTGCGAGTCCGGCGCGGTCCCGCCACTGTCACCGGGGAGCACGACCGGAACACGCCACGGCGGGCCGTCAGAAGCCGCTGGAAGGCCCGGGGTGTGCGTTCGACCCGGAAGCCAGGAGACTCTCGCCCCCGGTACGTCGATCCAGGGCGCGGACCCTGAGTGAGGACACGCACGATGCTGCGCCCTGCCGTGCGCCCGCCGATCCGGGCCGCCGCCTTCGCCGCGGGCGCCCTCGTCGGGTACCTGGCCGACGCCCGGTTCGCCGACCCGCGCCGCGGCCACCCGGTGGCCGGCTTCGGCTCCGCCGCCGGCCGGCTGGAGCGCCTGCTCTGGCGCGACCACCGCGCCGCCGGCACCGCCTTCACCGCCCTGACCGTGGGCACCGTCGCGGCCGGCGCGCTCGCCGCCGACCGGCTGCTGACCCGCCGTCCGCTCGGCCGGGCCGCCCTGGCCGCCGCCGCGACCTGGACGGTGCTCGGCGGCACCTCGCTGACCCGGGAGGCCCGCACCGTCGGCCGCGCGCTGGCGGCCGGCGACCTGACGGCGGCACGGGAGCGGCTGCCGCACCTGTGCGGACGCGACCCGAGCGCCCTGGACGAGCAGCAGCTGGCCCGCGCGGTCGTCGAGTCGGTGGCCGAGAACACCGCCGACGCCGTGGTCAACGCCCTGGTCTGGGGCGGTCTCGCGGGCACGCCGGGCCTGCTGGCGTTCCGCGCGGTGAACACCCTGGACGCGATGGTCGGTCACCGCTCGCCCCGCTACGCCCGGTTCGGCTGGGCCTCGGCGCGGCTGGACGACGTGGCCGGCTGGCCGGGCGCGCGGCTGACCGCGCTGCTGGCGGTCGCCGCCGCCCCCGAACCGCGCACCGCCTGGCGGGTCTGGCGGCGCGACGGCTCGGCGCACCCCAGCCCGAACGCCGGTCAGGCCGAGTCGGCCTTCGCCGGTGCGGTGGGCGTGCGGCTCGGTGGGACGCTGCGGTACGGCGCGCGGGTGGAGGACCGTCCCGTGCTGGGCGGGGAGCTGCGGCCGGTCGGGGTGGACGACATCGAACGGGCCTGCGTGCTCTCCCGGCGGGTGGGCGCGCTGGCCCTGGGTACGACGGTCGCCGGGCACCTGCTGCTCCGGGCGGCCCTGGGCGGGATGCGGAGGAGTGGGTCATGAGCAGGGCGTTGCTGGTCGCCGGGACGACCTCGGACGCGGGCAAGAGCGTGGTCACCGCGGGCATCTGCCGCTGGCTGGCCCGGCAGGGTGTCGCGGTCGCGCCGTTCAAAGCGCAGAACATGTCGCTGAACTCCTTCGTCACCGCCGACGGCGCCGAGATCGGCCGCGCGCAGGCGATGCAGGCGCAGGCGGCCCGGGTGGAGCCGGAGGCGGCGATGAACCCGGTGCTGCTCAAGCCCGGCGCCGACGGCCGCAGCCAGGTGGTGCTGCTGGGCCGGCCGGTCGCCGAGGTCGGCGCGCTGGACTACCGCGAACGCAAGCCGGTGCTGCTGGAACGCGCCCTGGAGTGCCTGGCGGACCTGCGCCGGCGCTTCGACGTGGTGGTCTGCGAGGGCGCGGGATCGCCCGCCGAGATCAACCTGCGCGACCGCGACATCGCCAACATGGGCCTGGCCACCGCCGCCGGGCTGCCGGTGGTGGTGGTCGGCGACATCGACCGGGGCGGGGTGTTCGCGGCGATGTACGGGACGCTGGCGCTGCTGTCGGCGGAGGACCAGCGGCATGTGGCGGGCTGGTTCGTCAACAAGTTCCGCGGCGACGCGCGGCTGCTCGCCCCGGGCCTGGAGATGCTGCGCGAGCTGACCGGCCGTCCGGTGCTCGGCACCCTGCCGATGCTGCCGGACCTGTGGCTGGACGCCGAGGACTCGCTCGACCTGTCCACCGTCGTCGACCGGACCGCCGCGCGCGGCCCGCTCGGCGCGGACGTGCTGCGGGTGGCCGTGCTGCGCTTCCCCCGGCTGTCCAACTTCACCGACCTGGACGCGCTGGTCCAGGAGCCCGGAGTGCTGGTCCGCTGGGCCACCCGGCCGGAGGAGCTGGCCGACGCCGACCTGGTCGTGCTGCCCGGCACCCGGGCCACCGTCGCGGACCTCGCCTGGCTGCGCGAGCGCGGCCTGGAGCCGGTCCTGAGGGCGCGGGCGGCGGCCGGGCAGCCGCTGCTCGGCGTCTGCGGCGGCTACCAGATGCTGGCGCACTCGATCGTGGACGAGGTCGAGTCGAAGGCGGGCGCGGTGGACGGCCTCGGGCTGCTGCCGACGCGAGTGCGGTTCGGCGCGCGGAAGGTGCTCGGCCGGCCCGTCGGCGAGGCGTACGGGGAGCGGGTCGAGGGCTACGAGATCCATCACGGCGTCGTCACGGTGGAGGGCGGGACACCCTTCCTGGACGGCTGCCGGGCGGGCTCGGTGTGGGGAACCACCTGGCACGGCGCGCTGGAGAACGACGGCTTCCGGCGCGCCCTGCTGCGGGAGGTCGCGGCGGCCGCGGGCCGGGCGTTCGTGCCCGCGCCGGACACCTCGTTCGCGGCCGCGCGGGAGGCCCGGCTGGACCGGCTGGGCGAGCTGATCGAGGAGCACGCGGACACCGACGCGTTGTGGAAGCTGATCGAGGGCGGGGTACCGGCGGCCGGATCGCTGCCGTTCCTGGCGCCCGGGGCCCCTGGGGAGCATGCATGAGTGACGTCCGTTACCCGTTCACCGCCATCGTCGGCATGGCCGACCTGCGGCTCGGCCTGCTGCTGAACGCCGTCTCCCCGGCGGTCGGCGGGGTGCTGGTGCGCGGGGAGAAGGGCACCGCCAAGTCGACCATGGTGCGCGCGCTGGCCGGGCTGCTGCCGTCCATCGCGACCGTCGACGGCTGCCGGTTCGCCTGCGACCCGGCGGCGCCGGACCCGCAGTGCCCGGACGGCGCGCACGCCGGCGCGTCGGCCTCCGGGCGCCCGGCCCGGCTGGTCGAGCTGCCGGTCGGCGTCTCCGAGGACCGGATCGTCGGCTCGCTGGACCTGGAGCGGGCGCTCGCCGAGGGCGTCAAGGCGTACGAGCCGGGCCTGCTCGCCCGGGCGCACCGCGGCGTGCTCTACATCGACGAGGTGAACCTGCTCCAGGACCACGTGGTGGACCTGCTGCTGGACGCCGCCGCGATGGGCCGCTCCTACGTCGAGCGCGAGGGCGTCTCGGTGCGGCACGCGGCGCGCTTCCTGCTGGTCGGCACGATGAACCCGGAGGAGGGCGAGCTGCGGCCGCAGCTGCTCGACCGGTTCGGCCTGACGGTGGAGATCGCCGCGACCCGGGAGCCGGCGGAGCGCGCCGAGGTGGTGCGCCGCCGGCTGGCCTACGACGCCGACCCGGCCGCCTTCGCCGCCCGCTTCGCCGCGGACGAGCGCGCGCTGGCGGAGCGGATCACCGCCGCGCGGGAGCTGCTCGCGGCGGTGGAGCTGACCGACACGGCGCTGCGCCAGATCACCGCGGTCTGCGCGGCGTTCGAGGTGGACGGGCTGCGCGCGGACATCGTGATGGCGCGCACCGCCGTCGCGCTGGCCGCCTGGGCGGGGCGCACCGAGGTGCTGGCGGAGGACGTCCGCAAGGCCGCCCAGCTGGCACTGCCGCACCGCCGGCGGCGCAACCCGTTCGACGCGCCCGGGCTGGACGAGGAGCAGCTGGACCGGGTGCTGGAGGAGCACGCCCAGCAGGAGCCCGAGCCGCAGCCCGCGGCGGCGGAGGGGTCCCAGGACGACGACCCGGACCCGGAGGGCGGCCCGGACGGCGACGGCCCGCAGGACGGCGGCCCCGACGGCGGTGGGGGCGGTGGCGCGCCGGAGCCCTCCGGCCCGGACGGCCCGCCCGTCGAGGCGGCCGACCCGGCGGCCGGGGAGGAGCCCGCCGCCCCGCAGCCCGTCCCGGCCCAGCACCCCTCCCCCGCCCGGGAGTCGGCGCCGGTCGCGGCCGGCGACCCGTACCGCACCCGGCTGTTCGCGGTGGAGGGCACCGGGCGCGGCGCCCAGGGCCGCCGCTCCCCCGCCGAGACCGACGGCGGCCACACCGTCCGGGCCCGCCGCCCGCGCGGCCGGCTCGCCCGGCTGCACCTGAGCGCCACGCTGCGCGCCGCCGCCCCGCACCAGGTGGCGCGCGGGCGGTCCTCGCGCGCGCTGGTGCTGCACAAGGACGACTTCCGCGAGCAGGTGCGCCAGGGCCGGGAGTCCAATCTGGTGCTGTTCGTGGTGGACGCCTCCGGTTCGATGGCGGCCCGGCAGCGGATGACCGCCGTCAAGGGCGCGGTGCTGTCGCTGCTGATGGACGCCTACCAGCGCCGCGACAAGATCGGCATGATCACCTTCCGGGGCGCCTCGGCCGAGCTGGCGCTGCCGCCCACCTCCTCGGTGGAGGTCGGCGCGGCCCGGCTGGAGTCGCTGCCCACCGGCGGGCGCACCCCGCTGGCGGCCGGCCTGCTGCGGGCCCACGAGGTGCTGCGGGTCGAGCGGCTGCGCGACCCGGACCGCCGGCCGCTGCTGGTCGTGGTGACCGACGGCCGGGCCACCGGCGGCGGCCGGGACGCCGTCGCACAGGCGCACCGGGCGGCCGGGCTGCTGGCCGCGCAGGGCGTGGCGAGCGTGGTGCTGGACTGCGAGTCCGGCCCGGTCCGGCTCGGCCTGGCCCGCACCCTGGCCACCCGGCTGCGCGCCACCGCCGTGACCCTGGACGAGCTGCGCGCCGACGGCGTCGCCTCGCTCGTCCGCGAGAACCGTCCGACCTCCCCCGCATCACGAAAGGCGGCCTGAGCCCCATGCCCAAGGGTGTCCCCGAGAGCGTCCCCGACGACGGCCTGACGACCCGCCAGCGCCGGACCCTGCCGATCACCGCCGTGCACACCGGCCCCGGCAAGGGCAAGTCCACCGCCGCGTTCGGCATGGCGCTGCGCGCCTGGAACCAGGGCTGGCCGGTCGGGGTGTTCCAGTTCGTGAAGTCCGCCAAGTGGAAGGTCGGCGAGGAGAACGCCCTGCGGGTGCTCGGCGCCTCCGGCGAGGGCGGCACCGTCGACTGGCACAAGATGGGCTCCGGCTGGTCCTGGATCCAGCGCACCGACGCGATGGAGCTGGACAGCGAGGCGGCGGCCAAGGAGGGCTGGGAGCAGGTCAAGCGCGACCTGGCCGCCGAGACCTACCGCTTCTACGTGCTGGACGAGTTCACCTACCCGATGCACTGGGGCTGGATCGACCCGGCGGAGGTGGTGGCCGTGCTGAAGGACCGCCCGGGCAGCCAGCACGTCGTCATCACCGGACGGTACGCGCCCGAGGCGCTGACCGAGGCCGCCGACCTGGTCACCGAGATGACCAAGGTCAAGCACCCGATGGACGCCGGCCGCAAGGGCCAGCGCGGCATCGAGTGGTAGCCGTCGAGTCGTAGCCGGAGAGCACTGAGAGCCGCCCTATGAACATCCCCCGTCTCGTCGTCGCGGCGCCCTCCTCGGGCGCCGGCAAGACCACCATCGCCACCGGCCTGATCGCCGCGCTCAGCGCGCGCGGGCTGGCCGTCTCGCCGCACAAGGTCGGCCCGGACTACATCGACCCGGGCTACCACGGGCTGGCCGCCGGGCGGCCGGGCCGCAACCTGGACGCGTTCATGTGCGGGCCGGAGCGGATCGCCCCGCTGCTGCTGCACGGCGCCGCCGGGGCGGACGTGGCGGTGGTCGAGGGCGTGATGGGCCTGTTCGACGGCGCCTCCGGGCGCGGCGAGCTGGCGTCCACCGCGCATGTCGCCAAGCTGCTGCGGGCGCCGGTGGTGCTGGTGGTGGACGCCTCCTCGCAGTCCCGGTCGGTGGCGGCGCTGGTGCACGGCTTCGCCTCCTGGGACCCGGAGGTGTGGCTGGCCGGGGTGATCCTCAACCGGGTCGCCTCCGACCGGCACGAGCAGCTGCTGCGCGAGGCCCTGGAGGAGGGCTCCGGCGTGCCGGTGCTGGGCGCGGTGCGGCGTTCGGCGGCGGTGGCCACGCCGTCCCGGCACCTGGGACTGATCCCGGCCGTGGAGCGCTCGGCGGAGGCGCTGCGGGCGGTGGCGGACATGGGCGAGCTGGTCGCCGCCTCGGTGGACCTGGACGCGGTGCTGGCGCTGGCCCGCACCGCGCCGCCGCTGGCCGGCGTCGAGCCGTGGGACCCGGCGGCGGAGGTGGGCGCGCCGGACGGGGGCGCACCGGACGGGGGCGCGCCGGACGGGGGCGCGCCGCGGATCGCGGTGGCCGGGGGTGCGGCGTTCTCCTTCTCGTACGCCGAGAACGCCGAGCTGCTGGCCGCCGCCGGCGCCGAGGTGGTGCCGTTCGACCCGCTGCACGCCGACGGTCTGCCGGAGGGCACGGCGGGCCTGGTGATCGGCGGCGGGTTCCCCGAGCTGTACGTCCGGGAACTCAGTGCGAACGATCAACTGCGGTCCGCGATCGCCGCGTTCGCGGCCTCGGGCGGGCCGGTCTCCGCCGAGTGCGCCGGACTGCTCTACCTCGGGCGCGAGTTGGACGGCCTGCCGATGTGCGGGGTGCTGGAGACCTCGGCCCGGATGACCGAGCGGCTGACCCTCGGGTACCGGGAGGCGGTGGCGCTGCACGACTCGCCGCTGGCGCCGGCCGGGGCCAGGCTCCGCGGGCACGAGTTCCACCGGACGGTCTGCGAGCCGGGCGCCGGCGAACGGCCCGCCTGGGGCTGGCGGTTGCCGACCGGTCCGCGCACCGAGGGATTCGCGGGCGCGGCGGGCGCGGAGAATGTTCACGCTTCGTATCTGCACCTGCACTGGGCGGGATACCCGCAGCTCGCCGCCTCCTTCACGGCGGCCGCCGCGGCGCACCGGGCGGGCTGAGCCGCACCCGGCGAAAACCGACAGGCCTTCGGGTCTGGTCAGGCGGCTGCGCGGAGCGTCAAAATAAGGACAGACAACCGCATATCGCCCCATTCGCAACCGGTACCGGCCAGACCCGACCACCTTTCGGCGAGCCGACCGATTGCCGGCGACCGCCCACTCGGCGGGGCGCCGAACACGCCCCTGTGGCGCCGTACACGCCCCGGCGGGGCGAGCAGGCTCGAAGGAGCCGTCACGATGCGTTACACATTAACCCCGCTGCGTCCCAGCGTCCCCGACCTCCCCACCCCCCACCACCCGCACGCCTGCCCGGTGCCGCTGTCGCCGGACGCGCTCCAGGCGCTCCACGACGAGTACCTGAACCTGATCGAGACCCGCCGGCTGCCGAAGCACATCACCTTCGGCCAGTACTACTACGTCTGGCGCTCCCGGGTGCGCGGCGAGAACGTCATCGGCCTCGACGACGGCGCCACCCGCCCCGGACCGAGCACCGACGCCCAGCTGATCACCCGTCCGAGCAAGCAGCTCAAGGGCGTGGTCCGCACCATGGTGCTGCTGGTCGAGTTCCCCGACCATCCGCACGACCCCGCCAACACCCCCGAGCACTTCGAGGAGCTGCTGTTCAGCTCCGGCACCTTCGCCACCGGCTCGATGCGCGACTACTACCGGCAGATCAGCGGCTTCGACGCGACCAACCCGGGCAACGGCGGCATCGACGTCCAGGGCGAGGTGCACGGCTGGTACGAGCTGCCGCACCCGATCTCCTTCTACGCCGACAACCAGTCCGGCCAGGGCAGGCCGCCCCGGAACGAGCAGGGCATGGCCGCCGACGCCCTGGCCATCGCGCTCAAGCAGGGCGTCACGTTCACCAAGGACTTCGACGCACTCGGCGACGGCGACATCACCGCCCTGTTCGTCGTCCACGCGGACACCGGCGCCGAGGGGATCCAGGACCCCGCCAAGGTGCAGAACGCCCTGTGGAGCGCCAAGTGGCTCAACGAGGACCCCATCCCGGTCGCGCCCGGCCTGGCCGTGCAGACCTTCCTGACCGTCCCCGAGGACTGCAAGGTCGGTGTCTGCTGCCATGAGTGGGGCCACCTGGCCTGCGGCTACGCCGACTACTACGACACCGGCGACGTCGAGTTCACCCAGTCCAACGGCCTCGGCAACTACTGCCTGATGGCCGCCGGTTCCTGGGGCAACCAGGGCGTCACCCCGGTCTACCCGAACGGCATGCTGCGGATGTTCCAGGGCTGGACCAGCCCGCAGGCCGTCACCAGCACCACCAAGGACATCACCCTGCGCCCCGTCTCCGAGGGCGGCGACATCCTGTTCGTCCGCAGCCCGCGGATGACGCGCACGCAGTACATCGTCGTCGAGTACCGGCGCCAGAGCGGGCAGGACAAGTTCCTGCCGGACCAGGGCATCGCCGCGTACGTGGTGGACGAGAGCATCGACAACGTCAACGACGAGAAGCACCTCGCCATCGAGCTGATGCAGGCCGACGGCCGGCGCGACCTGGCGAAGATCTTCGGCCAGGGCAACCGCGGTGACGACACCGACCTCTACCCGTCGGTCGGCAACGCCAGCATCGGCGAGCACACCCGCCCGGCGCTGAACGAGCCCACCACCGGCACCTGGAGCGGCGTCACCCTCGACATCGCCGGCACGCCCGGGGCGGACCGGATGGAGGTGAGCGTGACCATCGAGTGACCCCGGTCCCCCTTGGACCGCCCCTCTAGAGTGATCGGATGACCGATTGTCAGGTGATCGTCCTCAACGGGGGCTCCAGCTCCGGGAAGTCCAGCATCGCCCGCCGTCTGCAGGAGGTGCTGCCGGATCCCTGGCTGACCCTCGGGGTGGACACGCTGATCGCCGCCCTGCCCGCCGCGTTGCGCGGCTCCGGCGGTGGCTCCGGCGGAGCCGAACCCCGCGCGGATGGTGAGGCCGGACCGGGCAGCGGCGGCGATCCCGGCGTGTCCGCGGACGGTCCGGGCGGTCCCGGCGGTCCGGCGGCGTCGTCCGGCATCGGCGGTCTGGAGGACGGCGACGGCACGGTGACCGTCGGACCGGCGTTCGCCGCGCTGGACGCCGCGTGGACGCTCGGTGTCGCGGCGATGGCCCGGGCCGGCGCGCGGATCGTCGTCGACGAGGTGTTCCTCGGCGCCACCGCCTCCCAACAGCGGTGGCGCGCGGCGCTGGACGGTCTGGACGTGCTCTGGGTGGGCGTGCGCTGCGCCCCCGAGGTCGCCGCCGGGCGCGAACGGGCCCGGGGTGACCGCGTCCCCGGCATGGCCGCCGCCCAGGCCGAGGCGGTGCACCGGGGCGTCCGGTACGACCTGGAGGTGGACACCGCCGTGCACGACCCGGCGGCCTGCGCCCGGCTGATCGCCGAGCGGGCCGAGCGGGTCCGCCCCCGGTCCTGAGCGGGTATCAGGCCGACGCCCTCGCGGGGCCGAACCCCACGCCGGTCAGCTCCTCCGACAGCTCCCAGAGCCGGCGGCCCGTCTCCGGATCGGCCGCCGACGGCGCGAGCGGGACCCCGGTCGGCGCACCGCGCAGCTCGCCCCGGCCGTCCGGGCCGATGAACTCCCCGCCGCGCACGGCCGGTTCGGTCGCCGCGTAGAGCTGCGGCAGCGCCCCGTCCGCCGGGCGCTGGGCGAGCGGCCTGAGCAGCCGTCCGAAGAGCAGCCGGGTGAGGCCGGTCGGGCCGCTGGTCTGCAGATTGGTGGCGGTGTAGCCGGGGTGGGCGAGCAGGCTCCGCACCGGACTGCCGGCCGCCGTCAGCCGGCGGTGCAGTTCCTGGCCGAAGAGCGCGTTGGCGAGCTTGGACTGGTCGTAGAAGGCCATCGGCGCGTAGTCGCGCGCGCCGGTGAGGTCGTCGAAGCGGATCCGGCCCTTGCGGTGGTTGAGCGAGCTGACGGTCACCACGCGCGGGTCGCGGCCGGCGGCGAGCGCGTCGAGCAGCAGCCCGGTGAGGGCGAAGTGGCCGAGGTGGTTGACGGCGAACTGCAGCTCGTGGCCCTGCGGGCTGAGCGTCCGGGGCGGGGCGAACACGCCCGCGTTGTTGACCAGGACGTCCAGCCGGGGGTGGTCGGCGCGCAACCGCTCGGCGAAGGTCCAGATGGTGTCGAGGTCGGCCAGGTCGAGGCGGCGGACCTCCAGGCGCTCGCTCGCGCCGGGGTCCGGCAGCGCGGCGGCGATGTCTGCCGCGGCCTCGCGCCCCCGCCGCTCGTCGCGGACCGCGAGGACCACCCGCCCGCCCCGTTCGGCCAGCGCCCGCGCGGTGGCCAGTCCCAACCCGCTGCTCGCGCCGGTCACCACGAACACCCGCCCGCGCTGGTCCGGGATCCGCCCGGTCGTCCAGCCCGCGCTGCCGCCTGTCTGCTCCAAAGGCTTCATGTGGCAGATGCTGCCGTTCGTGTCACTCGGTGTCAAGACGCTACTGGATGACAGATCCGGCATGGCGTTACCATCGTCGGGTGACCTCCCGACCCGCCGTCAGCCTGGCCCAGCGCAAACGCCAACTCGTCGTGGACGAGCTGACCGAGGCCGCGTTCCGGCTGCTCACCGCCCAGGGGTTCGACGCCGTCACCGTGGACGAGATCGCGGCCGACGCCGGGGTGTCCAAGCGGACGTTCTTCCGCTATTTCGCGTCCAAGGAGGACGTGATCGTCCGGTTCCTGGCGGACCTGGGCACCGGCATCGCCGCCGGACTGGCCGCCCGCCCCGCCGCCGAGCCGCCCTCGGCCGCCCTGCGGCACGCCGTCTCGGTGCCGCTGGCCGCCTGCGGCGAGCACGGCGACCGGGCGCTGCGCGCCGTCCAGCTGATCCTGCGCACCCCCGCCCTGCACGCCCGTTTCCTGGAGCGGCAGGCCGATTGGCGCGAGGAGCTGTCGGCCGAACTGGCCCGCCGGCAGGGCCGCGACCCGGCCACCGACCTCTACCCCCGGCTCGCCGCCGGGATGGCCCTCACCGCCTTCGGAGCCGTGCTGGAGCGGTGGAGCGACAGCGACGGCGCCGCCGATCCGGCGGCGCTCACCGCCGAGGCCTTCGCCGTCCTCGCCCCGGCCCTGGACGCGCCCTAACCGCCGAGGAGGGCGGCGAGGTAGCAGGAGACCTCGGCGGCGAGGTCGGCCGGGTCGGGGACGCGGCCGGCGCCGCTGCCGGCGGTGACGTTGAAGAGCACGCCGTCCGCCCAGCGGACCAGCCGGCGGGCGTCCGCCTCGGGCGCGTGCGAGCCGCATTGGGCCAGCAGGGCGGTCGCGAGGGCGAGGAAGCCCGCGCCCAGGCGGTCGTAGACGGCGCGCAGCTCAGGGCGCCGGGTGGCTTCGAGCGCCAGCTCGAAGCGGGCCACGGTGAGCGCGCGGCCGACGGTGAGCGCCTGGTGGACGGCGTCGGCGGCGAGCTGGGCGAGCAGCTCGCGGGCGTGCTCCACCGTGGGAGCCCGCACCGGCGCCGCGAACGGCGGTGACTCCAGTTCCGCGATCCGGGTGATCGCCAGCTCCAGCAGCGCCGCCCGGGTGCGGGCCAGGTTGGAGGTGGATCCGGCGGGCAGTCCGGCCGCCTCGTCGACGGCGCGGTGGGTGAGCCCGCGCAGGCCGCGCTCGGCGATCAGCGCGACGGCGGTGTCGGCGATCAGGGTCTGGCGCTGGAGGCCGGCGGGCGCGGCACTGCTGGTCATGGGTCCGATCATCGCCGCTCCCCCGGACCGCCGCCCAATCGACACTACATCTGTAGTACGGTCGCTCCAGGCGATCGGAACTACAGGTGTAGTTCCGGCGTTCGAGAGGAGCCCCCATGGACCACCGCGACCAGCCGGAGCCGTCGTCCCCGCGCGCCGTCGTCATCGGCGGCGGGATCGGCGGCCTCACCGCCGCGCTCGCCCTGCACCGCCGGGGCGTCCCGGTCACCGTCCACGAACGCGCCGCCTCGCTCGAACCCGTCGGCGCCGGCCTCGCCCTCGCCCCCAACGCCCTGCGTGCCCTCGACCGGCTCGGCATCGGCGACCGCCTGCGCGCCCTCGCCGCCCCGCACCCCGCCATCGGCGTCCGCCACCCCTCCGGCCGCTGGCTCGCCCGCACCGGCAGCGACGCCGTCGAGGCCTTCTTCGGCGACAAGCTGATCGCCGTCGCCCGCGCCGACGTCATCGACGCGCTCGTCGACGCGCTGCCCGCCGGCGCCGTCCGCACCGGCTCGCGCGCCGAACTCGTCGAACCCGGCGACGCCCGCACCCCCGCCGTCGTCCGCACCGCCGACGGCGAGCGGCCCGCCGAGCTGGTCGTCGGCGCCGACGGCATCCGCTCCGCCACCCGCGGCCTGCTCTTCCCCCACCACCCCGGCCCGCGCTACTCCGGCTTCACCACCTGGCGCTCCGTGATCGCCCGCCCGCCCCGCCCGCCGTTCGCCGCCGGCGAGGTCTGGGGCCGCGGCCGGCTGGCCGGTGTCGTCCCGCTCGCCGACGGCCGGGTGTACGTCTACGGCGCCGCCCTCGCCCCGGCCGGCGCCCGCGCCGCCGACGGCGACGAACGCGCCGAACTCCTGCGCCGCTACGGCGGCTGGTGCGCGCCCGTCCCCGAACTGTTCGCCTCCGCCGACCCGGCCGGGGTGCTGCGCCACGACGTCTGGGAGCTGGCCGACCCGCTCCCCGCGTACCACCTGGGCCGGGTCGCCCTGCTCGGCGACGCCGCCCACGCGATGTGCCCCTTCCAGGGCCAGGGCGCCTGCCAGGCCATCGAGGACGCGGTCGTGCTGGCCGCCGGCGTCCGCCCCGGCGAGGACCCGGCCGCCGCCCTCGCCGGCTACACCGCCGCCCGCCTCCCCCGGGCCACCGCGATCGTCAACGGCTCCCGCGCCGTCGGCGCCCTGGTCGCCCGCCGCTCCCCCCTCACCGTCCTCGCCCGCGACCTCGCCCTCTCCGCCGCCGGCCTCCTCCCCGACCGGCTCCTCCTCGGCCGCGCCTCCGCCACCTACGACTGGCACCCCCCGGCGCTCGACGGCCCCCGGGCCACCTGAACGGGCGGGGGCGGCCCCGGCTGTCGCCGGAGCCGCCCCTTTCGGCGTGTGCCGGGCCCCTACTTGCCGACCGCGGCGCCCTTGGTGGTGGGCGCCGGCTTCACGGGCGGCTGGCCCTTGGTGCCCTTGCTGCCCGGCGCGACGATCTGCACGGTGGCACCCTTGGCGCAGGTCGTCGTCCCCCGGAACGGCAGCTTCGGGCTCCCGTTGACGTACACGCACCGCCCGATGTCCGTCGACCCGAGCGGGGTGGTGGCGTCGTACGACACCCGGACCCGCACGGTGGTCGTCGAGTTGGCGCGGAGGCTGGAGTCCCGGCCCTGGAGGTAGACCCCGGCGCCTTCCTCCAACGTGCTGTCGTGGACCTTCTTCAGCGTGGTCCAGGTGCCGTTCGGCTTGCGGACCTGGACGGTGGCGTGCGAGTCGACGAACAGGACGTTGGCGACGTTCACATAGTTCGAGGGCGTGGGGTTCTTCACCACGGCGTCGAACTCGATCGGTGCGCCGCCCGCGACCGCGGTCGCCGGGACGCGGCCCAGCGAGGGCGAGATGTTCTGGACCTTGATCGTCTTGGTCACCTGGGCCAGCCCCACCCACGAACCGGGCGCAACCACGGCGGACCGCAGGCTCATCGACCGGACCCAGCCGTTGCTCGCACCGTTGTGCGGCAGGCCCATCGGCGCGCCGACGCGCAGCTGGACCGTCACGCTGCCGCGCGCCGGCACCTTCCCGTCCACGGGCAGATAGGTCGACAGGCTCTGCTCGGCATCGCCGGCGCCGGTGTTCAACGGAATGGGCTTCCACGCACCGGTCTTCCGGTCGCGGTATTCCAGGGCGATGCCGTAGGGCACCGCGCCCCCGACGCTGGTGAGGTCCAGGGCGAGGCCGAACTCGGCCGCCCTGGAGCCGGTGTTGGTGATGGTCTCGGTGAACTGGACCGACTGGCCGGCGCCTCCGACCACGGCCGGGGCGTTGACCTTGAGCTTCGCCGACCGCACCGAGTCCGCCGCGGAGGCGGTGGGCGCCGACAGCAGGACGGTCCCGCCCGCCAGGGCGGTCGCGAGGACGGTGGCGGCGGCGGCCCGCGCGGCCGTGTGGCGCGCGCCGGTCCGACGGCCGGAAACAGTGGTACGCATGGGAAGTTCCCCCTTTGTCCGTTGCCGGTCCGTGCCGGCAATCGGTGATCTCGAACGGTTGTGCTTGAACTTCACGCGGGGGCTCCGGCGCCGGCCGGAGCCCCCCGGCCGCCGCTGTCAGGCGCGACGGCGGCGGACGACCCAGAAGGCGGCGCCGCCGCCGACGGCGAGCAGCGCGACGCCGGCCGCCGCGTACGACGGCGTCTGCTCGGTCGAGCCGGTCGAGGCCAGCTCGACCGTGGCCGGAGCCGCCGCCACGGGGGCGGGGACGGCCGGGGCGGCGGGCGCCTCAGCGCTCGCCACGGGGGCGGCGGGGGCGGCCGGGGCGGCGGGCACGGCCGCAACGACCGGCGCGGCGGCCCTGCCGGCCGGCGCCTCCTTGCCCGTGGACGCCCCCTTCACGGCGGGCGCGCCCTTGCCGGCGGACGCCTCGTTCACGGGCGGCTGCGCCTTGGACGCCGAGGCGGCCGGCGCGACGATCTGCACGGTCGCCCGCTGGGCGCACGCCGTCGTCCCCGAGAACGGCCGCGCCGGGTTCTCGTTGACGAAGACGCACGGGTTCACCGTCACCGGCCCGAGCGGGGTGGCCGCGTCGTACGACATCCGGACCCGCAGCTTGGTCGTCGAGTCGGCCTGGACGGAGGAGTCACGGCCCTCCAGGTAGACCCCGGGACCGTCGTCGACACCGCCGCCCTGGACCGGCGTCAGCGCGGTCCAGCCGCCGTCCGCCGTGCGGACCTCGACGGTGGCGTGCGGGTCGATGCCCAGGACGTTGGCGACGTTGACGTAGTTCGAGGCCGTGGGGTTCTTCAGGACGGCGTCGAACTCGATCGGCGCGCCGCCCGCGACCGCGGTGGCCGGGACGCCGGACAGCCCGGTCGTGAGACCGTCGACCTTGATCGTGTCGGTCACCTCCTCCGTCGCCACCCCGTGGGCACCGATGGCCACGGCCGACTCCAGGGCCAGCGACTGGATCCCCCCGTTGCCGGCACCGTTGTGCGGCTGACCCATCGGCAGCCCGATCCGCAGCTGCACGTTCACACTCCGGTGCGCCGGAATCTGCAGCGTGTAGGACACATCGCCGCGGTAGGCGGTGGCGCTCCCCTGGCCGTCCGTCCACAGCGGAATGGACTTCCACGCGCCGTCGGCCGGGTCGCGGTAGTCGATGGCGATCCCGTCCGTCGGCGGCAGGCCGTCGCCGGTGACGGCCTTCAGGAAGAGGTGGAACCCGGAATCCATCGAGCTGGTGTTGGTGACGGTCTCGGTGAACTCGACCGGCTGGCCGGCGAGTCCGATCACGGCCGGGGCGTCGACCGTGAGCTTCGCCGTCGGAACGTCGTCGTCCGCGAGGGCGGCGGGCGCCGAGAGCAGCACGGTCCCGCCCGCGAGCACGGTCGCGAGGACGGTGGTGGCGGCGCGGCGCGAGCGGTTCCGACGATCGGAAACGGTAGTGCGCATAAGAACTTCCCCCCTGTTGCACTGCCCGCACAGGCGTCAGCACATGATGATCCGTACAGGAATCCCGCGATCCGGCGGACCTGGTCCGGCCGCCCCCGGGAGTGAGGGTGCTGCGGGCCGTGAACCCCTCCTCGGCCCGGTGCACTTGAGGCGCTCCCGCACCTCACAATCACTCAGACATGCGATACGGCGGAGAGGTTGCACACCAACCGAAGAATTTTCCCGGCCCTCCCGGAATGCCGGCGCGGGGGTCAGCGCGCGGGCGCCGGGTCGTCGGTGTCCGCGCCGGCCGGGGGGAGGACGAGGGTGGCGAGGGCGCCGCCGGCGGGGTGGTTGGTGAAGGTGAGGGTGGCGCCGATGACGCGGGTGTGGCCCTGGGCGATGGTGAGGCCGAGGCCGTGGCCCTTGCCGCGTTCGCGGACGCTGGTGCGGAAGCGCTGGGGGCCGTCGCGCAGGAGTTCCCCGGGGAAGCCGGGGCCGTGGTCGCGGACGGTGATCCGGTGGCCGTCGACGCGCAGGTGGATGGCGCCGCCGCCGTGGCGGTCGGCGTTCAGCAGCAGGTTGCCGAGGATGCGGTCGAGCCGGCGCAGATCGGTGCGGACGGACGCGTCGGCGGCCACCTCGACCGCCACGTCCAGACCGGTGAGCGCGACCGTGCGCCGCACCGCCCGTTCCAGCGGCACCGCCGACAGGTCGGGCAGTTCCGCGTCGGCGTCCAGCCGGGAGACCTCCAGGAGGTCCTCGACCAGACCGCGCAGCGCCTGCACCCGGTTCTGCACCAGCTGGGTGGGCCGCCCCGGGGGCAGCAGTTCGGCGGCCGTGACCAGCCCGGTCAGCGGGGTGCGCAGCTCATGGGCGACGTCGGCGGTGAACCGCTGCTCGTCCTCCAGCCGCCGGTGCAGCTCCCGGGACATCAGGTCGACCGCCGCCGCGAGGTCGGCGACCTCGTCCCGGCCGTCGACGAGTTCGCCGATCCGGGTGTCGGTGCGCCCGGAGGCGATGCCGCGGGCCGCCGTCGCCGCCGTCCGCAGCCGCCGGCTGATCCGGTCCGCGACCAGCACCCCGACCAGCACGGTGGTGAAGACGGAGGCGATGACGGTGATCAGGATGATCCGGTCGAGATCGGCGATCGCCCGCCGGTCCTGGGCGAAGTCCGTCCGGACCGAGAGCACCCCGCCCTGGACGGCGCCCGCCGCCCACACCGACTCGCCCTCGGGCCCCTCGGCGAGCAGCGACCCGCGGTGCCCCTCGGCCGCGAGGGTGCGCAGCCGCACGGGCAGCGCCGGGTCGTTCAGCGCGGCGTCGCGGCGGCCGCCGCCGGTGACGTCCTCGTTGCGCTGGTAGGCGCCGAGCGCCGCGTCCAGCGTGGTGAGCGCGGAGCCGCGCGCCTGGTCGACGTGCTGGCGGACCATCGCCTGGTGGACGAGCAGCCCGACCGCCACCGCGACCAGGACGGAGATGGCGGCGACGGCGGTGGCGATCTGGCGGCGCAGCGTCATTCGGGGCGCCGGAGCTTGTAGCCGAAGCCGCGGACGGTCTCGATCCGCCCGCCGCCGATCTTGGCGCGCAGCCGCTGCACATGGACGTCGACCACCCGGGTGTCGGCGCCCCACTCGTAGTCCCAGACCCGTTCCAGCAGGACGGCGCGCTCCAGCACGATGCCGGGCGCGGCGGTGAACTCCAGCAGGAGGCGCAGTTCGGTGGGGGTGAGCGGGACGAGCCGGCCGTGCACCCGGACCTCCATGGAGTCGGTGTCCACCTCCAGGCCGTCGAAGCTGCGCACGGGCGTGCGGGGTTCGGGCGCGACGGGCCCGGGGGCGGGCGCGCGGTCGGGGACCGGTGCGGGCACGGGTGCCGCGGGCGCGGGCGCCGGCGCCGGATCGGGGGCCGGGACGACCCGGATGCGGCGCAGCACGGTGCGGATCCGGGCCACCAGCACCGCGCTCTCGAAGGGCTTGACCACGTAGTCGTCCGCGCCCGCCTCCAGGCCGGACACCACGTCGACCGGGTCGGTGCGCGCCGACATCATCAGGATCGGCAGCTGGCTCTCCTCCCGGATCCGCCGGCAGAGGCCGACCCCGTCGAGCAGCGGGAGCATCACGTCGAGCAGCACCAGGTCGGGCCGCACGGCGTGGAACATCTCCAGCCCCTCCAGCCCGTCGGCGGCCGTGGAGACCGGGAAGCCGTAGCGCTCCAGGGCCATCCGGGTGGCCTCCCGGATCACCTCGTCGTCCTCGACGATGAGGATGCGGGGGTGGCTGGGTGCCGTGTGGTTCATGGCGTGGTCTCCGAGCGGGCGACGGGCGTCCCGGTGGGCATGGGCGGACGGACCGGCACCGGCTCCCTCGGGACGGGGGCCGCGGTCCGGCCGACGGTGGGCACGGCCGGCAGCGGGACGGGCGAGACGCCGGAGCCGCCGCTGGTGCCGGGCGCCGGCGGTCGGGTGCCGACCGGCCTCTCGACGACGGAGGGCGTCGGCTCGGGCTCCGTGGTCGGCCCGGTGCCCTGGACCTTCTGGTCGGCCAGGACGAGCCGCGCGCCGTCCCAGCGGTAGAGGCGGCTGGTCCGCGACCAGCTGGTGGTGGGCTCGTACAGCCACAGGTCGGTGCCGATCGTCTCGGCGCCGAACCGTTTCAGCTGCTGCACCCTCAGGACCGGGAGCAGCCGGTCGCCGGACGCGGTGTAGACGTGCAGCACGTCGACGCCGGCGAGGCCGACCACGACCAGCAGCTCGGGCCGGCCGTCGCCGGTGAGGTCGCGGTACTCGGGGCTGCGGATCTCGCAGCCCGTACAGGGTTCGAGGGCGCGCCGCTCGTCCTGGCTCACGCCGGGGTCCTTGGTCAGCAGGGTGCGGACGTCGACGGTGGTGACGTCCTGCCCGGTGACGGTCACCTCCGGGACCGGCTGCGGCGCCGGCTCCGGGGTGCGGGCCGCCGCGGGTTCCGGCGGCGGGGCGGTGACCTGGCCCGGCCAGAGCGGGATGCTGGCGGCCGAGGGCGTGACGGGCGCGGCCGCTCCGTGGTCGCGCAGTTCGCCGGGGGCGGCGCAGCCGACCGCGAGGGCCAGCGGCACGGCGGCGAGCAGGGCAGGCCGGAGGGCGGGGGTACGACGGGCGGTGGCGGTGCTCATCCTCCGGTGGCCCTCCTGAGCTGCGGTGCTTCTGATCTGCGGTGCTTGGTGTCCGGTGGCAGGTGGTAGGTCGTCCGGACGGCACCCGTCGGTTCCCCGGCGGGTGCCGTCCGGCAGAGTAGCCGGAGCCCGATCAGCCGGCGGAGGCGGCCGGGCCGGACGGGCCGGCGGGACCGGCGGGACCGGCCAGGTCCGCCAGGACGATGATGTTGTCCGTCCAGTGCCCGTCGGCCCCGATCCGGCCGCCGCAGGTGATCAGGCGCAGCTCGGGCGCCGCGGTGTCGCCGTACACCGTGTCGGTGGGGAACGCGTCCTTGGCGGCCTGGACCAGCGCGCGGACCCGGAAGTCCACCGTGCCGCCGTCCTCCCGCCGCACCTGGATCCGGTCACCCCGCCGCAGCTTCGGCAGTCCCCGGAAGACCGCCGGGCCGCGCGCGGTGTCGTAGTGACCGATCAGGACGGCGGGCCCGGTCTCGCCGGGGGTCGGGCCGTTGCGGTACCAGCCGACCTCACCGGCCCGGTCGGCGGCCGGCACCTCGACGGTGCCGTCGGCGTTCAGGCCGAGGCCGGTCACCGGGGCGTCGACGCCGGCCGCCGGGACGATCAGGCGGGTCGGCGGCGAGGCCGCGAACGGGCGCGGCGCGGTGGTGCCCGTGCCGGTGGTGCCCGTGCCGGTGGCGGCCGGGGCCGCCGGCGCGGTGTCCCCCGTGCCTCCCGTGCCTCCCGTGCCTCCCGCGCCCTGACGGGCCGAGGTCTCCACCCGGACCACCGGGGGCTCCCGGTGGTCCGAGAGCGCCACGGTCGCGCCGAGCGCCAGGCAGAGCAGCCCGGCCACCCCGAAGACGCTCCGGTTCAGCCCGCCCGGGCGCGGCCCGCCGTGCCGGGCACACCGGCCGTGGCGCCCGCCCCGGTGGCCGTCGTCAGCCGCGCGCACCGGAGCGACGGCGCAGCACGGCGAAGCCGAGCGCCCCGGCGCCGATCGCGGCGACCGCCCCGCCGCCGACCAGCTTCAGGCCGGAGGAGTCCCCGGCGGAGGACCCGTCACCGGCCTGGGCGGCGCCCTTGGGCACCTCACGGACCTGCGGCTTGTCACCGGCCGGCGCCGGCTGGGCCTCCTTGCCGGAGGCGTCGCGGGTGAGCGACGGCGCCGGCGCGACGGGCCGGGTGGCGTTCTTCGGCACCGGGGAGACCGTCGGCACCGGGGAGGCGAGCTGCGACGGGACGTCGGACGGCTTCGCCGGTGCCGGGGCCGGGGCCGGGGCGGCGCCGGTGCCGCTACCGGTGTCGCCCGACACGGCCGGGGCCTTGGCGGCCGGGGTCGCGGCCGGGGTGGCGGCGCCGGAGCCGCCGTCGGCCCAGGCCTGCCCGCCCGTGACGGCGGTCAGCAGCGCGGCGCCGGTCAGGGCGCAGACGGCCGACAGCCGCAGGACGGCACGGTTCCTGGTCGTACGCGTGGCCATACGAACTCTCCATTCGTGCGTGTGACGCTCGTGACGCGGGGTCCGGCCCGGTGTGGCCGGTGCGTCGAGAGCGACAGTAGGAAGCCCGTGTCGCGGTCCCCGGCCGGTCGTGTCACGGCGGCTCATCGGCTGTGTAACGGCCTGCGGCGGCCCTGCCGCACACGTCGGCCACCGCCACGGCGAGTCCGTCCCAGCGGTCGACCACGAGCCGAACCGCGGCCCGCGGCCCGGGCGGCGATCGGCTCGTACGGTGGCGGTACGGGCGTCGATCTCGACAGGTACTTCGCGCGGACCGGGTGGGACGGCGGGCGGGAGCCCACCGTGGCCACGCTCCGGGCGTTACAGAACGCGCATGTGCCGGCGGTGCCGTTCGAGAACATCGACGTGGTGGTCGGCACCGTGCCGTCGCCGGAGGTCGCCGATCTGGAGGCCAGGATCGTCGCGGGCGCGCGCGGTGGGCGCACTGCTTCGAACAGAACACCCTGTTCGCCGCCGTCCTGGAGCGGATGGGCTGAGGCGTCGCCCACCACACCGGGCGGGTGGGCGCCCGCCCCGGGGAGGTACGGCCGCGCACCCACCTGGTCGACGTCGGGTTCGGCTCGGCCGACGCGCTGCTGGAGCCGCTGCCGATGGTCCCCGGCCCGGTCCGGGAGGGGTGGGGCCGGCGGCACCGGCTGGTTCTGGAGGACCCGGACGGCCCCGTGCCGGTGTGGGTGCTCCAGGTCCGGAGGGACGACGGGTGGCGGGCGCTGGTGTCCTTCACCCTCGACCCGGCGCCCCCGCCGGACATCGGCGTCGCCGACCGGTACGTGGCCGCCCACCCGCGCTCGCCCGACGGCCACCTCTCCCTGGACGGCACCGTGACGGTGGAGAAGTCGACGGCGAGCGGGGCGTCCGGGCGGTGCTGGAGGCGGAGTTCGGCCTCCAGCACCGCCGCCCGGCCTGCGTGCCGAGCGCGAGGACTGACCGGGGCTCAGCAGACGGGCGGCACCGTGACCGTGGCGCTCACCGTCGGCCGGCCCTGCCGGGTGGTGGTGAAGGTGGCGGTGATGCCGACGCCGCACGGGACGGTGGCCGCCACCGGGCCGACCGTGATCCCGCCGGCCCCCACGACGGCGCCGAGGTCCTCGCGTTCCAGGCTGCTGCCGGTGGTGGTCCGGAGTTCCAACTCGAAGCCGGCCATCTGCGGGGGCCCGCCGGCCGACCCCACCCAGCCGGTGGCGGACGCGAGGCGGCCGTCGACCGTCAGGCAGACCGACGTCCCGACACCGTAGCCGCAGGTGGTCGTGCCGGTGGTCCGGGCGGTGGCCTGGGTGGCGCCCGCGACGCCGAGCCCGGACAGCGCGGCACCGGCCGCGAGGACGGCGACAAGTCGCTTCATCGGGGTTCTCTCCTTCGAGGAGGGGCTTTGACAGCTTGATGCAATGTCACGCTTCACATGGCCAATGCTTCCACCCGCGCACCCGATCGACCCGAAACCCCTTGAGGCATACCGGTTTTGGCCCCCCGGTGGCGCGAATCAGCACTCCACGCGTCACTCGGTGCGGTAGGCGTCGAAGACGGTCTGGTCGAGGGTGTTGCCGTCGGTGTCGGTCAGCTCCGCGCGCAGCGCGACGCCGGTACCGGCCGCCGGGTTCTGCACGGTCACGGCGTCGGCCTCGACCGGGAGGCGGGTCCACGAGGCGCCCCCGTCGGTCGACGCCGAGACCGTCAGCGCGCGGACACGGCCGTCCGCGGCGGCGCCCTGCACGGTGAGCGGCACCCGCAGCGCGCTCCCGGCCGTCGCGGTGCCGGCCGGGCTCAGCTCGGGCGAGAACCGCACCACGCTCACCGGCACCGGGGTCGGCCCGCCCGTCGCGGCCGACGCGAAGGTCCACGACGCGTTCACCCGGGTCGTCGCGCCGGTCGCCGCCCGGCGGGTCGCCGTGGCGGCCAGGCGGTACGAGGCCTGCCCCGGGGGCACGGTGAACTCGGCGCGTCCGGCCGCGCTGTCCGCGCCGGACCGGGTGCCGACCAGCGCGCCGTCGCGGTAGAGCGAGGTGAAGGCCGCGTCGAAGGACGGCTCCGACGGCGCGTGGCCGTCGCCGTCGCCGAGCAGCGGGAGGTCGGCGACGAGGGTGTCGCCGTCCCGCACGACACCCCGGCGGTCGGTGAGGGTGGGGCCGAAGACCGGGCTGTCGAAGGTGTGCGTGGTCGTCGCCCCGGCGCGCAGCGCGATGCGGTTGGCGAAGTAACGGTTCCTCGGCGCGCCCTCCGCCCCGGGCGGCGCGAGGGAGACGTCCCAGGTGCCGCGCTGCGGCGTGACGAGGAAGGTGGCGGTACCGGGGACGGGCATCTCCTGCGCGACGCCGATGGTCGGTCCGGCGCCCTGACCGGGGGTCGGTGCCAGGTCCATGAGCGCCGTCCCGCCGGCCCCCGGCCGCGCCGCGCCGCGCAGCTGGAGGGTCGCCAGCTCCGCCGCGGCGTACTGGCGGGTGAGCCCGGTCAGGGCGCGGGTGCCGGAGAAGGTCTGGCCGAGCGCGTAGGTGGCGGTGTCGCCGGTCCAGTACGTGTCGTACCACTGCCGCACCGCCCCGGCCTCGGTCTCGGGGCCGAGGTGGGCCACCCGCAGCGGCGTCGCCCTCAGCCTGACCATGCTGGCCATCCGGGTGGCGCCCCCGTGGGTGACCTCCAGGAACATCCCGCCCTGCAGGAAGCGCGCGGAGCCGTCGGCCGGGCGGACGTCGACCGGGGCGGTGGTCCGGGCGTCGACGGTGACGGTGGTGTCGCGGTCGAGGTCGAGGCGGGGCTGGACGATCCAGTCGGTGCCGTCCTCCGGCCGCCCCGTGAACAGGCTGCTCTCCAGCAGGTAGCGGCCCTTGGGCAACCGCACGGTGGTGGTCCCGGACTCGTCGTACGGGTGCACCAGCTCGGCGGCGCCCGCGCCGGAGATTCCGGCGACGGTGGTGGAGTACCGCTCCGGCGCCTGGCCGGCGCGGTCGAGGTGCCGGATGGTGAGGGTGTACGTCTCGGCCTCCGCGGCGAAGGCCGCGCCGCCCCAGGCGGGCGTCACACCGCCCACCAGCGTGACGGCGACGGCCAGGGCGCGGAGGACGTTCCGGCGGGGTACAGGAGGAGTGCTCATGCCCTGACCTGCCCGCACGGCCGCCGGAGTTCCTGTGATCCGGACCACGTCCGGCCCGGGCGGCGCCCCCTCAGCCGCGGCGCGCGCCGGCGCCGGCGGACAGGCCCCGGCCCAGGTCGAGCAGGCTCAGGCCGAACATCAGCACGCCCAGGGGCACGTGCGGCGCCGACTGGCGGGCGACGCCCAGCACCACCTGGACCGAGGCCAGCGCCAGGAATCCGGCGGCGTACCCGATCGGCCGGGCCGGGCCGCCGCCCGGCCGCCAGGCCAGGATCGCGGCCAGCAGGTAGAGCATCGAGGCGCCGTACATCACCCGCGCGCCGACGCTGTGCAGCGTCTCGCCGTAGGAGGTGGAGAGCAGCAGGCCGGCGGTGGTCGCCTGGAAGAGGACCGCCAGGGTCTGCAGGGCGAGCGCGACCCGGAGGAACGTGACGCCACGACGCCGGGTGGTCGGTGCGGCGGTCGGTGTGGTGGTCGGTGCGGTGGTCGGTGCGGCACTCGACGGGATGGCCATGGTGCGGTCCCTCTTCCTGCCTCGCGGCGGTCGATCGGTAGTGTCCCGGTGATTCGACGACGCGGGCCCGCGAAGTGTGAGGCGGGTGGGGACGAACGGGGGGCGACCGGCATGGACACCGAGGACGCGCGGTCCGGAGGACTCGTGGAGGCGGCCGTCGGCGAGCGGCGCCACCTGATCAACCTCGCCTACCGGATGCTCGGTTCACCGGCCGAGGCCGAGGACGCCGTGCAGGAGGCGTACGCCCGCTGGTACGCGCTGTCCGCGGCGCGGCGGCGCACGGTCCTGGCGCCCGGGGCCTGGCTGACGACGGTGGTCAGCCGGATCTGCCTGGACGTGCTCGGCTCGGCGCGGTTCCGGCGCGAGCGCTACGTCGGCGAGTGGCTGCCGGAGCCGCTGCCCGACCGCGCCGAGTGGCCCGGCGCCGGCGGGGACGGGTCCGCCGATCCCGCCGACCGGATCACCCTGGACGAGTCGGTGGGCATGGCCTTCCTCGTCGTCCTGGAGTCGATGACGCCGGCCGAGCGGGTGGTGTTCGTCCTGCACGACGTCTTCCGCTACCCGTTCCCCGAGATCGCCGTGATCGTCGACCGCACACCGGCGGCCTGCCGGCAACTGGCCTCCTCGGCCCGCCGACGGGTCCGCGCCGCACGGGTCCCCGACCTCGGGCGGACCCAGCAGGCCGGTGTGGTACGGCGGTTCAGGGAGGCGTGGGAGGCCAAGGACATCGAGGCCCTGGTCGGCCTCCTCGACCCGGCCGCCACGATGGTCGCCGACGGCGGCGGCCTGGTCGGCGCCGTGCTCCGCCCGGTCGAGGGCGGCGCGCGGATCGCCCGGTACCTCGTCCTGATGGCCGAGAAGGCGCCGGGCCTCACCCTCCTGGAGCGCACCGTCAACGGTTCCCCCGGCCTGGTCGCCCGACGCGACGGCGTCACCGCGACGGTGGCCGCCCTCGACCTCGTCGACGGCCGGATCACCCGCATCTGGGCGGTCCGCAACCCGGAGAAGCTGAGCCGCTGGACGGCGCCCGCCGGCAGCGCCTGAGCGACGGGAACCCAGTGCGCGGCACGGGAGTTCGGCGGGCGTGACGTCCAGCTCCCGGCGTATGAGATGCCAGGGGGCGTACGCCGGGGGGCGCGCGGACAGGGGTAACACGCTGGCAGGGCGAGGTCCGGCCGGCGCGGTCCGGCCGCGGCGAATCCGCTGGTCAGACAGGGCCCCGAAGGCGTACGGAAGTTCGATCAACCCCCGCTCGCCCGCCGTTTCCGAGCCAAGGCGAGCTTGCGGCCGGAAAGCCTTGCCCCGGCGCGCGCCGGTGCGCCACGATGGCGACGCGGCCGGTTCCGCAGGACCGGTCGGCGGCCTGAACCTCCGGCATATGCCAATGGCAGGTGGCCCCGTGTTGCCCGGGCAGGCGTCCTACCGCCGCCTGACCCCCCGGACGGATCCGTCACCCTCCGTACGGCACGCCCCTCCTGGCCCGCACGCCGCATCGACCGATGCCGTCATGCGGCCAGACGTTCCCGCACCGATCCTTCCCTCCCGCCCGCTCGGGCATGCGCGCAAACGGAGCGCACCCGCGGGCACCCGTCGTTCCCGGGCCCCTGCCCGGCCTCCCCCTCAGCGAAAGAGGATTCTGTCATGCGCATGCTCAGCGCGCGCCGCCTCGCCGCAGCGACCGGCGTCGCCATCGCCCTCGTCACCGCCGTCCCCGCCAGCGCCACGCCCGGGGCGCTGGACACCACCTTCGGCGTCGGCGGCAAGGTGACCACCGACTTCGGTGGCACGCCCTCGCTCCCCGACGTCGGCAACGCGCTGGCCATCCAGCCGTCCGACGGGAAGATCGTCACCGCCGGGCGACTGGGGCTCAGCATCCCGGTCACCCCCAGCAACTCCCAGTTCGCGCTGGCCCGTTACAACACCGACGGGTCCCTGGACACGAGCTTCGGCGCCACCAGTCCCGTCCCCGGCACCGTCGCCTTCTCGGTCCTCGGCTCCCCCACCACCAACATCGCCCGGGCCGTGGCGATCCAGCCCTCCGACGGGAAGATCGTCGTCGCGGGCTTCACCGGCTTGAACGAGCAGACCGCCAGCGCCGCGTTCGCCCGGCTGAACACCGACGGAACGCTCGACACCTCCTTCGGCACCGGCGGCAAGGTCGTGCTGAACATCTCCGGCGGCCTCGGCGACGGCATCCGAGGCCTGGTCGTCCAGCCCGACGGCAAGATCGTCGGCGCCGGCGCGGCCGGACCCAACGGCCTGCTGGTGCGGCTGAACACCGACGGCAGCCTGGACACCACCTTCGGCGGCGGCCTCGGGCTCACCACCCTGCAACTCGGCGCCTCCAGCCACTTCTTCGGGCTCGCCCAGCGCAACGACGGCAAGCTCATCGCCGGCGGATTCAACGTCAACGCGCTGACCGCCAACACCAACTTCCTCGCCGCGCGGTTCAACACCGACGGCAGCCTGGACACCACCTTCGGCACCGCCGGCTCCGCCCACGTCTCCTTCGGGCTGCTGTCGGACCTCGCGTTCGGCATCACCCTGACCAACGGCGGCAACAACGGCAAGATCGTCCTCGCCGGCCTGGCTCAGTCGATCGACCCGTTCAACATCATCGGGAGCGGCGCCTTCGGCCTGACCGAGCTGAACGCCGACGGCAGCCTCAACCTCTCCTTCGGCACCCTCGGCAAGACCACCACCAAGGTCAGCCTGCTCGGCGACGAGGCCCGCTCCGTCACCATCGGCCCGGCCGGCAAGATCTACGCCGCCGGCGAGAGCAACGAGGTCTCCCCCTTCCCGCTCGACCCCACCAGCGGCGTGCAGACCGTGCTCCGCTACACCTCCAACGGCCTCCTCGACACCAGTTGGGGCACGTCGGGCATCGTCACCACCCCCTTCGGCACCGGCGGTGCGTCGGCCCGCGGCGTCGCCCTCGACTCCAGCAACCGCCTGGTCACGGCCGGAACCGCCACCGTGACCAAGCCCGACCTCACGCCCGGCTTCGACTTCACCGCCGCGCGCTACCAGACCAACTGACCCCGAGCGGACGGACCCCGGGGGCCGGAACCAGCTGGTTCCGGCCCCCGGGCCGTGCTTCGGGTCGGGCTATTCGGCGGGGGTGCCGCGGAGGAGGAGGGGGAGGTGGATGCCGCGGGTGAGGGCGGTGAGGGCGTGGGTGGTGCGGCGGTGCTGGTCGGGGGGCATGGCGTCGGCGAGTTGGTGGGGGTGGAGCCAGTGGACGGCGGTGATGGTGGCGGGGGGCCGGTGGCGGGCGACGATGTCCTCTTGGGCGGGGGTGAGGTGGCCGCCCCAGTAGACGAAGTTGATGCCTTCGGGGAGGGTTCGGGCGTCGACGTAGTCGGTGGCGAGGATGTGGCGGAGGGGGAGGACGAGGCCGGTTTCGGTCTCGGTGTGGCGGCGGGCGGCGAGGTGGGGGAGTTCGTTGGCCTCGGCGCTGCCGCCGGGGAGGGTGAGGCCGCTGCGGTAGGCGGTTCCGATGAGGAGGACGGCGCCGTCGCGGTTGAGGATGAGGGTCTGGTGGCCGAGGCGTCGGCGGGGCGGGGTGGTGAGGATGGTGGGGAGGTTGTGCAGCATGCGGGGGTGCTCCTGTTCGTGCGAGAGCCAGGTGAAGCAGGCGGGCAGTCCGGCGCAGATGCCGGCGGTGAGGATCAGCCCGGATATCAGCAACTGCGGCGCGAGCGGCCCGTCGTGGATGGGCCAGCAGGCGGCGGCGGTGAGGGCGGAGAGGGCGGCAACGCCGAGGACGGCGCCGAGCAGCTTCACGCCACGTCGGCGGTGCGCGGCCGGCTGGGGTGCTGGACGCTGACGAAGCGGGGCTCGGCGAGCGCCTGGAGGAACTCGGGCTTGGTCGTCCACTCGCAGCCCCCGGATTCGGGGCGGAGGTAGACGAGCCCGGCGAGGGTGTCCATGTAGACGGCCTCGACGGGATTCCCGGAGAAGTCCCGGTGCCCGAGGTCCCGGACGACTTCGCCGACGGTGGGGGTGTGAATGGGCATGCGGGGGTGACTGGGCATGGGGGCTCCTGGTTGCACTGTGCATTGAGATCACTACGACCCGTATCCATGGTGGGGCTGAAGAGGCTACGATCGGAAGCCACAGAACTGGCGAATCAGCCCAAGTTCAGTTGGAGGCAGCGTGAACCGCCGAAAGCTCGATCCAACGTCATCTCCCAGTGCTCCTATCGGCATTCAAATCCGCAGGTCACGGGAGTCTCGCGGCCTGACACAGCCACAGCTGGGCGAACTAGTCAGCTTTTCGGCGTCCTACATCTCGCGAATTGAACGAGGAATTGAGCCGCCGAGTCGCCGCCTCGCCCAGGAGGTCGATCGTGCTCTCGATACCGGAGGCACCATCGAGCTGATGCTCGACCAGCTGGAGCACGCGGTACTCAAGGAAGGCTTCCCGGAGTACGCGGAGAAGGAAGCCAAAGCAGTCGCCGTGCGGCTCTTCCACCTGGGCGTGATCTCAGGGCTCCTTCAAACCGAGGAGTATGCGACGGCCTACGAGCTGGCCGCTGTTAGGCGTGGCACAAGTACTCACCAGCAGGCCGAGGCTCGCGTGAAATTCCTACTGAACCGCCAGGAGAACCTCAGGCGAACCCCGCCTCCCTTCATCCAGGCAGTGATTGACGAGTGGAACCTACGACGGCCAATCGGTGGACCGGGAGTGATGGCCAGACAGCTCAAGTCCCTGGAGCATCTGTCTCAGCAACCGCACATCACTCTCCAGGTCGCACCACTCGGCCTCGGAGAGGACCGGCCGTTCGCCCACACGGTGACACTGTTGACCATGCCGAGCGGCAAGTCACTGGGCTACACGGAGAGCCATAAGACGGGCTACTTGGAGCGGGATTCCCAGATACTGTCGTCGTGGACCAGGGACTACGATCGGCTGCAAGTCGAAGCGCTGCCCCGAGCCGGCTCATTGGAGCTGATCAGGGCGGTACGGAAGGAATTTGAGAGCCATGCAGCACGTTGACCTCACCGGGGCTCAGTGGCACAAGAGCACGCACAGTGGCCAGGGCGGCGACTGTGTCGAGGTTTCCCCTGGCTTCCCCGGTCTCGTTCCGGTCCGTGACTCCAAGGACGCCACCGGCCCCACGCTCCTCTTCCCCACCGACGCCTGGCGATCCTTCGTCACCGCCGTCCAGGCCGGCGAGTTCGGCACCATCTGAACCTCACCACCCAGGGGCCCTGACCGCCAAGGCGGCCAGGGCCCTCGTCGCTGAACGGCCGGGCTGTCCCGCACACCTACCGCCTACGCCACCCCCCACCCGTGGGCGTACTGAATGTGCAGCACCCCCGGCCCGACCCTCCGCGGCCATCCCGTCCTGTGGCCCTCGTCCTCCAACGTGACGCACTCGTGCGACCCCGGGTGCCTCAGGGCCTGGGCCGGGCCGTCGCTCACCAGCGAGTGCAGCAGCGCCCCGGTGGTCCGGAACGCCCGGGCGCTCCCGGTCAGGAACAGCGTGTCCGCCGCCAGGCCGAACCGCAGCTCGTCGCGCCATCCCTCGAAGTGCCGGGGAGCGTGGTCGAACTCGTCGTCCCTCGGGAAGTCGCTCTCCGGGATCTCCACCGTGTGCGGCCTCCCCGCCCCCAGCCGGCCCCGCACCGCCTTCCACCGCGACGGCGGGAACCCCAGGCTGTGGTGCACCAGCACCAGGTCCAGCACGACCGGCGACCACCGCCACTCCCCCAACCCCTTCGGCCCCTCACGCCGCCCCGCCTTCAGCGGCACGTACACCAGCGACCGCCGCGAGCGCGCGGCCAGCCCCCAGGCCACCGCGAGGCTCTCCGCCGCCTGGCGGTCCACGTACATGTCCAGCGACCAGTCCGTGTCGTACAACACGGCACGCCCCGACCGCGGGCCCGCCTTCACGACCCGGTACTCCTCGCCACCGTGCCGGACGCGGTGGACTGTGGTGCTCAGCTTCACCGGGCAGTCCTATCCCACGCGGAGGCCCCCTGTCCCCCGCCTTTCCGACCGCGCCTACCGTGGACCGGGGCCTAGGGAAGGGGTTCGAAAACCATGTCCGTTGACCTCACGGGTGCGGCCGAAGTCGCCGACGGCCACCCCGGCGGCGTGCCCGTCCGCGACTCCAAGGACCCGGCCGGCCCCGCCCTCGTCTTCCCCACCGACGCCTGGCGATCCTTCGTCACCACCGTCCAGGCCGGCGAGTTCGGCACCATCTGACGCGAACCCGCTTCGCCGCCCGAAAGGCCTCCTGTACGCCCGGCCCGCCGACACCGGACTCCTGTCAGGCGACGCCGGTCCGGCGGGCGAACTCACGGACGCCCGGAAGTGCTACCGGTGTGTACAGGAGGTCCGCAGTGAGGGCCCTCAGAGCCGGGCGGCGCAGTTCCTCCGGTGCGGCCTGCTCGACGAACCGCAGGGCGACGAAGGTCCGGCGGTGGTCGCCCAGGCGATGCCACATCCGCGCGCTATCCGTCCCGAAACGCGCGCGCCGTTCGGCCGACGGCAGTTGCTGCGGAGCGATGCTCGCGGCGTAAGGAACGCCTTGGTCGGGTGTCCCCAACACGGTGTGAACACCCATCCAGTAGAGCGCAACCTGCGACTCGGTGGCATCCACGGTGAACAGCTTGCCCCTTGGGGGGTGGCTCTCGACCGCCAAACGCGCCACCGCATCCTCCGCGCCGGTCATCAGGTCGAGGGCGTCACTGCGGCGCTGTCCGCAGGCCGCCGTGTAGGCAGCCGTCAGCAGGAGCGTCGCAGCCACCGCCTGCGACTCGGCCGTCGAGTCGCTTGCGAGCAGGTCGGCACTGCGGCGGAGAAGGTCCACTGCGGCGGCCGGTCGACCGGCGCGCCGCATCGTGATCGCCAGAACGCGCGCCGCCTCGCCGCGGACCACCGGATCACCGCTGGCCTGGGCAGCGGCCAGAGCCCGGTCAGCAGTGGCCCATGCGATGTCCGCGTGGGACTTCACCGCCAATTCGGTGGCCAGCACCCAAGCGCGCGCGACGAGTCCGTGGGCCTCTTCCCGGGCCCTGCCGGTCAGGCACTCTCGGGTGGCTTCCGCCGCTCCGAGCAAGTTTGGCAGGACCACGCCGAGGGCCTGGTACCGCGCGGCGGTGAAGTGTTCACGCGCCTCATGCAGCAACAACGCCAGCTGCCGACCTGTGATGGGCTCGGCGGTCAACGGCTCGTAGAGCGCGCCGAGAATGCGCGTGGCCGGATCTTGCGGGGCCGCACCGGCAGGTGACGGAAGCATCGAGACCCCGGCTGCAGCCACGCCTGCCGCGAGCAGCTGTCTGCGGAGCATCGCATCCTCCTGATCTTGTGTCACCTCAGTTGTCAGCGTAGCTGGTCGATCCAGCCCGATGGCGCTCGGCAACAGGCCGAGTGCTTCGGCCATGAGTGCGAGCGTTCGCTCGGCAGGGCGAAGCAGTCCGGCCTCGACACGGCTGATGGCCGACGCCGAATACCCGCACTTCTGACCCAACTGCACCTGAGTCATCCGCTGCGCCGCACGAGCGGCCCTGATGACCATCCCGAGCTGACGAGGCTCAAGCGTCGACAACGTCGCGACCTCCAACTACACGAGCTGGCTCGGTCGGCCACGCTACTGGCCGCACGAGACCACCGGGGAGGGCGCGCATGGCGTGTGCGTGGCACGCACAGGGCGTGCGCAGCACGCGCAGTACCCCCCGTTCGGGCTAGCGGGCGGGTTGTCTGGTGATGCCCGGCCGGCGCGCTCCCTGCATCACATCGACCGGAGGAGATCCCATGAGCGTGGTTCTGCTCACCAGGCCCAGTTCCCCGACCCACCCCACCACGGCGCCGAAGACCGGTACTCTGCGCGACAAGGAGCGCGAGGCGAGTGCCCGCACCTGCCCGGTGTGCGGATCTGCCTCCACCTTCCAGACGATGGACGGCCGGTGGGGCTGCACCCAGTGCGGCTCGACCTGGTCCTGAGAACCGCGAGGACACCATGGCTGTTTGCGCCGAGTGCCGCACCGCTCCAGCAGCGATCGAGGATCTCGACGCGCAGCCGCCACGACCATGGTGCCTCACCTGCGCAACTGCCCTCGTGCGGGCCGGCGACCCCGTGGTGAGGTACCGCGCACTCGACGACTCGGACGCCTACCGGCACGTCCTGGCGGGAGGCAGCACCCAGGCGCTGCCGTTCCGCTGAACGGCAGCGCCACCACCGGCCCTCCTCGGCCCCCGACCTGGCTCTCCGGTCGGGGGCCGCTGTACTTCGCTCGTGCCGGCCGTAGATGTGCCCGCGTTGCCGGTCTGGGCACCGTCGCGGCCGACGGCCGCCGAGTTGGCCGGTCTGGTGGAAGCGGTCGGGCACTGCTGGCACCGCTGAGGCCGACGCCGCGGCCCGTCGATCTCGTGTCCACCGGTGACGGGGTCCGGGCTTCTGTGCTGTACTTCGCGCACACAGTTTCGATACGCCCCAGGAGCCGACCGCTCGATGAGCGCCACCTGCCCGCAGTGCTCCGCCTCGGACTGCACCGTCACCGTCCCCTACGCCCTCGCGGCCACCACCCACCCGCCGCTCGACGAGCCCACCCGCGCCCGGCTCGCCCCGCCGCCGCCCCCGGCGCCGGGCCCGCACAAGAGCACCGTCGCCACCGTCTTCTACGCCCTCGCGGGCGTGTTCATCACGTTGAGCGTCCTGCCCCTCGCCAGGGCCCTCCGGGAGGACCTCGCCGACGCCGGAGCGGTCGAGGTGATCGCCGTCTTCCTCGGCGCGCTCACCCTCCCCGGCAGCCTGCTCACCGTCGGGCTGATCGCGCGCGCCGTCTCCCGCCGCCGCCACGAACGCGCCTTCGCCGACGACTACGCCGTGATGAACGCCTCCTGGCAACGCCACCAGCACGTCTGGCAGGCGTCCTGGTTCTGCCGCCGCTGCCACGTCGCCTTCTTCCCCGACGCCGTGCTGCGCCCCGACTTCCTGGCCTCGCCGCCGATCCCGCTCGACCAGTTCCCGCTCTGGGTGGTGACCGCGACCGACCGGGCCTACGGCTTCCCGCCCTCTCCCGCCGCGTCGGGCTGACCCGGAGCCCCGCCGGCTGCTTCCATGGGCGGATGCCCGAGACCCCCTCGCCGCTCCTCCCGCCGCCCGCCGAGGTGCTCGGCGTCCGCCGCGTCCGGCTCGCCGAAGTACCCGCTCCCCGCCTCACCGCCGAGGAGCGGCGGGCCCGGGACCGGGTCTGGGCGGACATGGTCCTGGCCAACCCCGCGCTCTTCGACGGCCCGGTGGTGGCCTGCGCGGGCACCTCGTGGCCCCGGCCCGGCGAACTCCACGTCTCCTGGTCGCGCGTGACCTACCGGCACTACGCGCTCCGCCGGGTCACCACCTCCACCGCCCCCACCGCCTCGCTGTCCGTGAGCGTCCTCCAACCCACGGACGACGGCCGGGTGCTGATCGGCCGGATGGCCCCGACCACCGCCGCCCCCGGACGCTGGCAACCGCCCGGCGGCGCCGTCGAACCCCCGCCCGACGGCGAGCGCCTGGACCTCGCCGCGCTGCGCCGCAACGCCGTCCGGGAACTGGCCGAGGAGACCGGGGTGAGCGCCGTGCCGACGGAGTTGACGCTCTGGGCGGCCACCCGCGGCCGCTACGGCAGCGTCGGCGTGCTCTTCCTCGCCCCGCCCCGGCCGGAGACCGAACTGCGCGAGCGCTTCGCCGCCCTGGCGCCGCCGGAACGGGAGCTGGTCGAGCTGGCCTTCGTCCGCTCCCCCGCCGGCCTTCCGGACCTGCCGGGCCCGCACGCCGACTACCTGGCCCCGCTCGTCCGGCGCTTCGCCCGCCTCCGGCCGCCGGGCTGAGCGGCGGGCGGAGGCGGGCGACGCGAGGGCTCAGGAGGGCGATCAGGCGTGCTGCGCCCCGTTGAAGACGTTGTAGGCCTCGTCGCGGTAGTAGGAGCTCACCGCCCACCACTTGCCCTGCCAGCTGTACCCCGTGACGAAGTCGCCGGTCTGCACGGCCGAGCCGTCGTTCTGGTCGTAGTTCACGAAGAACGGTCCGCCGCTGGCACCGCCGTCCAGTCCGATGCAGTTGTCGATCAGCGCGGTGGACGGCTGCTCGGGGCCGGCCACCGGCTGGCCGCCGCACCAGAACATGTGCTCGTCCTTGGCGTCCCGCTTCATGGGGATGCCGATGATGTGCGCGTAGTTGTTGATGTCCCGGTTGAACCCGATGCCGGTGGCCCCGACGACGTCCGCGATGTGCCGGCCGTCCTTGGTGTTCAGCACGATGAAGGCGGTGTCGCCCTGCGGAGCGGGGGCGTCGACCCAGCCGGCCGCCCGCCAGGTCCACCAGCCGTAGGGAGTGTTCCCCGCGTCGTAGCCGGGCGCGAACGCGAAGTCGTGCCCGCCCTCCACGCAGTGCCGGGCGGTGGCGATGACGTCGCGGTTGGCGCTGGAGACGACGTTGGCGGTGCAGACGCCGCCGCCGGTGAGCAGCCGCCCGGTGGTGACCCAGACGCTCGCCTTGGCGGAGGCGGAGGCGGAGGCAGCGGCGGAGGCCGCCTCGGGCTTGGCGGTCGGCTCGGTCGCGTGGATCGTCAGCGGCCGGCCGTCGAGGGAACTCTCCTGCTCGGGGCTCCAGTTCGTCCGGCCGGCGTGCTCCGGGTTGATCAGGACGTGGCTGTTGCCGCTGATCCTCTCGATCGGCCTGCCGCCCGTGGCCGGCGCGGCCGACGAGGCCGGCACGGCCGCCCCGAGGGCCGCCACCGCTACCAGGAGTGCCGTGAGGAGACCGCGTACGCGCATGGGGGTGTCCTTCCTGTTCACGTGTTCGCTGCGGACGGTGCTGTCCGTCCCGCCAGCTTGGAGACGGCGCGTCGACAACGAGTCGACAACGTGCCAACGGGCCGCTCCGCCGTGCTGGAAAGCGGTCGACCGGGCGGACGGCGTCGCCTACGTTGGGGCGGTCACCGAGCGAGGAGTTGGCGATGCGTCGCGCCGAAGGAACGGAGCCGGACCGGCTCGCCCGCTACGGGGCGGTGGCCACCCGGCTGTCCCTGCTGAGCGACCGGCGGCTCGGTGAGGTCGTGGCGTCCGCCGAACCGCTCGGGACCGGCGTCGGGGGCACGTCCGCCGCCCTGGACGTCGACGGGACGCGGGTGTTCGTCAAGAAGGTGCCGCTGACGGAGCTGGAGCTCCGACCGGAGAACGTCCGCTCCACCGCGAACCTCTTCGGCCTGCCCGTCTTCTACCAGTACGGGATCGGCTCGGCCGGCTTCGGCGCCTGGCGGGAGCTGGCCGTGCACACCATGACCACCCACTGGGTCCTGGGCGGGGCGTTCGACGGCTTCCCGCTGATGTACCACTGGCGGGTCCTGCCGGACACCCCGCCCGAGGGCTTCATGGACTTCCTGGGCGGGATCGAGGGCGCCGTCGCCCACTGGGACGGCTCGCCGGCCGTGCGCGAGCGGCTGGAGGCCATCGGCCGGGCCCGCCACAGCCTGGTGCTCTTCCAGGAGCACGTCCCGCAGACGCTCGCCACCTGGCTGCACGAGCACCCGGACCCGGCGCCGTACGGGTGGGCGGCGGACGCCGTGGCCCGGGGAACCGCGTTCATGCGCTCGCGCGGGCTCGTGCACTTCGACGCCCACTTCCACAACCTCCTCACCGACGGCCGGCGGATCCACTTCGCGGACTTCGGGCTGGCCCTGAGCGCGGAGTTCGAACTCTCGCCGGATGAACGGCGGTTCCTCGCCCTGCACCGTTCCTACGACCGCGACCACACCGCGGCCCACCTGCTCCGCCACCACCTCCTGGAACGCCACCGGGGTGACACGGAGGCGATCGTCCTCGTGGAGCGCTGGCTGGCCGGCCACCGGCCCGCCGGCATCCCGCCGGAGGTCGCGGCCCTCCTCGACCGGCACGCCCGCACCGCCCTCGTCGTGGACGACTTCCGCCGCCGCCTCCTCACCGAGAGCAAGCGCACGCCCTACCCGGCCGCCGAACTCGACCGCGTCACGGCCGAGGCCGGGTAGGCGGGCGGGGGCCGGGCGGATCCTGGACCCATCCCTCGTCGAGGTGGACTGTCCAGGCGTCCCCGACCGCCCTGCGCAGTTCGACCAGGGCCGCGACGTCCGCGACGGCCGCCGGAGCGTCGGACAGCCGCAGCGGGGAGTCGGGGACGCCGTGGCGGGTGTAGACCGGCAACTCGCCGTTGCCGCTGAAGGCGTGCAGCGACGGGGGCGCCTGCGGCGTCCACCGCCCACCAATCCCACATGAATCCAGGCCGAGGGTGCCGCAGGATCGTCGTCATGCCGACACCGCATCCGCCCCGGGCAGCACCGCCGACGTCCGAAGGTGGCCTAGGCTGCCCGGGTGGAGAGCGACGACCAGGTGAACGAGCACGCCGTCCGGGCCCCGCTGTTCGCCGTCCCCGGCCCGACGGCGGAGCTCGCCGAGGTGTGGCTGGGCAGCCTCGGCTACAACCGGGCCGCACCGGCGGACGTGCTCATCGCCCTCCTCGACCTCGGACACACCGGCCTCCTCCACCGCACCGACCTCCCGCCGGGCGTCCTGGACGCGGCGGTCGACCACCCCGACCGCCGGGTCTGGGGCCCGGCCGCCGAGCACGGACGGCTCTCGCCCGGGCAGTGGGACCGGCTGCTCGCCGCCACCGCCGGCCGCCCCGGCCACGTGCTGGTGAGGGAACTCGCCGCCGACGCCGCCCGTCACCGGGGCGATGGCAACGGCCCGGCGGCCGGGGCCGAACCGCCCGCGACGCCGGCCGGGATCGCCGAACTGGCGGACGCCGTCCCCGACATCGGGCCGGACGACCGCACCTCCACCCTCCCCTGGGTCGCCGCCCTCCACCACGACCCGGACGCCATGCGGCAATTGGCCGCTTCTCCGAAGACCTGGATCCGCCGCAGCGTCGCCCGCGCCCGTCGGCTCCCCCGGGACGTCGTCGAACCGCTCGCCCGGGACGAGGACTTCGCCGTCCGCCTCTTCCTCACCGAGTCCTGCGACGACGCCCCCGCCGAGCTGCTGCTCGGCATCTGGGAGGAGGGTTGGACCGGCAGCCTCTCCTTCCCCGGCCGCCCGCGCAACCACCCCGGCTTCCCGCGCGACGGCCTGCTGCGCTTCCTCGACGACCCCCGCCCGCACATGCGCCGGCTCGCCCTGGACGACCCCGCGTCCACCGCCGCCGACGCCGAGCGCCTCGCCCGTGATCCGGACCCGATGGTCCGCCGGGAGGCCGCCCATGACCCCCGGCTCTCCCCCGCGACCGTCGCCGCGCTGGCCGCCGACGACGTCTCCTACCTCAACAGCTTCGCCCACCGGCACCCGGCCCTTCCGCCGGCCCTGCTGGCCGCCGCGCTCCAGGACCCGTTCACCGCCGAGGACGCCGCCCTCAACCCGAGCCTGCCGGTGGCCGTCATGCACCGCATGATCGCGGCGGCGGCGGCGAGCGCACGGACCGCCGACACGAGGTAGGACGCAGTGGCACGGAGTGGGAAGTCGGCCGGCCCGACTTCCCACTCCACCGGCCTTCCTAGGAGCGTGCGCCCGGCGCCGCGCACAGGGCGTGGTCCACCAGCCTGCTCATCGCCCGTTCCACACCCAGCACGTCGTCCGCGGAGGTGGCGAGGACGCCCGACAGGGAGACCGTGACGGTGCGCCGGCCGTCGGCGGTAGCGGCGGAGGCCGTGACCCAGCCGGCGTCGCCGCCCTCGTGGCCCCAGGAGCGCCCGCCGCAGGACAGCGGGCGGGAGAACAGCCCCAGGCCGTCGCGGGCGCGCGGCATCAGCTCGCGGAACTCCTCGCCGACCCGGACGGTCCGCTTCATCTGCGCCGACTGCGCCGGCGGCAGCAGCCGGCCGCCGAGCAGGGCGCCGAAGAACCGGTCGAGGTCGGCGGTGGTGGAGACGAGCCCAGCTTCCCCGTTGGTGCCCGGGCCGACCTGCTCGGTGACATCGACCAGCGGCTCGCCGGGCCCGAAGCCCTGGTAGGTGCGGGCGTGCGGCTGGGGCAGCGTGGGGGACGTCCCCGGCCGGAAGGTGTGGTCGAGGCCGAGCGGCCGGGTGATCCGCTCCCCGACCTCCACGTCCCAGGTCCGCCCGGTGACCCGCTCGATCACCATGCCGAGCAGGACGTAGCCGGTGTTGCCGTAGCGCCACTGCTCGCCGGGCTCGGAGTCCGGGCGGTGGCCCATCGCCCGGGCGACGATCTGCTCGGGCGTCCAGCTGTCGTACCGGTACCGCTGGAAGTCCTCCGCCGAGGGGTAGTCCGGGTAGTCGTCGTGCAGGCCGCTGGTGTGCTGGAGCAGCTGACGGACGGTGATCGCGCGCCCGTCGTTGCCGTTGCCGGACACCACGCCGGGCAGCCACCGCTCGACCCGGTCGTCCAGCGAGAGCCGGCCCTCGCCGACGAGTTGCAGGACCACGGTGGCCACGAAGGTCTTGGTGACGCTGGCGATCCGGAAGTGGCCGTCGGCCGGCACCGGCCGCCCGTCCGCCAGGTCGCCGACGCCGCTGGTGACGGTCGTATCGCCGCCGGCGGAGGTGGTCAGCCGGGCCTGCACGCCCGTCACGCCGAGGGCGGTGATCGCGTCGGCGTCGCGCTGCAGGCGTGCCTCCGGGCGCTCGGCGGCGGCCGTCGCGCCGGGCACGGTGGTGGCGAGGGTCGCGGTCGCCACGGCGGCCAGCACCAGGCTCCGCGCGAAGGACCGCACCGTCGCTCGGGAAGCCGGCCGGGAAGCCGGCCGGATCGCCGGTCGGGTCGTCTGCTGGGTCATCGGTCGGGTCGTCGGTCGGGTCGTCATGGGTGTCGACGGTAGGTCCGGCCGGGGCCGCCCGCGCTACCGCCCACGGGTGGGAGAACAGGGTGGCGGGCTGTAGTGCCGGGCCCGGTGATCATGCCTCAGACTTGGGCGGATGAAGCACCGGGGGACCGATCGGCTGTCGGCGACATGGCGCGCGCTGGGCTATCTGCTGGGAAGCCTGGGCGCCGCCGCGCTCGCCCTGGCCGCGCTGCCCGTACTCCTCGTCGTCCCGCGGGCGGCGCGGGCCTGGGCGTCCTGGCACCGCCGCCGCGCCGGCCGGCTGCTGCGCGCACCGGACGACGGTCCCGTCCGGGTCGGGACGTGGCGCGCACGCGGGTGGCTGGCCACCTCCGTGGTGAGCGGCCCGGCGTTCGGGCTCGTCGCGGTGGCATGCGCGGGCAACGCGCTGACCACGGCCGTCACGGTCCCCCTGTGGTGGGCGCTGCCCGCCGGCACCCGCGCGGGCGGCTTCGCCGCCGGGGTGCCGCTGACCGGCTGGGGCACCGCGCTGACCCTGGGGACGGCGCAGTTCGTCGTCCTCGCGGCGCTGAGCCTCCGGCTGGTCCCGCTGCTGGCGCGGCTGCACGCCCGGAGCTGCGTGGCGCTTCTCTCCCCCACCGCTGCCGAGCTGCTGGCGCAGCGGGTGGAGACGCTGACCGAGACCCGGGCCGGGGCCGTCAACGCGCACGGTCTGGAACTGCGCCGCATCGAACGCGATCTGCACGACGGCACCCAAGCCCGGCTGGTGGCCATCGCGATGCGCCTGGGCCTGGCGCGTGAGCTGCGGGACAGCGACCCCCGGATGCTGGCCAGGCTCCTGGAGGAGGCGCACGAGAGCGCCGAGGAGGCCATGACGGAACTGCGGGCGGTGATCCGGACGATCTACCCGCCGATCCTCGCCGACCGCGGCCTCGCCGGGGCCCTGACCTCACTGGGGAGCCGCTCGGCGATCGACACCACCCTGGACATCGGCACCCTCGGCACCGTCCCCGCCGCGGTCGAGGCCGTCGCGTACTTCACGGTCGCCGAGGCGCTCACCAACGCCGCCAAGCACAGCCGGGCCACCCGGACCACCGTCCGCGTCGCCCGCGACGGCGACCGGCTGTCGATCGAGGCCTCCGACGACGGGGTCGGCGGCGCCGACGAGACGCGGGGCACCGGCATCGCCGGGATCCGCCACCGCGTCCTGGCGCTCGACGGCACCCTCCGCCTGCACAGCCCCGGCGGCGGCCCGACCACGATCACGGTGAGCCTGCCGTGCGGGTCGTGATCGCCGAGGACAACGTCCTCCTCTCCTACGGGCTGGAACTCCTGCTGACCGCCGCGGGCTTCCAGGTCGCCGCGATCGTCCAGGACGCCCCCGGCTTCCTCGCCGCCGTCGCCGGGCACCGGCCGGACGTCACCATCGTCGACGTCCGGCTGCCACCGGCCTTCCGCGACGAGGGCATCCACGCCGCCATCGAGGCCCGCCGCCGGCACCCCGGCCTGCCCGTGCTGGTCCTCTCCCAGTACGTCGAGCAGCAGTACGCCGGCGAGCTGGTCTCCGACGGGCGCGGTGGCATCGGCTACCTCCTCAAGGACCGGGTGAGCCGGGTGAGCGAGTTCACCGACGCGCTGCGCCGGGTCGCCGCGGGCGGCACCGTGATGGATCCCGAGGTGATCGTCCAGCTCCTCACCCGCCCCGCCCACGACCCGATCGCCGCCCTCACGGCGCGCGAGCGCGAGGTCCTCGCCCTGATGGCCGAGGGAAAGGACAACGCCACCCTCGCGACCCGGCTCGTCATCACCGAGAACGCCGTCCACAAGCACATCGGCAACATCTTCGCCAAGCTCGGCCTCTCTCCCGCCGACAGCGGCCACCGCCGCGTCCTCGCCGTGCTCACCTACCTCAGCCGTGTCTGACGGCCGTCGGAGTCCCGGTCCCTGACGAGGAACACACCGCCGCGGGGCGGCGCTCCCGGGGAAAATGGCGGGCCCCGTGGGGCGGGCGGGGGCAGAATCGGGCCCATGGCGGACATGGAGGCGTTCCGGGACGCGGTCACCGACTGGGCGGCCGGCGGCCCCGGCGGGCCGGCGGGTGAACTGGCGGAGCACCTGGGCGTGCGGACGGCGGTGCTGGTGGAGGGGCCGAGCGACCTCGCGGCCGTCGGGACACTGGCCGCCCGCCAAGGGCGGGACCTGGCCGCCGAGGGGGTGTGCGTCGTTTCCATGCGCGGGGCGATGAACGTCGCCCGCTACGCGAGCCTGCTCGGGCCGCCGGGCCTGGGGCTGCGGCTGGCCGGGCTCTGCGACGAGAACGAACAGGGCTTCTACCAGCGCGGGTTGGAGCGGGCCGGCGCACCGGGGGACGGCTTCTTCGTCTGCATGGCGGACCTGGAGGAGGAGCTGATCCGCGCCCTGGGCGTCCCGCGGGTGGAGGAGATCGTCGAGGCGGAGGGCGATCGCGCGGCCTGGCAGACCTTCGTCCGCCAGCCCGCCCACCAGGGCGGGCTGGCGGAACGGCAGTTGCGGCGGTTCATGGGGACGAAGTCGGGGCGGAAGATCCGCTACGGGCAGTTGCTGGTGGAGGCGCTGGAGGCCGGGCGGGAGCCGGCTCCACTGCGCGAGCTGCTGGCGGCACTGTGAGCGGGCGACGGCGGTAGAGGGCGACGTCGCCTCCGTCGCTCACGCCAGTCCTTCGGCGATCGCGCGGCCGCAGAGTTGGTCGGTCAGGTAGGACGTCGCATCGTGCGCGTGGGTGCCGTTGGCGAGCAGGGCCGAGCGGACCCGGTCGCCGAAGAGGGGGCGCAGGTCCTTCACCAGGGGTCAACGCGGGCCACCACGCGGAGCGCAACCGGTCCTCCCCCTGGACCTGTTGCCCCATCCCGTGCACGCACACCACCCGGGCCATGGCCCCACCCCCAGCGCGAGAAGGGCCGGCACCGGCCCCGAGGGCTCCACTCCTACCAGCCCCCGGCCGCGCCCGGTGGCAGAACCGCTGCACCGGAAGCCCGTTGGCGCGGGAGTGGTCAGAACTCGACGGCGTCCAGGTGGTACGTGGTGTCGACGACGAAGCCGCCGGCGTTCGCCTTGACGGAGAGCACGTACTGGCCGGGCACCAGCGGGTCGAGGGCGCACCACAGGCCCCAGGCGACGCGCGGGATGCCGGTGGCCAGGAAGCGCTTGGAGGCGAACTCGTGCACCTTCAGCGGGACGCCGTTGAGCGTCGCCTCGGCCTGGGAGGCCTCGACGCGCCAGGGGGCGGCGGAGAGGCCGAGGGCGACGCGCTGGGTGTTGAAGACCGGGAAGAAGACCGGCCGGCCGGCGGCGATCGGGCAGCGCCGCACGACGCGGCCGCCGTAGGTGCCGGCCAGGAACCAGACGTCCGAGGGCTGCCGCCAGCCGGCGAACTCGCCGGTGGTGTCGGCGACCGGGCTGCGCTCCATCGGGGCGGACAGCGCCCACTTCCACCAGCGTGCCGCGAGCTCCGCGCCCCGGCGGGGGTCCACGGTGTCGGCACCGGTCTCGGGGGAGACGGCCTCGCCCACGTCAGCTCCTTCGGGTCCACGCGCACCGCACATCGGTTCGCGCAGCGACCCTATCCGGTGGCGGCCGGGCCCTCCCGTGCGGGAGGGCCCGGCGTCTCAGGCCTCCAGGCGGCGGACGGTGACCTCGTACTGGTCGACCGCGCCCTCCCAGCTGATGACCACGGCGTCGTCCTCCTCGTCGTCCGCGTCCTCGTCGTCGTCCTCGTCGTCCTCGTCGGCCGCGCCGTACAGGGCCAGGGCGAGGTCGTGGGACTCCGGGTCGCAGAAGGCGGCCAGGTAGTCGCGCAGTGCCGGGTCGGCCACCTCGGCGACGTGCTCGTGGGCCTCGTCGTCCACCGCGTCGGCGGAGTCGCCGAGGCCGGGCGGCATCAGCTCGGGCGAGGTGGCGCCGGACAGGCCGGTGGCGGCGAGCAGGGCGTCGAGCAGGGTGTCCCCGGAGGCCAGCCGGGCCTGCCGGAGCGTCCACAGCTTCCCGGGCAACCCGGGCGCGGCCAGGTCGACGCCGTGCCGCTCGGCCATCCGCCCGAGGTCCGCGCCCAGCAGGGCGCCGTCCCACTCCCCGCCCTCGGACTCCTCGACGGCGGCGGCCAGTTCGGCGGCGAAGGGCGCGAGTTCGGCGGGCAGGCCCCTCGATTCGACGAAGAACAGCGAACGGCTCGCGTCGAAGACCAGTTCCGTCTCCTTGAGATCGCCGGGCGGGGTGAGCAGCAGCTCCGGGACGACCGTCTCCTCCCCGGCGAGCGCGCCCCGCCCGACCCAGACCGGACTGCGGTCCAACTCGATCTCGGCGAGGAAGTTGCCGCTGTAGTAGGCCCCGTAGCGGGCCGTCCCGTCGTACTCGGCGAGCGGCCGCCCCAGCACCTCCCCGAAGGCCTGGGTGAGCGCGGCCTCCCACTCCTCGGAGCGGACGGCCGGCGTGTTGTCATCAAGCGTCATGCCGGGAGTACAGCACGCCCAACCGACAATCCCCGCCCCCGGGTTGGCCCCCGGGGCGGGGACGTGCGGTCAGCCGGTGGCGCGGACGTAGATGTCGGCGGCGCCGGGGAGGCCGGCGGGGTCGGGGGCGACGTAGATGCGGCGGGCGTGGGTGGGGGCGGGGGTCGCGGTGGGGGTCGGCGTGGGGGTGGGAGTCTCGGTCGGGGTGGGGGTGTCCTCCGGAGCGGGGGTGGGGCCGGGATCCGGCTCGGGGTCGGCCTCGGAGTCGGCCTCGGAGTCGGCCTCGGAGTCGGGATCGGAGGCCTGGGTGAGGGGTTCGGCGGGTTCCGAGACGGTGGGCTCGGGATCCTCGGTGGGAGTGGGGACGGCGGTCGCCTCGGAGAGCGCGGAAGGCGACGCGGTGGGCGACGGGGAGGCGGACGGGGACGGGGAGGCGGACGGCGCGGGGGCGCCGACCTCGTGCGCCTGGGCCGGTTCGTCGCCGCCCAGCGCCTCGGCCAGGTCGGCGGGCAGCGGGGCGAGGGCGCCGGGGGTGTCCAGGTCGTAGGTGCGCAGGAAGTCGCCGACGCCGACCTCACGTCCGCCCGCCAGCCGGTAGTGCAGGTAGGCGACGGGAAGGCCGTCCGGGGTGTGCGTGTAGACGGCGCCCACCGGGACGTAGTAGCGGCCCGCGCCCGGGTGCTGGGAGGGGTGCAGCCCGGCCAGCAGTTCGGCGCGGTCGCGGTCGGTCTCGATGGCGCCCCGGCCGACGGTGAGCGCGTTGACGCCCCGGACCGCCAGCGCGGCCATCACCGACACGAAGATCACCAGCCCGATCGCGACCGTGCGGCGCAGCACGGGCCTGCCGTGCAGCGCCGGCCACGAGTCGCTGGTCACGCGTTCCACCGGCAGCCCTCGGTCGGGCCCTCGTTGCCTCACTGTTCCCGCTCCCCCGGTCAGTCGTCGTGGCGGCCCGGCGCGGAGCGGCCACTCAAAGTGCTCGACGTGGACCCTACGCTTCGAGTTCCGCCCCGGACCACCCGCCCTGACCGAGCCGGTCACCTCGTCCTGTCCGCGTCAGCCCAGGTACGCCGGCGCGACCGCGGCGTCGAGCAGCCGCCCGGCGGAGCCGGTGCCGTCGGCGGGGACGGTCCAGAGGTCGGCGCCGAAGTCGCCGGGCATGGCGTACAGCAGGGTGTGGTCGTCCGACCAGACGGCCTGGTCGTCGATGCTGCGCTGCTCGGCGGTGGCGGTCTCGGCCATGGTGGCGAGGTCCAGGATGTACAGCCGCCAGGGGGCGTCCTCGGAGGCGCCGGGGACCCGCTTCTTGTAGGCGACCCGGGTGCCGTCCGGGGAGAGCGAGGGGCACTCGACGTTCTGGTGGAGGGTGGTGAGGGTGCGGGCGCCGAGGTCGCCGCGGACCAGGTAGGTCTGGCCGCCGGTGGCGGCGGTGGCGTAGAAGGCGTTGTCGTCGACGAAGGTCACGCCCCAGATGTTGACGTCGGGCGAGCGGTACGGCTTGCCGTCCTTGATCACGTCGAACTCCTCCAGGTTCTCCCGGAGGTTCCAGTCCCGGACGTCGACGATCGAGGTGCGGGTCGAGAAGTTCGTGCCCGCGTAGGAGTCGCCGCTGACGAAGACGGTCCAGGCGGCGAGGTGCCCGGAGGGCGAGACCCGGGAGCGGGTGGGGATGCCGGCGGCCGGGAAGGAGCGCCGTTCGCGCAGGTGGTCGTCGAGGACGACGGCCCGGTAGGTGTCCTGGAGGGCGCCGCGGTCGGCCTGCAGGCAGATGCCGGTGCCGGCGGCGGCGTAGAAGCGCAGGCACTGGACGCCGGAGGCGGTGCGCGGGCCGTCGGGGTGGTCGGCGGGGACGGTGACGATCTCGTCGCGGTGCGGGCCCCAGGCCATGTTGCGGAAGAGCAGCTGCCGGGCGGCGGGGGCCTTGAGGGTGACCTCGCCGGGGGTGACGACGGGGCCGCCGGCCTGGACGCGGTCGCGGTCAGCCGAGCGGTCGGCGGCCCACAGCACGGCGCCGGTGCCGACCGCCCCGAGCAGGACGACGGCGACCAGCAGGATCAGTACCCGGGTGCGGTTGCGGAGGGGGGCGGTGGTCACGAGGGCACCTCGGCGTCGGTGGGGTCTTCGGGGGCGGCGGGCTCGCGCAGCACGAACGCCGCGCCGGTGACGCAGCCGGCCAGCGCCAGCGCCGACCAGGTCAGCGCGGTGGTGCCGCCGACGGCGCTCCACAGCGCGCCGAACGCCAGCGAGCAGGCGAACCGGGCGAGCGCCTGTCCGGTGCCGACCAGGGCGAGTCCGGCGCCGCGCTGCGCGGCGGGGACGGTGTCGGCCGCGGCGGCGGCGAGCACGCCGTCGGTGGAGGCGTAGAAGGCGCCGTGCAGCACCAGCACGCAGACCACCACCGGCAGCCCGTCGAGCGGGGAGAGCAGCAGGCCGTAGGCGAGCAGCAGGACGCCGTGGCCGGCCAGGAAGAGCCGGCGGCGGCCGATCCGGTCGGCGAGCGCGCCGAGCGGGACGGCGAGCAGCAGGAAGGCGCCGGCGGTGCCGAGCGGGAGCAGCGGGAAGTACTCGGTGGCGAGGCCGAGCCGGCGCTGCACGAGCAGGTAGAGGAAGGAGTCGCTGACGGTGGTGAGGCCGAGCAGCACGGCGCACACGGCGAGCCGGCGCAGCCCGGGGATGCGGAGCAGGGCGAGTCCGTCACGCAGCCGGGGCTGGGCGGTCGACGGGGCGTCGGCGTCGAGCCGGTTCGGCACGAAGAGCAGCAGCACCAGCACGCCGAGCACCGCGACGCACGCGCTGACCGCGAACACCGCGTGGTAGCCCTGCTGTTGGCCGCCGTCGGCGAGCAGCGGGCCGCCGGCCGTCCGCAGCACCAGGAAGGCGGTGAGCGGTCCGAGCAGCGCGCCGGCCGTGTCCATCGCCCGGTGGACACCGAACGCCCGTCCGCGGTGGGCGGGTTCGGTGGCGAGCGAGATCATCGCGTCGCGCGGGGCGGTGCGCAGGCCCTTGCCGGTGCGGTCGACGGCGAGCACGGCGCCGATCAGCGGCACGGTGCTCACCAGCAGCAGCAGCGGCTTGCAGAGCGCCGACAGGCCGTAGCCGACGGCGGCGACGGCCTTGTGGCGGGGCGCGCCGTCGCGCCCGCGCCGGTCGGCCAGGTGGCCGCCGGCCAGCCGGACCACGGCGCTGAAGCCGTTCTGGATGCCGTCGAGCAGGCCGAAGCCGAGCGGGGACAGGCCGAGGCCGGTGAGCAGGTAGAGCGGCAGGACGGCGCTGACCATCTCGGAGGAGACGTCGGTGACCAGGCTGACCACGCCCAGGGCCACCACGGTGCCGGGGACGGCCGCCCGGGCGGCCCGGCCGGCGGTGCCGCCGGCGGCCTCCCGCCGCCCCGGCCGGGTGGCCGGGGCGGCGGGGGCCTTGGAGCTGCGGGAGTCCGCGACGTACACGGGCGTCAGTTCCAGATGCCGGTGATGGTGGCGGCGGTGGCGGCGTTGCCCGCGTGGGTGGTCAGGCCCGCGAGGTCCTCCAGCGTGCGCAGCACGTTGTAGTGGTTGTAGGTGGTGGCGGTGGTGGAGCCCGGGGTGACGTGGGCGCCGTAGAAGACGGTGGGGATGCGGTTGCCGGAGAGCCGGTTGTCCTCGTCGAAGGTCACCACGAGGATGCTGTTGTTGTTCTTGGCCCAGGTGGCGTAGGCGCCGAGCTTGTTCTGGATCCAGCTGTCGCCGGTGGAGACCGAGCAGTCGTGCATGTCGTTGCAGAGGTCCGGGACGACGAAGGAGACCTTCGGCAGGGTCGCGAAGTTGGTCGGGAACTGCGTCATGGTGAACGCGGTGTTGGTCGGCACGTTGCTGAAGCCGAACCACGGGTTGTGCTTCTGCGCGTACTTGCCGCTGGAGCAGACGGTCGAACCCTGGCTGGGCAGGCCCTCGTTGTAGCTGCCCCAGGTCTGGCCGGCGGCGATCAGCTCGGAGGCGAGGTTCGGCTTGTTGATGGAGCCGACCGGCACACAGCTGTCGTCGGTGCGGCCCTGGTTGGAGCCGGAGAACAGCTGGTAGTAGTTGGGCTCGCTGGGGTGGGTGAGCCCGAACGACTGGGTGAGGGTGGCGCCGCCGGCCTTCAGCGTGTTGTTGATGTACGGGGCGCTGGAGGAGCCGATCACCTGGGTGTAGGCGTGGTTCTCCAGGACGACGACGACCACGTGGTCGGGGGTCGGCAGGGCGGCGGCCTGGGCGGCGGTGCCGGTGGCGGCCCAGAGGCCGAGCGAGCCGGCGACCAGACCGAGGCCGGCGGCGGAGGCGGTGAGGGTGCGGCGGCGCGGGCGGCGCGGGGCGGCGCCCTCGGCGACGGGGTTCGTGGCGCTCATGTCAACAGTCTCCGGGGTTTCGGGCATGGTGTCCTCCGTGCGTCGGGAGCGGCCGGGTCGGGGAGGTGGCCCGGCCGCGCGGGAACTGCCGGGTGGGGAGAGGACCGCCGACCGGTGGACCGGCGGTTTCGGAGCGCCGCAAACAGTAGGAGCGGCGCGGTGGCGCGGGCCTCGGCGGCGACATGAAGAAACGGCGAACAGCGGTCGCTGGCCGAGGATCGCCGTCGGACGCGGATCACATCTGTCCCGATTGACCCGTCCGTCACGGGCGTGGTGGGATTTCGGCGGCCCTCGGCGCCCGGTACCGGCCTGACCAGGGCCTTCCGGCCGGCCGGGACCGACGGGTTTCGGCCGCCCCGGGCGGGCACGGACGGCGCGCGGCCGGTGCGCGGCCTCGGGCAGGTGTCGGGCGGGTGACGTGGAGAAACAGGACGTGAGCAGGGCGTGAGCGCGACGTGAGAGTGCCGGACGGGAACGGTTCGCACGGGACCGGATCCGGCGCGTTGGGCGGTTCGGGTGACGGCGGGGGTCCCCTGGTGGTCGGGGTGGGGCTGCGCGGCTCGGCGACGGAGACGGAGTTGCTCGACCTGATCCGGCGGACGCTCGCCTCGGCCGGGCTGCCCGCCGGCGCCGTCGGCGCGCTCGCCACCCTCGCCGGCAAGGGCGGCCACCCCGCCGTCCGCGCGGCCGCGGCGGCGCTCGGCGTGCCGGTGGCGGAGTACCCGGCCGGGGTGCTGGCCGCCGTCCCCGTGCCGAACCCGTCGGACGCCGTCGGCGCCGCGGTCGGCACGGCCGGCGTCGCCGAGGCGGCGGCGCTGGCGGGCGCGGGCGGCGGTCACGCCGAGCTCGTCGTCCCCAAGCGGAAGTCGGCGGCCGCGACGGTGGCCGTCGCCCGCGCACCCCGCCGTCCGTACGCCCGACCGACCCCAGGAGAGCAGCCGTGACCCCCCACTCCCCCGCCGGACCCGACCTGCGCCACCACGGCGACGCCGAGGTGCGCGCCGACGGCGCCGGCCTGGTCGACCTCGCCGTCAACGTCCGCACCGGCACGCCCCCGGCCTGGCTGCGCGCACGCCTCACCGCCACCCTCGCCGACCTCGCCGCCTACCCCGACGGCTCCGCCGCCCGGGCCGCGGTCGCCGAACGGCACGGCCGGCCGGTGGACGAGGTGCTGCTCACCTCGGGCGCCGCCGAGGCCTTCGTACTGCTCGCACGAACTCTGGTGCCCCGTCATATAGTGGTGGTGCACCCGCAGTTCACCGAGCCGGAGGCCGCTCTGCGGGACGCCGGGCACCCGGTGCGACGGGTGCTGCTCGCCCCGGAGGACGGCTTCCGGCTGACCGCCGGCGCGGTGCCGGAGGAGGCCGACCTGGTCGTCCTCGGCAACCCCACCAACCCCACCTCCGTCCTCCACCCGGCCGCCGCCGTCGCCGCCCTGGCCCGGCCCGGCCGCACCCTGGTGATCGACGAGGCCTTCATGGACACCGTGCCCGGCGAGGCCGAATCCCTCGCCTCGGCACGGGACTTGCCGGGCCGGGTGGTCGTCCTGCGCAGCCTCACCAAGACCTGGGGGCTGGCCGGTCTGCGAATCGGCTATGCGCTCGGCCCGGCGCCGCTGATCGCCGCCCTGGCCGCCGCCCAGCCGCTCTGGCCGGTCTCCACCCCGGCGCTGGTCGCCGCCGAGGCCTGCTCCACCCCGTCCGCGCTCGCCGAGGCCGACCGGGCGGCCCACGAACTCACCACATGGCGCGAGTACGTGCTGAAGGGCCTGGCCGCCTTCCCGGCCGTCCGGGTGCACGGCGAGCCCGCCGCCTCCTTCCTGCTGCTCGAACTCCCCGGCGCCGACGCCGTCCGCACCCGCCTGCGCACCCTCGGCTTCGCCGTCCGCCGCGGCGACACCTTCCCCGGCCTCGGCCCCGACTGGCTCCGGATCGCCGTCCGGGACGAGGCCACCACGGACCGCTTCCTGACCGCCCTGGCGGAGGCACTCGGCGGCTGACCCCCGGTCACCCCGTTCAGCAGGACGGCGGCACCGGATCACCGGCCCTCAGGCGCCGGCCCCCAGTTCCGTACGCGCCCAGGCCCGCAGGGCCGCGAAGTCCTCGGTCCGCAGGCCGATCCGGGGGTTGATCCGGAAGGTGGCCGCCGGTCCGGGGTGATGGGCCGCTATCCACTCGGTGTCCTGCGGCCCGATCTCGTCGTCCACCCAGACGAACGGCCGCCCGGCCGCCCACGCGAGCAGGAAGCGGGTCAACGGGAGTGCGGTCACGGGCGCGGTCATGGGTCGACCGTCCCGTGTGGCGGGGGTGCCGGCCAGCCCTTTCCGGTGTCGTGGTCTGCGACAGGATCGGGATATTTCCCGCACCGGGCCGTGAACGATCCCGTCGTACGGTCGTGGTGCGCCGGTGAGGGACACCGGCGGTCACGACCCTGGGGGAACCCGCATGCGTTCGCGCCGTCTCGCTCTCACCGCCGTCGCCGTCGCGGCGCTCGCCGTCACCGTCGCCGCGTGCGGGCCGGAGAACAGCGATGCCGCCGCCCCCGCGTCGAGCCCGGCCGTGACCACCACGCCCACCGGCAACGCGCCCTCGTCCACCCCCGCGCCCACCGCGCCCACCGCGCCCGCCACCTCCAAGCCCTCGGCCCCCGCCGACGCCCCGCCCGCGGGCACCTGCGGCGCCAAGGACCTGGTGCTCACCGCCAAGACCGAGTCCCAGGCCGGCGGCTACATCCTGATCGCCGCCAAGGCCAAGCCGGGCGTCAGCTGCACCCTTCCGCCCCGGCCCCCGGTGATCGCCTTCGGCTCGCGCGGCATCGAGGCGTCCAAGGCCGAGCAGGGCATCAGCCAGCCGATCAAGCTCAGCGGCTCGGCCACCGCCTACGCGGGCGTGATGGCGAAGACCACCAAGGACAACCAGGCCGTCGAGTTCAGTGACGTCATCGTGGGCATCGGCAGCCCGGACCCCGACCCGGTCAGCCTGCCGGTCGGCCCGACCAACGTCGACAAGCCGATCGTCACCAACTGGCACAACCAGCCGCAGAACGCCGTGCCCGTCCACTGAGGCAAAACCGCTGGTCGGACGGCCGGATCCCTGCTTGGATCCGGCCATGACCAGTGACAACACCCTGCCGGACGGCTATGAGATCTCGACCGACCCCGCACGCCTGGACGCCGCGCTGATCCACCGGTGGCTGTCCCAGGACGCCTACTGGGCGCTCGGCCGCAGCCGCGAGAAGCAGGACCTGGCGATCGCGGGCTCGCTCAACTTCGGCCTCTACGAGCAGGCTTCGGGCGGCCAGGTCGGCTACGCCCGGGTGGTCACCGACCAGGCCACCTTCGCCTGGCTGTGCGACGTCTACATCGCCCCGGCCGCCCGCGGGCGGGGCCTCGGCACCGCGCTGGCCGCCGCCGTCCGCGACCGGCTCGCCGGGCACGGCCTGCGCCGCGTCCTGCTCGCCACCGCCGACGCCCACGGCGTCTACGCCAAGGTGGGCTTCGAGGCAGTGGCGAAGCCGGAGAAGTGGATGGTCCTGGGCGAGCAGTAGCCCGTGGCCCCGGACGCGGCGCCGGCCGGACGGACCGCTACCCCGGCCGGCGCCACAGCCCGCGGGCGGCCAGCACGGGCAGCACGCCCTCGCCGAACCAGTACGCCTCCTCCAGGTGCGGCATCCCGCTGAGCACGAACTCGTCGATGCCCAGCTCGTGGTACTCGGTGACCAGGTCGGCCACCTCCCGGTGGCTGCCCACCAGCGCCGTCCCGGCCCCGCCGCGCAGCAGGCCGACGCCCGCCCACAGCCCGGGGTACACCTCCAGCCGCTCCGCCGAGCCGCCGTGCAGCGCGAGCATCCGGCGTTGCCCCACCGACTCGCTGCGGGCCAGCGCCCGCTGGGTCTCCCGGACCCGCTGCGGGTCCATCGCCGCCAGCAGCCGCTCGGTCTCCGCCCACGCCCGCGCCGAGGTGTCCCGGGTGATCACGTGCAGCCGGATCCCGAACCGCACCACCCGCCCCTGCCGCGCCGCGAGTTCACGGATCCAGGCGATCTTCTCCCGCACCTGCGCGGGCGGCTCGCCCCAGGTGAGGTACACGTCCGCGTACCGGGCCGCCACCTCGCCCGCCGCCGGGGACGACCCGCCGAAGTACACCGGCGGCGCCGGCTCCGGCAGCCGGGTCAACTCGGCCCGCTCGACCCGCAGATGGGGGCCGTCGTGGTCCACGGTCTCCCCCGCCCAGAGCCGCCGCACGACCGACAGGAACTCCCCGGTGCGGGCGTAGCGGGCGTCCTTGTCCAGGAAGTCCCCGTACGCGCGCTGCTCCGCCGACTCCCCGCCGGTCACCACGTTCAGCAACAGCCGCCCGCCGGAGTGCCGTTGGTACGTCGACGCCATCTGCGCCGCCAGCGCCGGCGCGATCTGCCCGGGCCGGAACGCCACCAGGTACTTGAGCCGCTCGGTCACCTGGGTGAGCATCGCCGTCGTCAGCCACGCGTCCTCGCACCACGCCCCGGTCGGCGTCAGCGCCCCCTCGAACCCCAACTGCTCGGCGCTGCGGGCGATCTGCCCCAGATAGCCGATGGACGGCGGCCGATCGCCCCCGGCCGCGCCCGGCGTCGAGCCGTGCCCCCCGCCGACGACCTGCCGGCTGTCACCGTTGGTGGGCAGGAACCAGTGGAACGTCAAAGCCATGAACACACACTCCGCTGCCGGAAGAGCCGTCTGGGGAAACGCCGGGAACCCTCACCGGCACCGACAGGCGGCCGCCCACACCCGCCCCAGGTCCACGTGCAGCCGTCGCACGAGCCCCCCGTCGGCGACATCGGCAGCAGCGTTCACGCCCGCCATTCTCCGGCCCAGCCCCGCCCCGATCAAGAGGCCCTGCCAGGACCGCCGCAACGCCCGCAGGGCCTCCCCGGTGAGGTGGGGAGGCCCTGCGGGCGTGCGTGCGGCTGCCGGTGGTGGACCGGGATCAGACCAGGCCGGCCTTCTCCAGGGCGGCGCAGCAGGTGTTGATCAGCAGGCGGGTGACGACGTAGGGGTCGACGTTGGCGTTCGGGCGGCGGTCCTCGATGTAGCCCTTCTGCTCCACCTCGACCTGCCACGGGATGCGCACCGAGGCGCCACGGTCCGAGACGCCGTAGGAGTAGACGTTCCACGGGGCGGTCTCGTGCTTGCCGGTCAGGCGGGACTCGATGTCGGCGCCGTACTGGGTGACGTGCTCCAGGACCTTCTCCTGGGAGGCGCCGAGCGACTCGCAGGCGGTGATGATCGCGTCGTAGTTCTCGCGCATCGCCTTGGTGGAGAAGTTGGTGTGCGCGCCCGCACCGTTCCAGTCGCCGCGGGCCGGCTTCGGGTCGAGGGTGGCGTCGATGCCGAACTCCTCGGCGGTGCGGTAGAGCAGGTAGCGGGCGATCCACATGTCGTCCGAGACCTTCAGGGCGTCGACCGGGCCGATCTGGAACTCCCACTGGCCGGGCATGACCTCGGCGTTGATGCCGCAGATGGCCAGGCCGGCCACGATGCAGCGGTCGAGGTGCAGCTCGACGATCTCGCGGCCGAAGACCTCCTCGGCGCCGACGCCGCAGTAGTAGCCGCCCTGCGGGGCCGGGTAGCCGCCCTCGGGGAAGCCGAGCGGGCGGGAGCCCTTGAAGAAGGTGTACTCCTGCTCGATGCCGAAGATCGACTCCTGCGCCTCGTACTGCTCGGCGACGGCGCGCAGCAGGGCGCGGGTGTTGGACTCGTGCGGGGTGCCGTCGGTCTCGTGGACCTCGCAGAGGACCAGGATGTGGTCGCCGCCGCGGATCGGGTCCGGGGTGACGCGCACCGGCGTCAGGACGCGGTCCGAGGCGTGACCCTCGGCCTGGCTGGTCGAGGAGCCGTCGAAGCCCCAGGTGGGGATCTTGTCGGCGTTCGGCAGGACGCGAGTCTTGGAGCGGAGCTTGGCGGTCGGCTTGGTGCCGTCGATCCAGATGTACTCGGCCTTGATTGCCACGGCGGTGTCCCTCGCAAACTGAGTGGTGGGTGCCCGCGTAGCGTCGCAAGCCGCCGTTTCCCGGTTGTTCCTCTTATGTAACGCGCATGTGAACCAACCGTCCGCATTGGCACGGTTACGGTGCGGGAGTGCCGCGGGTGGCACCCCCGCACCCGTGGGGGGCCGGGGCCGGGGCCGGCGGTCAGCGCCGGCGGGCGTGGGCCGGGGCGGTGGCGCGACGGCGGCGGGTGCCCCAGAGCGCGCAGGCGCCTCCGGCGACCAGGGCGGCGGCGCCGGCGGCGAGCGGGGTGGTGGCGTCGTTGCCGCCGGTGGAGGCGAGGGTGTCGGGCGCGGCCGTGGCGTGCGTGGCGGAGGGGGACGCGGTCCGGCGGGCCGTCGCGGCGGCCGTCGCCGGAGCGGAGGCGGCGGCCGTCGTCGAGGTGGTGGTGGAGGCGGCGGACGGGGTGGTGTCCGCGGCGGGCTGGGCGGCCGGGGCGGCCGTCTCGGTCACCACCGCGGCGGACGGCGTCGCGGTGGCCTTCGGGGCGGCCGGGACGGGCTTCTCACAGCTCACCGAGGCGACCGTGATGGTGCCGGTCACCTTGGCGACATTGAGGTTGAGCGGGTCCACCGCCACCTGGACCTCCAGGGCGGAGGCGGCGGCCGTCGTCGAGGTGGTGGTCTTCTTGGAGAGTTCGACCGACACGCTGCCGACCAGCGGCACGTCCACCCTGGTCGGCCCGTACAGGCTGAGCGTGACCGGCTTGCCGAGGACGGTGAGCCTGGCGGGCGCGACCACGTCGGCGGTGGGCGCCCCGTCGACGGGGCAGGTGGCGGTGGCGCTGAGCGCCTCCAGGCCGAGCAGGGTGGTCGCGGGCAGGCCGGGGGCGTGCACATCGGCGTCGGCGAGGGTGACCGAGGCGGTGGCGCCCTTGGCGTCGACCTTGGTCACCGACTTGCCGACGTCCGCCTTGACCAGGGTGACCGGGCCGGCCTGGTCGACGCCGTCGACCTCGGCGGTGAGGACGGTGCCCTCGCGCTGGGCCGGGGACTCGACCTTGTTGAGCGAGACGTCGACCGGGACGTCCACGGCGTTGTTCAACAGCCGGACGTCCAGGTCGAGTTCGGCGGTGACGGCACGCGCCTTGCCCGGCGAGGCGGTCGGCGAGGCGGCCGGCGGGGCGGTCGGCGAGGGCCCGGCGGCCCCGGCGGGCGGCACGGTGAGAACGGTGAGAACGGTACAGGCCACCACGGCGGCGGCTGCGGAAACGATTCGTCGAGAAGACATGGCGATACCCCCACGGCTGAACGGATGAGCCGCCAGTCTTCTCAAACGATCCGTCACATGAGTGACACAGAGCGTCATTTCACCCGTTGGGGTGAAGTTGACGCTCCACGCTGACCCACGTCTGCTACGCCGGGGCCCGTTACGGCAGCCGCCAGTCCACCGGCTGCGCCCCCTGCCGCACCAGCAGCTCGTTGGCCCGGCTGAACGGACGCGAGCCGAAGAAGCCGCCGCTCGCCGAGTACGGGCTCGGGTGCGCCGACTCGATCGCCGGGATCTCGCCCAGCAGCGGCCGCAGATTGCGCGCGTCGCGGCCCCAGAGGATCGCCACCAGCGGGCCGCCGCGCGCCACCAGGGCACGGATCGCCTGCTCGGTGACCTCCTCCCAGCCCTTGCCGCGGTGCGCGGCCGGCTTGCGCGGGGCGGTGGTCAGAGCGCGGTTGAGCAGCAGCACGCCCTGCTGCGTCCACGGGGTGAGGTCGCCGTTGGACGGCTGCGGCAGGCCGAGGTCGCTGCCGTACTCCTGGAAGATGTTGATCAGACTGGCCGGGATCGGACGGACGTCGGCCGCCACCGAGAAGCTCAGGCCGACGGCGTGGCCGGGGGTCGGGTACGGATCCTGGCCGACGATCAGCACCCGCACCTCGGCGAACGGCTGCTGGAAGGCGCGCAGCACATTCGGTCCGGAGGGCAGATAGGTGCGACCGGCGGCCAGTTCGGCGCGGAGGAAGTCGCCCATGGCGGCGACCCGCCCGGCGACCGGCTCCAGCGCGGTGGCCCACCCGGGCTCGACGATCTCGTTCAGTGGACGCGGTGCCATGGGCGTAACCCTATCGGCCTACTCCGACAGCCCGTTCACCGAGATGATCACGCGAACGCCCCCGGTCCGCCCCTCACTCCACCGGGCGCCCGCGCAGCACCACCAGCCGCGGATCGGCCAGCACCCGGACGTCGGCGCGCGGGTCGTGCGCGTACACCACGAAGTCCGCCGGCGCGCCCTCCTCCAGGCCGGGGCGCCCCAGCCAGGCGCGCGCGCCCCAGGTGGCCGCCGACAGCGCCTCGGCGGGCGTGAGCCCCGCCTTCACCAGCTCGGCGACCTCCTCCGCGACCAGGCCGTGGGCCAGCGAGCCGCCCGCGTCCGTCCCGACGTAGACCGGGATGCCCGCGTCGTGCGCGGCGCCGACCGTGTCGTAGCGCCGCTCGTGCAGCCGGCGCATGTGGGCCGCCCAGGCCGGGAACTTGCCCTCGCCGCCGGCCGCCAGCTGCGGGAAGGTGGCGATGTTGACCAGCGTCGGCACGATCGCCACCCCGCGCTCGGCGAAGACCGGGATCAGCTCCTCGGTCAGACCGGTGGCGTGCTCGACGCAGTCGATCCCGGCCGCCAGCAGGTCCGGCAGCGACTCGGCGGCGAAGCAGTGCGCGGTGACCCGCGCGCCCTCCTCGTGCGCCGCCGCGATCGCCTCGGCGAGCGCGTCGCCCGGCCAGCAGGCGGCGAGGTCGCCGCGCTCGCGGTCGATCCAGTCGCCGACCAGCTTGACCCAGCCGTCGCCGCGCCGGGCCTCGGCCCGCACATAGGCGGCGAGGTCGCCGGGCTCGATCTCGTGCGCGTAGTTGCGGATGTAGCGGCGGGTGCGGGCGATGTGCCGGCCGGCCCGGATGATCCGGGGCAGGTCCTCGCGGTCGTCGATCCAGCGGGTGTCGGCGGCGGACCCGGCGTCGCGGATCAGCAAGGTGCCGGCGTCACGGTCGGTGAGCGCCTGCTTCTCGCTGGTGGCGGCGTCGACCGCGCCGTGCGCGTCCAGGCCGACGTGGCAGTGCGCGTCCACCAGGCCCGGCAGCACCCAGCCCTCCACCGTCCGGACATCGGCGGAGGCGGCGCCGACGGCGGCCGGACGGGAGAAGGTCACCCGGCCGTCCACCACCCAGAGTTCGTCCCGGACGTCCTCCGGACCGACCAGCACCCGACCCCGGACGTGCAGCACCGCGCCATCGCTCATGGCCGCACTCTACCGACGGCGCCGTTCCTCGTGAGCGGCGAAGATGGGGCAGACTCGTTCCCGGCCGACACCATTCCCCCCTCGAAAGGCCAAGAGACCGTGAGCCCCTTCCTCGACCTGCCCCCGCTCAGCGCCGCCGACTTCGCGGCGATCGAGGACAAGGTCGCCGCGCTGCTGCACACCACCGCCGACGTGATCGTCACCCAGGGCGAGGCGCTGCTGCCGCTGGAGGCCGCGATCCGCGGCGCCGCGCACCCGGGCTCGACCGCGCTCAACATCGTCACCGGCCCGTACGGCCAGACCTTCGGCAACTGGCTGCGCGACTGCGGCGCGAAGGTCGTCGACCTCGCCGTGCCGTTCGACAGCGCGGTGAGCGCCGAGCAGGTCGCCGAGGCGCTGGCGGCCGAGCCGGCCATCGACTTCGTCTCGCTGGTGCACGCCGAGGCCGCCACCGGCAACACCAACCCGGTCGCCGAGATCGCCGCCGTGGTGCGCGAGCACGGCGCGCTGCTGATGGTGGACGCGGTCGCCTCGGTGGCCGCCGAGCCGCTGCTGACCGACGCCTGGGGCGTCGACCTGTGCGTGATCGGCGGGCAGAAGGCGATGGGCGGGCCGGCCGGCGTCTCGGCCGTCTCGGTCTCCGAGCGGGCCTGGGAGCGGATCACCGCCAACCCGGCCGCCCCGCGCCGCTCCTACCTCTCGCTGCTGGACTGGAAGGAGCGCTGGACGGACGCCGGGCGCACCGTCCTGCCGCACGCGCCCGCGCAGTTGGAGATGCTCGCGCTCGGCGCCTGCCTGGACCGGATCTCGGCGGACGGCCTGCCCGCCGTCATCGCCCGCCACCGGGCGGCCGCGGCCGCCACCCGCGCGGGCGTCCGGGCGCTCGGCACGCTCGCCCCGTTCGTCCCGGCCGACGCGCACGCCGCGCCGGTCGCCACCACCCTGCGCACCCCGGCCGGCCTGGACGCCACCGCCCTCGCCGCCGAGCTGCGCCGCCTCGACGCGTCCCTCCCGGTCCAGGCCGGCGGCGGCGCCCTGGCCGCCGAGATGCTGCGGGTCAACCACTACGGCCCCGCCGCCGCCCTCGACACCGTCCGCGCCACCCTCACCGCCCTCGCCACCGCGACCGGCACCGACGCCGCCCCGGCCCTCACCGCCGCCGAGCAGGCCTGGACCGCGACCGTCTGACGCTCCCGGAACCGCCCCGTCCGCCGCGGCAGGCGGGGCGGTTCGCCGGTCCCGGCCCTCAGGCGCCCCGGGCGGGCACCTCGGCGAGGACGCGGAACGCCCGCGCACGCTCGGCCAGCACGTCGGGATCGACGGTCGTGCCGTCGAGGACCTCCGTCAAGGAGGCCCACATGCTGCCGTCCGCCCAGGTGCACACCGACAGCCCGCCCTCCTCGACGAGGGCCCGCCCGCACTTCATCACGCCGCCGCGCCCGCCCGGGTCGACGTCGTGCAGGTCGGTGCAGGTGCAGCCGTTCTCGCGCTGCGCGGCGATCGCCTCGTCGAGCTGCGAGCCGGGCAGGAAGACGTGCATCTCGGCGACGGTCACGAAGACCATCCGCCGGTCGTCCGTGCTGCGGCAGGTGGTGGCCGAGACGCCGGAGTCGCCGCCGGTCCGCCAGGCCCGCTTGGCGCGGGTGCCGTCGGCCGCCTGCATCAGCCCCTCGTACTGCGGCGGTGGTTGGTACCGGTAGGCGCCCAGGGCGGCGACGTTGTCGGCGAAGGCCACCCCGAGGGCGGTGGCGCCGGCGACCGCGGCGGCGGCGAGGCCGAGCCGGAGCCGGCGGCGGGAGGGACGCGCCGGGGGCGCGGCAGTCGGGGCTTCGGCGGCGGGGGCGGCTTCCCCGGCCGGAGGTCGATCATGTTCGGGCATCGGCACCTCCGAGCAGGCCCGGGCCCGCCCGGCAAGGGGCCCCGGTCGTTCGGCCCGGCACTGTTCCCGAATCGTTCACTCCCCCGGCACCCGCGGCTCACCGGCCCCCGGCAGGCTCCTGCGCGACGGGGAAGTTGGCTATACAACTTCGACCCCCCAGATCCCGGGCCGCCGAGGAGAAGACCATGACCACCACCGAGCTGCCGCCGTACTGGCTGCGCGACAACTGCCCCTGCGCCGAGTGCCGCGACCCGCGCAACGGGCAGAAGCTGTTCCAGATCACCGATCTGCCGGGCGACCTCGCGATCGCCGCGCGGGCCGAGCTGGACGGGCACCTGGAGGTGCTCTGGTCGGACGGGCACCGCTCCCGCCACCCCCTCGCATGGCTGGACCGGGAGGACGGCGGCGACGGGCGGACCGAGGCCGACAAGCGGCTCTGGGAGGCCGCGGACTTCGCCGGCGGCATCCCCGAGGCGCCGTGGTCCGCCTACCTGGCCGACCCGGCCGAGCAGGCCGCCGTACTGGCCGCCGTGCGCCGCTCCGGCTTCGCCGTGCTGCGCGGGGTGCCGGTGCGCGAGCGGCAGGTGCTGGCGGTCGCGGAGACCTTCGGGTACGTGCGGGCCACCAACTACGGCGAGCTGTTCGACGTCCGGGTCGAGCCGGACCCGAACAACCTGGCGTTCACCAGCGCCGCGATCGCCCCGCACACCGACAACCCGTACCGCGACCCGGTGCCCACCCTCCAGCTGCTGCACTGCCTGGAGAACTCGGCGACCGGCGGGGACTCCGGCCTGGTGGACGGCTTCCGGGCCGCCGCGCTGCTGCGCGCGGAGGCGCCGGAGCACTTCGCCGTACTGACCCGCACCCCCGTCCCGTTCGTCTTCCGCGACCGCGCCACCGAGCTGCGCGCCGACCGACCGCTGATCGAGCTGGACCCCCGGGGACGGATCCGCGAGGTGCGGTTCAACAACCGCTCGATCGCCACCCTGCGCGGCCCGGCGGCGGAGCTGGAGGCCTTCTACGCCGCGTACCGCGCCTTCGCCGCGATCACCCTGCGCCCGGAGCTCCAGCTGGAGTTCCGGCTCGATCCGGGCGACTGCCTGATCTTCGACAACACCCGGCTGATGCACGCCCGCACCGCCTTCGCCCAGGACGGCCGCCGCCACCTCCAGGGCTGCTACGCGGACCTGGACTCGCTCTCCTCCACCCTGGCCGTGCTGCACCGCCGTTCGGCCGCGCTGGACGAACTGGCCGCGCTGTTCGCGGGCGAGGGCGCCGGGGAGTACCTGGGCGAGGCGGTCACCATGGCCGAGCACATGCTGCAGGCCGGCGCGCTGGCCGAGGCGGCCGGGGCAGCCCCGCACCTGGTCGCGGCGGCCCTGCTGCACGACGTCGGACACTTCCAGGGGGCCCTGCACGGACGGGATCTGATGGAGGGTCAGGACAACCGGCACAGCGACACCGGGGCCGACTGGCTGGCCCGCTGGTTCGGCCCGGAGGTCACCGAGCCGGTCCGGCTGCACGTGGCCGCCAAGCGCTACCTGTGCGCGGTCGAGCCGGACTACCGGGCGAAGCTGTCCGAGGCCTCCGAGTACACCCTCCGGGTGCAGGGCGGCCCGATGTCCGAGCAGGACGCCGCCGCCTTCGCCGCCCACCCGGGCGCGGAGGACGCGGTGGCGGTGCGCCGCCTGGACGAGCGCGCCAAGGAGGCGGGGGCCGCGACCCCGGACTTCGCCCACTTCCGGCCGCTGCTGGCCTCGTTGATGCGCTGACCACCGGTCGCCGGCGGGGCCGCCTCCGGGCCGCCCCGCCGGCGAACGTCAGTCCATCTCCCGGGCGTGCCGCGAAAGTGCCGAGGTGGCCAGCGAGTTGTGCACGCTGAACGCCACCGTGCCGGGCAGGTAGCGGTCCTGGGACCACTCCACGGGCGTGCCGGTCGGGTCCGTCGTCCGCCGCCGCTCGCGCAGCAGCGGGCCGCCGCGCCGGCAGCCGAGCAGCCGGGCGTCGTCCCCGTTGGCGGCGACGATGTCGATCGTGTGGTCGGCGTCGGTGAACAGGATGCCGTGCTCGCGCAGGACTTCGGTGTGCGAGACGACGTCCGGCGGCAGCTCGGCGACGATCTCGCCGACCCGCGGCGGGTAGACGGTCCGCTCGACCATCACCGGCGTGCCGGAGAGGGTGCGCAGCCGGACCATGACGTAGACCTCGTCGCCGGGTTCGAGCCGCAGCTGCTCGCGCTCGGCGGCGTCGGCCGGGCGGCGCACCATCGAGTCGAGGATGCCGCCGGGCTCCTCGCCCATCGAGTACGCCCAGCGGGTGAAGCTGAGCAGTTCGGAGAAGCTCTGCACCCGGGCCGTGCCGAGCACCACCCGGCGGGTGCCCCGGCGCGAGGTGACCAGGCCGTCCGAGCGCAGGACGGCGAGCGCCTGGCGGACGGTGCCGCGCGAGACGCCGTACTGCTCGGCGAGCGCGCCCTCGGCGGGCAGCCGTCCGGCCTCGCCGAACGCGCCGGTGGTGATCGCCTCGCGCAGGTCGGCGGCGACCTTGCGGTAGAGCGAACCGGCCCCGCGCTCGGTTCCGGAAGCGCCGCCCGGAGTCCGCTCCGGGCCGGTGCCCGAAGCCCCCTCCGAACCGGCGCCCGGGCGCTCCGACTCCAGTGCCACGTCAGTCAATGTCCCTCCTGGGCGGTGTCCCGCGCAGCCCGTAACGGCGCCGGACAGCCCGACCATATCCCGCTGCGCTCCCGAAGCATCGCACCCGCCGAATGCTCCGCCGTCGACCTGATTCGACCGTTCCCGCAGCCGCCCCCGGGACTGGGCCATCCGTTCACCTTCCCGTCACCGGGCTCCGGCGTACTTACCCCGTCAGCGAAGTTGGCTAGTCAACTCGGACGACGTCGACCGGCCGCTCACTCGGCCGTCCCCGCCGCCCTTCGCGAGACGCAGGCCCGCGGAACCCCCCGCGAGCGCCCCCTCGCAGTACGCCCCCTTAACAGGAGACTTCCCCGTGACCGTGCACCGCGCCCGCGCCGCCGCCTTCGCGGCCGTACTGACCGCCGCCGCGCTCTCCCTCACCGCCTGCGGCTCCGCCGGGTCGAGCGCCAAGTCCGGCGACGCCGCCAAGGCCGGCGCCAAGGACGCCAAGGAGGCCACCTCGGCCGCCGACTTCGGCGGCATGGACGGCCTGGTCGCCGCCGCCAAGAAGGAGGGCAAGCTGCACGTCATCACGCTGCCCCGGGACTGGGCGAACTACGGCAAGATCATCGACTCGTTCAAGGCCAAGTACGGCATCGAGGTCGAGGAGGAGAACCCGGACGGCTCCAGCCAGGACGAGATCAACGCGATCAACTCCCGCAAGGGCCAGGACCGCGCCCCCGACGTGGTCGACCTGGGCAGCGCCTTCGCCCTGCAGGCGGTCAAGGACGGCATCCTCGCCCCCTACAAGGTGTCCACCTTCGACAAGGTGCCGGACACCATGAAGGACGCCAACGGCGCCGCCGTCAACGACTACGGCGGCTACGTCTCGATCGGCTGCGACGCCAAGAAGATCGCCAACTGCCCGAAGACCTTCGCCGACCTGCTCAAGCCCGAGTACAAGGGCCAGGTCGCCCTCAACGGCAACCCGACCAAGTCCGGCTCGGCCTTCGGCGGCGTCTACGCGGCCGCGCTCGCCAACGGCGGCTCGCTGGACAACGTCCAGCCCGGCATCGACTTCTTCGGCAAGCTGAAGCAGGCCGGCAACTTCAACCCGGTCGAGTCCACCCCGGCCACCATCGAGAAGGGCGAGACCCCGATCTCGATCGACTGGTCCTACCTGAACGCCGGTTACACCGACGAGTTCAAGGACAAGGGCATCGACTGGAAGGTCTCCATCCCGACCGACGGCTCCTACGCCCAGTTCTACAACCAGGGCATCAACAAGTGGGCCCCGCACCCGGCGGCCGCCCGCCTGTGGCAGGAGTACCTGTTCAGCGCCGAGGGCCAGAACCTCTTCCTCGGCGGCTACGCCACCCCGTCCACCTTCGAGGCGCTGAAGAAGGACGGCACCCTGGACGCCACCGCCGCCGCCAAGCTGCCGGTCGTCGAGAAGCCGTTCACCACCTTCCCGACCGTCGACCAGATCAACGCGGCCAAGAAGGTCGTCACCGAGAACTGGACCAAGGCCATCGCGGGCTGACACCCAGGCCGCGCACCGCACTCCGGGCTCAGAAAAGGCACTCATGACCACGGCTCCCACCCCGGTGCCGACCACCCCCGCCGCCACCTCCCCCGGTGGCGGCGCGGGGGCGTCCGCCACCGCCACGACCACCCCCGCCAGCACCGCCCCCACCCCCCGGCGACGGCCGCTCGCCCGCCTCGGCGGCGCCTCCTGGCTCGCGACCGTCCCGCTGCTGCTGTTCTTCCTGATCGGCTTCGGACTGCCCGCCGTCGCCATCGTCATCGGCGCGTTCACCACCTCCAGCGACGCGGAGAGCGGCGCCGGGCAGTTCACCTTCGACAACCTGACGGCCTCCGTCCAGGGCGGCTACCTGACCGCCATGCTGAGCAGCCTCAAGCTCTCCGCGCTGACCGCGCTGCTCGCCACCCTGATCGGCCTGCCGCTCGCCCAGGCGGTCGTCACCTCCCGGCACACCTGGCTGCGCCAGGCGGTGCTCACCGCCTCCGGCGTGCTGGCCAACTTCGGCGGCCTGCCGCTCGCCTTCGCCTTCGTCGCCACCCTCGGCAACGCCGGCGAGATCACCAAGCTGCTGCACCTCACCGACCACGGCTGGTCGCTGTACTCCTTCACCGGCCTGACCGTCGTCTACCTGTACTTCCTCATCCCGCTGATGGTGCTCACGATCACCCCGGCGCTGGACGGCCTGCGCGTCCAGTGGCGCGAGGCGGCGCAGAACAACCGCGCCACCACCGTCCAGTACTGGCGCCACGTGGCCCTGCCGATCCTGTTGCCCTCGCTGCTCGGCGGCTTCGTCCTGCTCTTCGGCAGCGCCTTCGCCGCCTACGCCACCGCCGCCGCCATGGTCGGCGCGACCGTCCCGCTGGTCAGCCGCTCGATCGCGGACGCGCTCTCCGGCAACGTGCTGGTCGGCCAGGGCAACCTCGCCCTCGCCCTCAGCCTCAACATGATCGTCGTGGCCGTCCTGGTGATGGCCGTGTACCTTCCCCTCCAGCGCCGGAGCGCCCGATGGCTGAGCTGACCACCCCCGCCCCCGCCAAGCGACGCCCCGTGCGCTGGTGGCGCGGCGCCGTCCTGCTGCTCGCCGGCGTCTACTTCGTCGTCCCGCTCGCCGCCTCCGCCTGGTTCTCGGTCGACGACCCGCAGGGCATCTCCTTCGAGGCCTACACCGGACTGCTCTCCGCCCCCGGCTTCCTGGACAGCCTCTGGCTGACCCTCGGCCTCGCCGTCGTCACCGTCCTGGTGCTGCTGCTCCTGCTCGTCCCGGCGCTGATCGCGGTGCGGCTCGGCGCGCCGAAGCTGCGCCCGGTCATCGACGTGCTCTGCACCCTGCCGCTGGTCGTCCCGCCGGTCGCGCTGACCGCCGGCCTGATCGGTGTGCTGCGCTGGGGCCCGGACTACCTGATGGACACGCCGTTCTTCCAGACCTTCGTGTTCATCCAGGACCCGGACTTCCCGCTGGTGCTGGTCATCGCCTACGTGCTGATGGCCCTGCCGCTCGCCTACCGCGCCCTGGACGCCGGCCTGCGCTCGGTGGACGTGCGCACCCTGGTCGAGGCCGCCCGCAACTGCGGAGCGAGCTGGCCGCGCGCGGTGTTCACCGTCGTGCTGCCCAACCTGCGCGGCGCCCTGCTGAACGCCTCCTTCCTCACCCTGGCCCTGGTGCTCGGCGAGTTCACCGCCGCCTCGATCCTCGGCTTCCAGCCCTTCCCGGTCTGGATCTACTCGGTCGGCAACAGCCAGGCCCACATGTCGGTCGCGGTGTCCATCCTGAGCCTGCTGCTCACCTGGCTGCTGCTGCTCCTGCTGGCCACCCTCGGCCGCGAGCGCCGCACCAAGACCGCCACCTCCTGAACCCCCGGAGTCACCCATCATGACCACGGCCCCCGCCCCCGTCACCGGCGTCCCCCTCGCCCCCGGCAGCGCGACCGTCGAGTTCCGCTCGCTGCGCCGCGCCTTCGGCGCCACCACCGCCCTCGACGGCCTCGACCTCACCGTCCACCCCGGCGAGCTGCTCGCCCTGCTCGGCCCCTCCGGCTGCGGCAAGACCACCGCGCTGCGCATCCTGGCCGGCTTCGAGCAGCACGACTCCGGCCAGGTGCTGGTCGACGGCCAGGACATCACCGCGATCCCCGCCCACAAGCGCGACGCCGGCATGGTGTTCCAGTCCTACAGCCTCTTCCCGCACCTGACCGCCGCCGACAACGTCGCCTTCGGCCTGCGGATGCGCGGCACCGGCAAGGCCGAGCGCCTCAAGCGCGCCCAGGAGCTGCTGGAGCTGGTCGGCCTGCCGCAGCACGCCGGCCGCTACCCGCACCAGATGTCCGGCGGCCAGCAGCAGCGCATCGCGCTCGCCCGCGCGCTCGCCCTGCAGCCGCGGGTGCTGCTGCTCGACGAGCCGCTGTCCGCGCTGGACGCCAAGGTGCGGCTGTCGCTGCGCGAGGAGATCCGGCGCCTCCAGCAGGAGTTGGGGATCACCACCCTGTTCGTCACCCACGACCAGGAGGAGGCGCTGTCGATGGCCGACCGGGTCGCCGTGCTGCGCGCCGGCCGCCTGGAGCAGTGCGCCACACCCTCCGAGCTGTACGCCCGGCCGGCCACCGCCTTCGTCGCCGAGTTCGTCGGCACCATGAGCCGCGTCCCCTGCCTGCGCTCCGGCGACGGCGTCGAGGTCCTCGGCCGCCGCCACGCCGTGGACGGCACCGTCCCGGCCGACGGCGAGCTGCAGGTGCTGGTCCGCCCGGAGAACGTCCAGCTGTCCCCCGACGAGCAGGGCGTGGCCCTGGTGGTCTCCGCGTCCTTCCTGGGCGCCGTCACCCGCCTCACCGTCCGCCTGAACGACGGCACCGAGGTCAAGGCCGACCTGCCCACCGAGGCCGCCGCCGCCCTGCCGATCGGCTCGCGCGCCGCCCTGACCCTCCCGGAGCGGCCGGTCCTGGTCGACCGTCGTACGGTCTGATCCGTCCTGTTGAACCGTTCCGAAGGTACCGCCATGCCTCACACTCCCCCACCCGCCGCCGTCCTCTTCGACATGGACGGCACCCTCGTCGACACCGAGCAGCTCTGGTGGCAGGCCGCCGCCGAACTCGCCGACGAGTTGCAGCACTCCCTCACCGAGGCCGACGCCCCCGAGGTCCTCGGCCAGGCCATCGAGCACACCGCCGCCCACCTCCACCGGGTCAGCGGCACCTCGCTCACCGAGGCCGAACTCGCCGACCGCCTGGGCGAGTCCTTCGCCGGCAAGGTCGCCGCCGAGACCGTCCCCCGCCCCGGCGCCCTGGCCCTGCTCGCCTCCCTGCGCGACGCCCGGGTGCCCACCGCCCTGGTCTCCGCCTCCCCCCGCCGGGTCGTCGACATGGTGCTGGGCACCATCGGCCGCGACTGGTTCGCCGTCACCCTCGCCGCCGAGGACACCCCGCGCACCAAGCCCGCCCCGGACCCCTACCTCGCCGCCGCCGCCCGCCTCGGCCTGGACCCGGCCGTGTGCGTCGCCGTCGAGGACACCCCCACCGGCGTCGCCTCCGCCGCCGCCGCCGGCTGCGCCGTCCTCGCCGTCCCCTCGACGGACACCGCGATCCCGGCCGGCTCCCGGGTCACCCTGCTGGACAGCCTGGAGCACGCGGACCTGGCCCTCCTCGGGAAGCTCACCGCCGCCCCCGGGGTTTGACCCCCCATGCCTTACGTACTCCTCGCCCTCGCGATCCTCAGCGAAGTCTGCGCCACCAGCTGCCTCAAGCTGACCGAGGGCTTCAGCAGACTCTGGCCGAGCGTGGGAGTGGCGATCGGCTACGTCCTCTCCTTCGTCCTCCTCGGCCGCGCCCTCAAGCACATCCCGGTCTCCGTCGCCTACGCCGTCTGGTCCGGCGCCGGCACGGCCGCCGTGGCCGGCATAGGCGTCGTCGCCTTCGGCGAGTCCCTGGGACGGCTGCAGTGGCTCGGCATAGCCCTGGTGATCGTCGGAGTCGTCGTCCTCAACCTCAAGAGCAGCCACTGACCGGCTCGTCCGGGCCCCGTGCGCACCGCGTCCGGGGCCCGTCCCGCATCGCCCGGGCCCTGCACGGCGGTCTGCCAACAGGCCCTGCGGGCGGGGACGGTGAAGGCGCCGGGGGTCCGACGCTCCCCCTCGACGGTGTCAGGCGCGGGGGCCGAGGAAGAGGCCCCCGGTGGCATCGATGGTCTGGCCGGTGATCCAGCGGGCGGCGTCGGAGGCGAGGAAGGCGACCACGTCGGCCACGTCCTCCGGGGCGCCCAGACGGCCGAGGGCGGTCGATCGGGTGATCGACTCGGCGAGGCCCGGGGCTTCGAAGACCGGGGCGTTGGCCGGGGTGCGGGTGGCGCCCGGGGCCACGGCGTTGACGGTGATGGCGCGGGTGCCGAGGTCGTTGGCGAGAGTGAGGGTCATCGTCTCGATCGCGCCCTTGGTCATCGCGAACGACGTCTGGGCGGGATTGGCCATCCGGGTCGCCACCGAGGAGACGGTGATGACGCGGCCGCCGTCCCGGAGCAGGGGCAGGGCGCGCTGGATGGTGAAGTACGGCGCCCGCACGTTCACCGCGAAGAGGTGGTCGAACTCCGCCCGGGTCGTGACGCCGAGCGGGCCGGCCGGTGGGGCGGCGGCGTTGTTGACCAGGATGTCGAGCGGACGGCCGGCCAGGGCCGCCTCCACCCCGGCGAAGAGCGTGTCGACGTCGTCGTCCGTGCCCAGCTCCGCCCGCACGGCGTACGCGGTTCCGCCCGCTCGCTCGATCGTCCCGACCGTCGCCGCCGCGCCCGCCTCGTCCGTGCCGTAGTGCACGATGACCGCCGCCCCGTCGGCCGCCAGCCGGGTCGCGATCGCCTGTCCGATGCCGCGCGACGCCCCGGTCACCAGAGCCGTCCTCATCCCCATCACCCCAAAACGTGGTAGTGACTACCATTCAGGTAGGGTCTACCACATGCCCGAACAGCCCTCAACACTCCGCGCCCGACGCCGGACCGAGACCCAACGCCTCATCCAGGCCCACGCTGTACGGCTGTTCACCGAGCGCGGCTACGACGCGACGGCCGTGACCGACGTCGCGGAGGCGGCCGGGGTCTCGCCGATGACGGTCTACCGGCACTTCCCCACGAAGGAGGACCTGGTGCTGGCCGGCCAGGAGGCCCGACTGGTCGCCGAGCGGATCGCCGCCTCCCCCGCCGGCCGACCCCTGGTCCGCCGGATCGGCCTGGCCCTCGTCGAGGCCGCCACGGAGTCGACCGGGAGCGGTGAAGGCCTGACGGCGGACGGCCGGTTCCTGCTCGCCCGGCTCCGGCTGATGATCACCACGCCGGCCCTGCGGGCCAGGCACCTCGACAACCAGTACGCCCTCCAGCAGGCCATCGTCACCGCCCTCGACGATGGCGGCGACGGCCACGACGCCTTCCGCGCCCAGGCCGCCACCGGCGCCTGCCTGGCCGCCCTGCACACGGCCCTGGTCCGCTGGGCCGAGGACGACGGACGGACAGCGCTCCCCGGGCTGATCACCGAGGCCTTCGCGGCCGCCTTCGGCGGGCAGGCCCCCTGAGTCAGCCGCGCCGCTGGAGCCCGTAGGCCGCGATGAGGGCGACGGGACGGTCCTCGTCGTGGGCGAGGGCCGTCAGGGCACGGGTGGCGGTGGGGCCCGGGATGTCCACGAGGGCCTGGGCCAGCCGGCGACGGGCGGGCGCGTCCGGGGCATCAGGGGCGAGCCGGTCGACGAGGGCGGCGGCGATCCGGTCCGCCGCCACCGGGTCGGCCGCCAGGGCGCCCAGCGCGTCGGCCGCGTCGACATCGTTCGCGCCCCTGACGATCAGGTCGATGAGCGACGGGACCACGTCGCCCGCTCCGCGCGCGCCGAGCGCCAGCGTCGCCTGGCCGCGGACCACCGGGTCGGCGTGGTCGAGGGCGTCCCGCAGCAGCGCCGTCGCCGCCGCGTCCGGCAGCTCGGCGAGCGTGCGGACGGCCCGCTCGCGCACCTGCGCCGAGGGCGCGTCCAGGCCCGCCGCCAGCAGCGCCGACGCCTCCTCCCCGGCCTGCGCCAGCGCCCAGCGGAGCGCTCCGGCGACGACCGGGTCCGCCTCCCCCAGCACCGCCTCGACCAGCGCCTCCACCGGCACGGGGGCCTCATCGGTCGCGGCCAGGGCGGCGCGCTGACGCGTCCTGGGGCTCTTCGACCCCAGCGCCTGGAGCAGCGCGACGCTCTGCAGGACGTCCTCCCAGCCCGCGGGTTCGGCGGCCCCGATCCGGCGCAGCCGGGTGAGCAGTTCGGTCTCCGCCGCGATGCGCTCCCGGGTCTCGCGGATCAGGTCCTCGACGAGTTCCCCCGGCGCGAAGCCGGGGTCGTCGAGCGCCCGCCCGACGTCGCGCAGCGACAGCCCCAGCGACCGCAGGCTCTCGATGTGGAAGATCCGCCGGACGTCCTCCTCGGAGTACTCCCGGTAGCCGGCGTCGGTCCGCCCCTTCGGCCGCACCAGGCCGAGCGCCTCGTAGTGCCGGAGCATCCGGGCGCTGACCCCGGACCGCCGCGCGACATCACCGATGAGCACCGATTCACTACCCTTCCCCACCGAGGGCCACGACGCGCTTCGCCTCCTCGATCGCGAACTCGAAGCCGGCCTCCGGGTCCTGCCACAGCCGCTCCGTGGCCAGCGCGTGCGCGCGCACCCGGGGGTCGGGGGCCGTCGTGGCGGCGGCCAGGGCCGGCAGCATCACCTCCCCGAGCGCGATCAGCGCCCGGCTGAGGCTCAGCTGCGTCTCGCGTTCGCCGCGCCCGAGCTGTCCCGCCAACCCTACGGCCAACGCGGGCTTCTCACCTTCGGGCGCGAGCACCACCGCGGCCCGCCAGGCGGTCCGGGCCACCTCGTCGTCGGCGTCGGCCAGCAGCGCCGGGGTGATCACGGGCCACGCCCGCCCGTCCCCGATCTTGGACAGCGTGTGCAACGCCTGGCTGCGCGCCTGGGCCCGGTCCGAGCGGGCCGCGTCGACCAGCAGCGGAACCGTCGCCGACGGCGCGTGGCGGGTGAGCGCCCAGGTCAGCATCTCCCGCACGTAGAACTCGGGTTCGACCGCGCACCGCTCGACGAGCCGGTCCACGAACCCCGGGTCCGGCGCGGTCCCGACCGCCAGCGCGGCCTTCAGCCGGACCGACCCGTCGGCGTGCTCCAGCGCCCGGAACGCTCGCATCGCGTGGGTGTCCTCCTGCGGCACGGTCATCGGTACCACCTCCTGGGCCGCAGTCAAGACCTTGTCACCGTGTCAAGGTCAAGCGGAAGGCGGCGGCGCCGCGGACGCGCTGACCCCCGTCGCCCCGGTCACCGGCCCGGCCGCACGCTGCACCGACACCCGCCCGGGGTCACCCGGCGTCGGCCGCCACCCGGAAGCCGATGTTCCCGGCGGAGCTGTCCGGCGTGTTGGAGCTGCGCGCCGCCACCCGGTAGCGGTGGCAGTAGGAGGCGTGGCACATGTGGGAGCCGCCGCGCATCACCCGCGCCGCGCCGTCCGGCGGGCCGGGCGGGTCGTGGCGCGGGCCGGTGCGGTGGAAGTCCGGGCTGAACCAGTCCGCGCACCACTCCCACACGTTGCCGACGGTGTTGTACAGCCCGAAGCCGTTCGGCCGGAAGGCGGTCACCGGGGCCGTGCCCGGGTGGCCGTCCGCCGCCGTGTTCACGGTGGGGAAGACGCCCTGCCAGATGTTGCACGCGTACCGGCCGTTCGGGGTGAGGTCGTCGCCCCACGGGTAGCGCGCCTGCTCCAGGCCGCCCCGGGCGGCGTACTCCCACTCGGCCTCGGTGGGCAGCCGGGTGCCCGACCAGGCGCAGTACGCCTGCGCGTCGTTCCACGAGACGTGCACCACGGGGTGGTTCTGGCGGGTGGTGACCGAGGAGCCAGGCCCCTCGGGCGCCCGCCAGCTCGCCCCGGTGACCGCCCGCCACCACGGCACGGCGGCCACCTGCGGGGAGACGGCGGTGAGCCGCTCCGGCAGGAAGCCCTCGAAGACGTAGGAGAACCCGAAGGTCTCGGCCTCGGTGCGGTGTCCGGTGGCCTTGACGAAGGTCGCGAAGGCGGCGTTGGTCACCGTGGTCGGCGCGATCCGGAACGGGCTCAACTTCACGACGCGGACCGGGCCTTCGCCGTCCTCCGGGTAACCCTGCCGGTCGTCGGTGCCCATCAGGAACCGCCCGCCGGGCAGACGGGTGAGCTGCCGCGCCACCCGCGAGACGGGGGCGGAGACGGGGGCTGGGGCGGGGACGGGGGCGGCGAGCGTGAGGGGAGCGGGCCCGTCGCCGTCGCGGCCGGGGGTACAACAGGGCTTGCTGCTGGACACGGTGCGGATTCCTCGTTCTGGTCGGGGGTCCGGGGGCGGCGGCCGGCCGCCGCCCCCGGACCGCGGGGGGGAAGGGTCAGGCGGCCCGGTCGGCGGCCAGCTGCGCCGCCAACGCCGGGATGCCGAGCGCCTGTTCCTGCTGCGGCGTGGCCTGGTACAGCAGGTTGCTCAGCTGGTAGGGGTCGGCCGCCAGGTCGTAGTACTCGCGGAACTTCACCTCGCCCGTGCCGGACACCGTGCCGTTGGCGTCGGTGTGCAGCGCGTAGTACTCGGTGTACTGCTTGTCGGCGGCCACGTACGAGGACCAGGTGGGCGGGCCGCCCGCCGCCGTGCCCTGCTTCCACCACTCCACCAGCAGGTGGTTCCTGGTGGCGGCGGTGAGCAGCGAGTGGCCGTCCTGCGGGGTGTCGGGGGTGATGCCGGCGGCGTCGAGGATGGTCGGGGCGACGTCGATGTTGGCGACGATCCGGTGGTCGGTGGTGCCCGCGCCGAGGCCGCCGGCCGGCCAGGACAGGTAGAACGGCACCTCGTGCGCCGGGGAGTAGGGCACGGACTTCTTGAGCCAGCCGTGGTCGGCCCAGGTGAAGCCGTTGTCGCCGAGGTAGATGACCAGGGTGTTGTCGAGCTGGCCGAGATCCACCAGCTTGTCGTGGATCGCCTGCACGGCGTCGTCGACGGAGAGCAGGGTGCGCAGCTGGCGGGTGCGCACGTCCTGGGCGTCGGCGAGGGTGGCGGTGGCGTTCTGGATGTAGCCGGGCTTGTCGCTGCGGTCGGCCTCGGGTACCGAGGGACGCCCGTTCCACGGCGGGACGGCGGTGTCCGCGTACTTGGGGGCGGGCACGTTGGGCGCGTGCGAGGCGTACGGGGTGACGTAGGCGAACCAGGGGCGGGTGTCGGTGGCGGCCTTGTCGAGGAAGGCCAGGGTGCGGTTGCGGATGATGTTGGTGGTGTAGCCGGTGAGCGTCTGGACGTCGCCGTCGATGTTCCAGGTCGCGTTGTTGTAGGCCGGCTGGAGCAGCGCCCACTCCTCGAAGTGCGGCGGATTGTCGGCCACCGCCCAGGAGTTGAGGTACTTGCCGAACAGCCCGGTGCGGTAGCCGGCCTGCTTGAGGTAGCGCTGGACCGTGGTGTGCTGGTCGAGGCTGTGCGAGGCACCGTTGTTGCGCACGCCGTGGTTGTGGGCGTAGCGGCCGGAGAAGACCGAGGACCGCGAGGGCGCGCAGAGCGGCGTGGTGACGTGGCCGTTGGTGAAACGGACGCCGTGGCCGGCGATCCAGTCCACGATCTGCGGGGTGGCCCACTCGGTGTGCTTGGGCTGGTCGTCGGTGACGATCAGCAGGATGTTGGGCCGGGTCGCGCCGGCCGCGGCGGCCGGGCTCGCGGACGCCAGGGCGAGCGCCGCCGGGGCGGCGGCACCGGCGGCCACCGCCGCCGCGCCGGCCAGGAAGCCGCGCCGGCCGACCCGGGGCGAACCTTTCGTTTCCGAATCGCCGATCTCGCTCATGCATTCCCTCCATGCTTTTCGGTGATTCCGGTCGCGCGCACTCGCGGGGAAATCCCGCAGGGGGGCGCCGGAATCATTCACGGGGAAGCGGTCCACCGGCCGCAGGACGTCCGCGCCCGCACCCCGGACAGCATTCACGGGCACGGCGGCTCACCGGGGATCCGCGGAGAAGGAAGCGGGGCACCTCACCGACCTGCACGAACCGTGCGGGGGCGAGCCGTCCCGGGGAGGTCCGGCGTGCTGCGGCGGCCCCGTCCACCCGTCCGGGGACCGCCGCCGGCTCACGCCGGGGCGGCGGTACAGAGGGCGCTCGCGAGCCGTCCGAAATCGACGTGCCGGCGAGCAGCCAGGAACTCTCCAGCTGCCATGCGTGCGACTGTAGGAGTTCCCGGCGAACGCTGGCAATACCCGGGCGCATTTGTTTCCGCGTCATGTCGGATATCCGGCCGCAGGTTTCCCCTCGTCAACGACCGGGACCCGCGCCTATCCTTCGGCGGTGATCATTCCAAGCAGTTCGACCGAACCGACCGAACCGACCGAACCGACCGGACCAGCCGGATCGGCCGAACCCATACGACTCGTCATCTTCGACTGCGACGGCGTCCTGGTGGACAGCGAGCGGATCGCGGCCCGCCTCCAGCTCGCGCTCGGCGCCGAACTCGGCTGGCCGCTGACCGAGGAGGAGGTGGTCGAGCGCTTCATCGGGCGTTCGATGGCCTCGATCGACGAGCAGGTCGCCGCCCGGGTCGGCCGGGCGACCGCCGACCGGTGGTGGGCGGAGTTCGTGCGGCGCCACGCGGAGGAGGTGGACGCGGGCCTGGAGCCCGTCGACGGCCTGCCCGAGGCGCTCGCCGCGATCACCCTGCCGACCTGTGTCGCGTCCAGCGGCTCGCACGAGAAGATGGCGCACACCCTGGGCCGCACCGGCCTGTTCGACCACTTCGCCGGGCGGATCTTCAGTGCCACCGAGGTCGCCCGCGGCAAGCCCGAGCCCGATCTGTTCCTGCACGCGGCCCGCCGGATGGGCGTGCCGCCGTCCGCGTGCGCCGTCGTCGAGGACAGCGCGCCCGGTGTGCGGGCCGCGCGTGCCGCGGGCATGCGCGCCTTCGGCTACGCCGGGGGCCTCACCCCCGCCGCCCGGCTGGCCGGCCCGGGAACGGTCGTCTTCGACGACATGCGCGACCTCCCGGCGCTGCTCGGCGTGCGCCGAACCGCCCGCCGAACCACCCGCTGAACCGTCCGCTGAACCGTCCGCCGAACCGCCCGCGCCTCAGGACACGCTGTCGTACAGCTCCTCGATCACCCGGGTGACGGCCTCCGGTTCGCGCAGCGTCGGGTAGTGGTCGGAGCCGGCGAGCCGGACCAGCCGGCAGCCGGGGATCCGGGCCGCCGTCTCCTCGTTGAAGCGCACGACCACCGGCCGGTCCAGCTCCCCCAGGGCCAGCACCGTGGGCACGGTGATCCCGCCCAGCCGGTCGAAGGCGGGGGGCTCGCTCCGCACGTACCCGACGTTGGCGAACCAGGCCGGCAGCACGGCCCTCTGGTGCGCGGCGCCGGCCGGATCGGCCTCGGGGGTCCCGCCGCCGGCCCGCCCCCACAGGCTCAGCCCGAGCCGGACGATGCCCTCCATGTCCCCGGCCCCGGCCAGCCGGCCGACCTCCTGGTACAGCTCGTCGCCGGTGAGGTCGTGGCCGCTCACACCGGGGACGAGCAGGACCAGGCCCGCCACCCGTTCCGGCGCGGTCAGGGCCAGGTCGATCGAGGTGGCCCCGCCGGTGCTGTTGCCCACCAGCACCGCCCGGTCCAGCCGGAAGTGGTCGAGGACGGCCACGAGGTCCGCGAGCTGGGAGTACGGGGCGGTGGGCGCGGGCGAGCGGCCGTAGCCGCGGCAGTCGTAGCGGATCACCCGGTGCCGGGCGGTGAGCGCCGGCAGGACCGGTTCCCAGAGCGTGGAGTCCCCGACGCCCGGATGGAGCAGGACCAGCGGCAGCCCCTCCCCGCCCGAGTCGTCCGCCCACAGCTCGCCGCCGGCGACGGCCACCATCGTCTCCATGCCCCCAGTCTGGCGGGCCAGGGACGCGGCACCAGCCCACGGACCCGCCGTTCCCGCCGTTCCCGCCGCGGGCCGACCCGTTCGGGCGAACACGACGGCGGGGCGGGTCCCGAGGACCCGCCCCGCCGTCACCCCCCCCGGCGCCCCCGGCTCAGCCCGCCAGCAGCGCGGGCAGCTCGGCGACGGACGCCAGCACATGGGTGGCCCCGTCCGCCCGCAGGCGCTCCTCGCCGTGGGCGCCGGTGAGGACGCCCGCGACGACGGAGGCCCCGGCCCGCGAGCCGGTCAGCATGTCGTAGCCGGTGTCGCCGGCCACCGCGATCTGGCGGACCGAGTCGGTCTCCGTGCGCAGCAGCGCGGTGAGCGCGAGGTCCGGGTACGGGCGGCCGCGGCCGGCCTCGGCGGGGCAGAGGGTGAGGTCGGCGATCGACTCCCAGCCGAGCGCGGTCAGGATGCGGTCCTGGGTGGACCGGGAGAAGCCGGTGGTGAGGACCACCTTCCGGCCCCGGCCGCGGAGTTCGGCGATGGCCTCGGCCGCGCCGGGCAGCGCCTCGCAGTGGCCGGCGTCGACCAGGTCGTGGTACGCGGCCTCGAAGGCGGTGTTGGCGCGCCGGGCCTTCTCCTCCTCGCCGAACAGGTGGCGGAAGACGGAGATCTTGGACTCGCCCATGGTGGCGCGGACGTGGTCCAGCATGCGGGCGTGCTCGGGGCTGCCGGCCTCGACGCCGAGCGAGCCGGCGGCGGCCTGGAAGGCGCGCTCCACCAGACCGTCGTCGGCCACGGTGGTGCCGGCCATGTCCAGGACGACCAGACGGATGTCGTACGACATGATGTTCGATTCCTTCGACGTGCTTGAGGACTTCAGGGCTGACGGGCTGACGGGCTACGGGCTTACAGGTTGGCGAGGTTCGCCGTGGTCTCGGCGATGGCGGGCGAGCAGGTCATGCCGCGGCCGCCGGGGCCGGTGACCAGCCAGACGCCGTCGCGCACGCGCTCGCGGTGGACGACCCGGGTGGTGTCGACGCACTGCGCGTACACGCCGGCCCAGCGGCGGCGGATCCGCGGCAGCGGACGCCCGAGCAGGTCCTCGACCACGCCCACCAGATGGTCGTACGGGTCCTCGACCACGTCGAAGCCGAAGGGCTGGTCGTACTCGTGGGTGTCGCCGATGGTGAGGCCGCCGTCCAGCCGCTGGACCATCAGCAGCTGCATCTTGTGCTCGGCGGCGACCGGCGACTGCGGCTGTTCCTCGCGCAGGCGGTCCAGGGCGGTGCCGGCGAAGGCCGGGTAGTAGCGGAAGGAGTCGCCGTCGGCGACCGAGGTGGTCAGCGCCTCGCCCAGCGGGTCGGTCTGCATCATCTGCAGCCGCACCTTGCGCACCGGGAGCTCGGGCGCCAGCTCGCGGACCAGGCCGCCCAGCCAGGCGCCGGTGCACAGGACCACCAGGTCGCCGGTGTGCACCTCGCCGTGGTCGTCGCGGACGGCGTTCTCGCCGATGACGTCGCGGACCTCGCGGCCGGGCAGGAAGGTGTAGCGGCCGGTGGCGGTCAGCGCGGCGCGCAGCGCGGGCTGGGCGACGCGCGACTCGACGGCGGCGTCCCGCTCGCAGTGCAGGGCGCCGAGCAGCTTGCCGCGCAGGGCCGGGTTGAGGGCCCGGGTCTGCTCCGGGTCGAGCAGCCGGTAGCCGCGCAGCCCGGCGTCGGGCAGGGTCAGCGCCTGCTCGGCGACGGCGAGCTCGGCCTCGGTGCGGATCGCGGTGAGCGACCCGTTGGCCCGGAAGCCGAGGCCGGGCACCTGCCCGCCGATCCGCTCCCACAGCTCGCGGGCCCGCACCGCGGTGTCCAGCTCCTCGCCCCGGGCCCGGCCGCTGACCCAGACCAGGCCGAAGTTGCGCACCGACGCGCCGCGCGCCTCGGCCTCGCGCTCCAGGTGGACGACCTCGTGACCGCGCTCGACGGCCTGCCAGGCGTGCATGGTGCCCAGCACGCCCGCTCCTACGACGATGACTCTCATGCGGCCAGACTGGTGCCGCCAGGTGACCGAGGGGCGTCCGAGTGACGGCCCGCAGATGAACCGACCGATAAGTTGTACAGACAACCTGGCGGTAACGTCGACGGCACGCCACTCCTCCGGCGCCCCGGGTCAGCGCCGCACGGCCGCCCGCAGGTAGTGCCGCCGGCCGAACCTGGGCTCGTCGACGGCCGTCAGCTCCTCCACCTGGAACCGGTACAGCGCCGCCGCGCCGCCGCCGGTCAGGAACTGCCGCCGGACCTCGTCGTCCTGCGCGAAGGCGGGGAACCGCCCCTGGTAGGCGGCCAGTGCCGCCTCCGCCTGGCGCCCCCAGGCCTCGCCCGCGCTGCCGGTCAGCTGCAGGCCGCGCAGGTGCTCGCCGAAGACCGGCGGCGGCAGGAAGACCGTGGCCGCCGCCCGGGCCTCCTCGGCCAGGTGGTGGCTGTGCCGGGTGGCGCGCTCGCTGACGAAGTAGAGGACGAGGTCGTCGTCGTACGCGAAGAAGGCGAGGTTGGCGTGCGGGCCGTGCTCATGGCCGGCGGTCGCGAGGGTGAGCACCATCGCCTCGGCCAGCAGCCCCTCGACGCCCTTGCCGAGTTCCTCGGCCGGCCAGTCCCCCTGGGTGATGTCGAGTCGGTACGGCATGGGCAGCACTTCCCTCCGGTGGCACGCCCGGCGCGCGCGGCGCCCTGGCACGACTGAGCCGGGCGGGTGCTCCCCTCGGGGGCGGCCGCGCCCGGCTCACATGCTCTCCCCGCCACCCCGGCCACACAAGGGCCGGGGCGGCGTCCGCCCTGCTCGCCGCCGGGCCCGTCAGTCCCGCCGCACGCCGACCGGCCGGTTCGCCCACGCCGCCGCCGTCTGCGGACCCGCGCCGAGCAGCGGCCCCAGCGGCCCGGTCCGCGCCCGTTCCACCAGCGGCCCGGCCGCGCCCGCCGCCAGCGCGAGCGGGACGGCCACCAGGAGGCCGACCAGCGCACCGGCCAGCACGTCGTGCGGATAGTGCACCCCGACCCAGACCCGGGAGGCGCCCATCAGCACGGCGGCCACCGCGGCGATCGCGCCGATCCGCCGGTCGGCGAACCAGAGCGCGGCGGCGGCCGCGACGGCGATCACGGTGTGGTTGCTCGGGAAGGACCAGTCACCCGGCCCCGGACAGGCCTCCAGGGTGCCGTGCACCCGCAGCTGCGCGCACGGCCGGACCTCCTCCACCAGCCCCTTGAAGCCCGAGTTCACCGCATAGGCGACCAGCACGGCCGGCGGCGAGGCGAGCACCCGGGCCATCACCACCGGACCGGCGCCGCGCGCCCGCCACCAGGCGGCGAGCATCAGCAGCGCGAACACGCCGAGGCCGAGCAGCGACCACACCTCCACCAGCTGGTTGAACCAGTGCGGCGCGGCGTCCGCCCAGCCGACCACCCGGCGGTAGAGGCCGCCGTCGATGCCGCTGCCGTCGAACACGGCCAGCTCACGGAGGGCCGTCGACGAGGTCACCGGGGTCACCGGGCGGCACCGCCGTGACGACGGGCCCGCCGGGCGCGGAACACTTCACAAACAATCGGGAGCATGGAGACAACTACTACCAGACCGATGGCAGGCATCAGATAACGGTCGATATCGGTCATGGGTGATCCGAAGCGACCCCCGACGAGCGACTGGACCATGACCGGCGGACCTCCCGTACGTTGGTGGGCGGCACCACAGGGCGCAGCCGACTGTCTACAATCACGTAGACGGTCTACATGACTGTAGACGATAACGGGAGGAACCCCCGCCATGTCCGACGTACCGTCCGCCCGCCGGCCCGCCGGGGAGCTGGAGGCCGAGGTGCTCGCCGCCCTCTGGGCCGCGGACCGGCCGCTGACGCCGCAGGACGTCCAGGGCGCCCTCGGCGACGGCCTGGCCCGGACCACCGTCGCGACGATCCTCGCCCGGCTGCACGACAAGGGGACGGTGCACCGCACCCGCGCCGGACGCGGCTACGCCTACACCCCGGCGGTCGCCGACCCCGCCGGACTGGCCGCCCGCCGGATGCACGCCGAACTGGGCCGGGAGACCGACCGCTCGACCGTGCTCGCCCGGTTCGTCTCCGACCTCTCGGCGGAGGACGAGCGCCTGCTGCGCGACCTGCTCGGCGACGAGGACCCCGCCCGGTGATCCTCGCGGTCTGGGCCCCGCTGCTGCTGCCCTTCCTCGCCGTCCTGCCCGCCCGCCGGCTCGCCGAGGCGCTGCCGCCGCGCGCCGCCGTCTGGACGCTGGCCGCGACGGCGACCGTGCTCGCGGGCGGCACGCTCTGCTCGCTGGGCCTGCTCACCGCGGCCGGGCTGCTGCGGCTGGGGCCGGTCGCCGCCCTCGGCCACCTCTCGCCGCACTGGCTCGCCGCCCGCACGCCCGGCACCCCGGCGGCGGTGGCCGTACCGGCCGCCCTGGCGCTCGCCGTCCTCGCGGCCCTCGCGCTGCGCACCGCGCGCGGCCGCCGACGCGACCTGGCCGCCGCCCGCGGCGCCGTGGAAGCCACCCTCGGAACCGCCGCCGGAACCGCCGCCAGGGCCACCACCGGGACCGCCGCCGTCCGGACACCAGGCCCACACGATCAACATCCGGACACGCGCCCCCCGCGCGCATCCGTGCGCCGGGCGCGCACCCCGTGGACCCAGCGCGCCAAGCGACTGCTCACCACCCCACCCGCCACCGAACTCACCGTCCTGCCGGACGAGCGCGCCGACGCCTTCGCCCTGCCCGGCCGCCTCCGCCGCCCCGGACGGCCCGCCGACCCGGGCCGGATCGTGGTCACCGCCGGCATGCTCCGCGCCCTGGGCGCCGGCGAGCGCGCGGCCCTGCTCGCCCACGAGCGGGCCCATCTGACCGCCCGCCACCACCTCTTCCTCGCCCTGGCCGCCCACGCGGCCGCCGCCCACCCGGCCCTGCGGACGCTGCGCGCACCGCTCGGCTACCACCTCGAACGCTGGGCGGACGAGGCCGCGGCCGCCCGGGTCGGCGACCGCGCGGTGACCGCCCGCGCGGTCGGCCGGGCGGCGCTCGCCGCCGGTCGCTCACCCTGGCCGGGCCGCCCCCGGCACGCCCCGGCGGCCCACGGCGGACCGGTCCCCCGCCGGGTCGCCGCCCTGCTCCACCCGCGCCCCGCGGGCCCGTCCGCCGCCCGCCGGATCGCCGCCCTGGCCCTGACCGCCTGCCTCACCCTCACCGCCGCGACCAGCCTCGACGCCACCACCGACCTCCACCACACCGTCGAGTCCGCCCAGCGGCAAGACCCCGTCGGCTAGGGCATGCACACCGAAATTCATTGGCATGACCGCTCTCATACCGTCTGGTATTCCGAGTTGGCAGACCCCATCCCCAGGAACCGGTAGCGCCCGTACTCTTTCGTCAGCGCGTCGGCCCCGGCGCGCCCTCGAACGGCGGCGAGGAGCAAGACGAGTGCGGCAGCCCGGACGGCAGACCCGACGACCCGAACGTCGAATCCCGCAGAGCGCGGCCGAACTGGCCAGGGTCCACGAACGCGCCCTCGCCGAGGCCGCCGCCCGCAGCGCCAACCGGGACCCCGCCGCCCCCGACGACCCGCCCTTCCTCCAGCCCCGCCCCGAGATCGGCGACTCCTGGGAACGCCTGCGCCGCCTCGGCCTCGACCCGGACGCCGGCGCCGCCACCGTCCACCTCGGCCCGGCCGAGATCGAGCACCGGCGCCGGGCCAGCGGCCTCGACCCGCTGCTCCCCATCCTCCGCGGCACCCTGGTCGAGCAGGCCGACCAGCCCCCGCTGATCCTCGCCATCGCCGACGCCGACGGCCACATCCTCTGGCAGGAGGGCGAACGCGGCCTGCGCCGCAGCGCCGACCGGATCGGCTTCCTGACCGGCGCCCGCTGGGTGGAGGAGCGGGTCGGCACCAACGGCATAGCCGCCGCCCTGCGCGCCCAGCGCCCGATGCACGTCCACTCCTCCGAGCACTACCTGCGCAGCCACCACTCCTGGACCTGCGTCGCCGCCCCGGTGCACGACCCCGGCACCGGCCGGCTGATCGGCGCGATCAACCTCAGCGGCCCGGCCCACACCGTCCGCCCCTACCTGCTCCAGCTGACCGCCACCGCCGCCAAGCTCGCCGAGACCGAACTGCGCGCCCGGCGGCTCGAGTCCCTGCACCACCTGCGCACCCTGGCCGCCCCGATGCTGGCCCGGGTGAACGGCCCCGCCCTGGTGGTGGACGCGGCGGGCTGGACGGCGGCCGCGGCGGGGCTGCCGCCACCGGCCCGGCTGCGGCTGCCCGCCGAGGGCTGGGGCTCGACCGCCGTGCACTGGCTGCCCAGCCTGGGCGAGTGCGTGATCGAGCCGCTCGCCGACGGCTGGCTGGTCCGCCCGGTCCGGCCGCAGGACACCGCCCCGGCCGCCCCCGAGGACTCCGGCGCCCCGAACGCCGGCACCGGCACCGGCGGCCCGCTCACCGAACAGGCCGAGGGGGCCAGGCTCCGGCTCGACCTGCGCCGCGCGGGCGGCCCCGAACTGTCGGTGCGCGGCGCGGCCGGCAGCTGGTCGCACGCGCTCAGCCCGCGCCACGCCGAACTGCTGCTGCTGCTCGCCACCGAGCGCAACGGCCTCAGCGCGGCGCAGCTGGCCGACGCGCTGTTCGGGGATGCGGCCCGGACGGTAACGGTGCGGGCCGAGCTGTCCCGGCTGCGCCGCTACCTGGGCGGCCTGCTGGCCCACCGGCCGTATCGTTTCGCCGAGTCGGTGCTGGTCACGGTGGTCGGCCCGGAGGACCCGTTCGACCTGCTGCCGACCTCCTCGGCGCCCGCGGTGCGCAGGCTCCGCGCGGGCCTGGCCGGCGGAACCGTCCGGCTGCCCGGCACCCCGCCGTTACCGGGTCCGCGACCCCCGGCCGACGGGTCCGCGCCACCGCGTCCCCGTCCGCTCCCCCTGCCGCCCCCTTAGCACCGGGGCCCACGGGTCCGGGCGCTAGCCGCCGAGCAGCTCGGACAGCTCGGCGTCGGTCGGCCCGTGGGTCCGCTCGGACTCCTCGGAGACGAGCGCGTACGTCCGGTCCAGCCACTCCTGGACCTTCGGCTTCGAGGCCTCCAGCAGGGCGCTGCCGTGCGGCGACTCGAGCGCCAGGTGCAACGTCGAGCCGTGGCACGGGCAGTACGCCGGCCACAGCTTGACGTCGCCCTGGCCGCTCAACGAGCGCAGGCCGTCGCGCAGCAGTTCACGCGAGAACACCCAGTCGGCCTCGTCCGGCCGCCCCAGGTGGAACGTCAGCAGCACCTCGTACGGGCGCGCGGCGTCGAACCGGAACCGCGTACGGACCTCTCCGACCACCTCCTCGCCCAGCGAGATCCGCAGCGTCAGCACCTCCTCCACCGCCGCCGGAGCGGCGGTGGAGCCTGCCTCATCGCCGCCCGTGGGGGTAGCGGCGAGGGGGGCACTGGAGGGTGCTGGCAGCGGGTCGGGCGGCATGACGGTCTCTCCGGGACGGCGTGGGATGTCCACCAGCGTGCTCCACCGCGCGAGGGCGGGCAAGGGTTGCAAGGAGGTTGCAATAATCCCCGCAGCGGCTGAGGATCCCTTACCCGCCTTGTCAGACGGACCGTCAACTTCCGCTGGTCAAAGGGTTGTCCACGGATTGGATCAATTCCGTCCGGGCACTGGCCACCGCCCGGGGACCCGCTGCTACGCTCGTCCCCCTGCCGGCGCGCGCCCGCGCGCGCGTCCGGTCGGACTCCGCACGCGCGCCCCCGCACCAACCCGGCCGGACCGTGCCCGAACGAACCCCGGAGAACGCTTCCGACCGGACCGGACCAGCCGGTACCGCCTCGGACCGCATCGGACCGGTTCCGACGGGACCGGACCGAACGAGCCGACCGCATCGAGGGCCCGGCGGCCGTCCGCCCGGTCCGCCGGCACCGGCACCGCCGTCGGTACGTGGGAGAATGCGACGACCGCAACGGCGACTTGAGGGGAGGGATGGGTCAGGTGACTCGGTCCGACGACACCGGGCAGGACGCGCCGTACGCGCACGACCGGTACCGCACGCGGCACGGCCGCCACGGCCGTCCCGGCCCGTTCGGCGGCCGCCTGCGGCTGCCCACCCTGCGGTTCTCCGGCGCCGCGATGGCGATGTCCACCGTCGTGGGCATCAGCATCGCCACCACCTTCCTGCTCAACGAGCAGCAGGGCGTGGGCCGCCGGGCCGGGGTCGCCCGGGTCGGCTCCAGCGGGCCGCCGCCCAGCCCGGACACCTCCCCCGACGCCGGCTCAGGCCACGGCGGCGGCACGACCTCCGGCACCGGGACCATGTCCGGCCCGGACGCGACGGCCGGCCGCCGCCCGGCCGTCCCCGCCACGCCCGCGCCCGGCACCCGCGCGCCCGACGCCGTGCCCGGCCAGCGCGGCTCCGGTCCCGCGCCCCGCACCGGCGGTTCGCCGTCCACCGCGCCGCTCGCCGAGGGCCCGGCGTCCCGGCACGGCGTCACCGGCGGGCCCGGGACCGGGCAGCCCGGCACCGGCGACGCCCCGGCGCCGCCGGCCGACGGCCGCACCGACCGGCCGCGGCCCGCCGACGAGCAGCTCGCGGCCGACGGCGCCGGTGCGCAGACCGCCCGCCGGCCCGCCGAGGACCCGTCGGCGTCCGAGGCGTCCCCGTCCCCGTCCCCGTCCGCCTCGCCGTCCCCCTCCAAGCCCGTGCCCTCCCCCTCGTCGACCGCGCCCCGGCCGTTCGTCCCCGAGCCGAACGCCCCCGGCGTGCCCGGCCCGTCCCCGCGCGAGTGGACCGGCGGGATCCTCGACACCACCGGCGGTCTGACCAAGAGCGCCGACCCGGCCCGGCCTGGCGGCGGTACGGACGAGACCGACGACCAGGCGCTCGCCGGCACCGCCGTGGTCCAGTCGCTCGGCCGCGACGGCACCCGGCACGTCCTCGCGCTGACCGTCACCGAAGCGCTCACCGCGCTGCAGGCCGAGATCCGCCTCTCCCCCGGCAGCGCGGCCCCCGGCGCCGGCACCGCCTGGACGGACCTCGCCGGCGCCGTGGTCACCGCCCACCAGGAACGCGGCGCGGCGGTCTACCGCTTCACCACCCCGCCCGGCACGGACGTCCGCCCGGGCCGCTACACCTTCACCGTGCGCGGCACCCGGCCCGCCGGGCCCGCCGCCCGCCCGACGGCCGCCGCCCAGCCCCGGGCCGCCGGCCCCCGGAGCACCGAGTCCTGGAGCGCCAGCGCCTTCGGCATCGGCCACCCGCGCGCCGTCGCCGCCCTCGGCGCCTTCGCCGCCCCGGCAGCCGCCCCGGCAGCGGCCCCGGCCCCGGTACCGCGCGCCACCGCCCCGGCCCGCTGACCCCGGCAACCCGACAGGTCAGCGCCCCGTTCGGGCTCATCCGGCCTTGCTCGTTCGTTACTGTGGTCGCCAGTCGGCACAGCCGCCCCACCGTCGGGGCCGGCGCCGCAACACCGCATCCCAGGAGGAGTTCGTGTCCACGGTCCTGACCCAAGGCGGCAACGCCCCGCTGACCGCCGCGCGGGTGACCGTCGAGGTCACCGCACCCAAGGCGCTGGACGTCTCGGGCCTGCTGCTGACCGACGCCGGAAAGGTCCGCTCGGACGACGACTTCGTCTTCTACAACGCCCCGAACGGGCCCGGCGTGACCCACCGTCCGGCCGCCGCCGGGACGCCGGACGCGATCATCGTCGACACCGCCGCCGTCCCGGCCGGCATCACCAAGATCGTGGTGACCGCCAGCCCCGACGAGGCCGGCGCCACCTTCGCGGGCATCGAGCCGACCGCGACCGTCCGGGACACCGCCACCGGCGCCGTGCTGGTCACCTTCACCCCGCCGCCGCTCAGCCGGGAGACCGCGCTGATCGTGGTCGAGGTCTACCAGCGCAACGGCGCCTGGAAGGTCCGCGCGGTCGGCCAGGGCTACGCCAACGGCCTGGCCGGCATCGCGACCGACTTCGGCGTCACCGTCGACGACCAGCCGGCCGCCGCCCCGGCCCCCGTCGCTCCCCCGGCCCCGGTCGCGCCGGCCCCGACCCCGCCGCCGGCGCCCGCCGCCCCGGTCGACCCCCGGGTCGCCATGGCCTCCGCCCCGCCGATGCCGCAGAGCGCGCCCCCGATGCCGCCCGCTCCCCCGGCCCCGCCCGCCGCCGCCCCGTCCTTCACCAAGGTCACCCTGGACAAGGGCCGGGTCAGCCTCACCAAGGGCGGCTCGGTCTCGCTGGAGAAGAACGGCAAGCCGTTCCTGTCCGCCGTGCGGATGGGCCTCGGCTGGGAGCCCGCCGGCCGCGGCCGCAACATCGACCTCGACGCCTCCTGCCTCGCCTTCGACGCCAAGCGCGAGAAGCTGGACACCGCCTGGTTCATGAAGCTGGGCATCTTCAACGGCGCGATCGCCCACTCCGGCGACAACCTCACCGGCGAGGGCGGCGGCGACGACGAGTCGATCACCGTCCACCTCGACGGCCTGCCCCCGGAGGTCTGCGGCCTGGTCTTCGTCGTGAACTCCTTCTCCGGCCAGAAGTTCACCGACGTCAAGAACGCCTACTGCCGCCTGGTCGACGCCGGGACCAACCAGGAACTGGTCCGCTTCGACCTCACCCACTCCGAGCCCCGCACCGGCGTGGTGATGTGCAAGCTGGTCCGCCAGTACTCCGGCGAATGGGTGATGACCGCCATCGGCGAATACGTCGACGCCAAGACCGCCCGCGCCATGGTCAAGCCCGCCGCCGCCATGCTCTGACCCGGCCCGCACGACGGCCCGCGCCCCCGGTTCTCCACCGGGGGCGCGCCGACTCGGTGTCGGGGCGAGTGGGCAGCTGGGCCACCCCGGTGCCGAGCTGGCGGCGCAGGTAGGTGCGGCTGTCGGTGTTGACGT